>JBJXEK010000146.1:0-5807 GCA_046155055.1 Novosphingobium sp. | reverse complement strand
TGCCGGTGCGCAACGACGAATTCGATCACGTCAAGCGTGCGCAAGGCGGATTTCACCGGCGGAGCGGCAGCAGGGGAGGCCATCAGGGCGCGCCAGTCATGGGGCGAACGTAAGCGATCCGCGGCGTTCGGCAAAGCGCCAACCCTCTGCGGTACGCACAAAGCGGTCGTGGAATACCCCGACCAATGGCGGGCCCTCCCCCGTGAACAGCAGCATCGTGCTGATCCCGCGCGCCATATCGGGCCCTTCGACATCGATGACCACATTGCTGCACACATGCCGCGTGGTGCGGGGTGCACGTGCTGTGAACGCCGCATGGATTGCCGCGCGGCCATGCGTGGGCGCATCGGGCGCGGTCGGGCGCACCATGACCCCGTGCTCGGCATAGAGCGCAGCAACCTCATCCCAGCGCGCCTCGTCGTTGAGGTTGGCGTAGAGTGCGATCAGCCGCGCGCAGTCGTGTTCAATGGCGCGGCGATCTTCCTCCGTCAGGTCGGGCGTCATACGCGCGCTCCTGCGATATCGGCACCCTCGCGCAAATTGCGCAGTTTGCGCCACGTCACGATGGGATCGATCTTGCCATAGCCTGCGAAGGTGCCGAACCCGCAATCGGTGCTGGCCACCACCCGCTCCGGCCCGACGATCGCGGCGAAGCGTTCAACGCGCTGGGCGATGAGTTCCGGATGCTCAACGTAGTTCGAGCAGGTGTCGATCACACCGGGCGCGAGGATCTTGTCCGCTGGCACCTTGGCATCGCGCCAGACCTTCCATTCGTGCTCGTGGCGCGGGTTGGCGCTTTCGAACAGCACGGTGGAAGGCCGCGCGCCGAGCACGATATCGATCACGCGCTCGAGCGGAATGTCGTGATCGTGCGGCCCCTCGTAGTTTCCCCAGCACACATGCATGCGCATCCTCTCGGGCGGAATGTTGGCGGTCGCGGTGTTCAGAGCCTCGACGTTGGCGGCGGCCACTTTCAGGAAATCGGCCTCGCTCATATCCTGATAGCCGGTGTGGCGGCTCATCGCGAGATCGGGGCAATCGAGCTGGAGGTAGAAGCCGGCGGCGACGATCGTCTCGTATTCCTCGCGCATCGCATCGGCGAGATCGGCGAGATAAGCCTCGTGGCTGGGGTAGTGGCGGTTGACCTGGAAGGCAGTGATGAGGCCGGGCGAGGCCGCATTCATGAAAGCCTCGGTTTCGGGTGCGGCGTACTTGTCGAGCGCAGCGCGGAAACGGCGGATATCGTCATGCAGCGGCTGCAGCGAAACGAGGCGCACATCGCCGATGCAGGAGGCGCGGACGAAATCCTGGCTGCCCATCATCACGCTGAGCTTTTTCGACAGCTCGGGCACTTCGGCAAGGTCCGCGGCGGGCTTGCGATCGATATGGCCGCCGAAGCCGGAAAGCCGCTCGATCATGTATGTCGAGTAACCGACTTTGCCGAGTTCGCCGTCGGAGACGATCGAGACGCCCGCCTCGACCTGCTTGGCCACCGCTGTATCGACGGCAGCGCCGACCACACTGTCGAACGCCGCAGCATCATAAACTTCGCCCTTATCGCGCGCGAGCAGCAGCGGGGTAAGTTCGGGCCCGCGCGGCAGGCTGCCGACATGCGACGTCTTGATCTTGGCCATCACGCGCCTCTCCAGTTCATACTTGTGAACTTTTCATAGAGCGTGAAACGCCAGAGGCAACCGGCAATTCCTCGGCGCAGGGGGGAGGCGCTAGGCTCGCTCATCGCCAGGCCGCTTGCCCGTCATGCGCAAGTAAAAGCGCGAGAAGTAAGAGGGGTCTTCGAAGCCGAGCTCTGCGGCGATCTGCGCGGCGCTGGCGCCGGTGTAGCGCAGCAGGCGGCGCGCTTCGGTGGCGAGCCGGCGGTGGAGCACCGTGATAGGGCTGCAACCCAGGCGAGCGGCGGTGAGGCGTGAGAGCGAGCGACGAGTCATGCCGAGCGCGGCGGCGTAGAAATCGAGATCGCGGTGCTCGCGGTAGTGCGCCTCGACAAGCTGACGGAAGCGTTCGAGGCGGGGCTGCGGGCTCTGGGCGTCTTGCGCGACGTCATCTGGCAGCACGAGGCTGCGGACCAGCGCCTCAGCCATTGCGCGTCGCAGCGGCGCTTGCGCGCGTGCGGTTTCCTGCATCACGAGCATTTCCCCGGCGAGCCATGCCACGCGCAGGGCTGCGGCGGGATCGAGCGCCAGCTGCCCGCCGCGCAGGAGCAGGTTCTGCAGCGGATCGCCGGGTCCTTCGGCGCGTGCGGTGAAGTCACTGGGCAAAGTCAGCACCCAACCGGTGGTGCCTTCATCAAAGCGGAAACCGTGGACGGTGCCCGCGGGCGCAACGACCGCGAGCGGCCCGTCCTGTTCTGTATCGACGCCATCGAAACTGACCCGCACGTGTCCTTCCCGTACCAGCAAGGCTTGCACAAATCCGGCATGACGGTGCGGCGAGATCTCCCAGTCATGCAGCGAACTACGCGACGCGATTGTCTCTATATGCAGGAAATCCAGCTGATCGGATGCCTGATCCTCCCCATAGAGGGTATAGATGGGAATAGCTGAAAGGCGCAGCGGGCTTGTCCTGAATGTACCAGATTTTGTCAGCCCTATGCCTTCCTTCACCGTGCCGCTCCTGTCAAGCTGACATCATAAGTTCGGGGAGAGCGAAGTATGCATACCCAGGTCGCCATCGTCGGCGCAGGCCCTGCCGGCTTGCTGCTGGGCCATCTGCTTAAGGCCGAGGGCATCGATTGTCTGGTGATCGAGCGCCAGACGCCCGACTATGTGCTCGGCCGCATCCGCGCAGGTGTGCTGGAACAGATCACGGTTCAGCTGATGGAGCGGCTCGGGCTCGATGCGCGGCTCAAGGCTGAGGGGCTGATCGAGGAAGGCTTCAATTTCGCCGACGGCGAGCGGCTGATCCGCATTGATGTGGCAAAATTTACTGGCAAGACCGTGACTGTCTACGGCCAGACCGAGATCACCAAGGACCTGATGGATGCCGCCCCAGGGCGCGGGCTGGAAGTGATCTACGGCGCCGAGGATGTCACGCTCCACGATATCGAGACCGACACGCCCTCGGTCACCTACCGCAAGCAGGGCATCGATCACCTTGTGACCGCGCGCTTCATCGCGGGGTGCGATGGCTATCACGGTCCTTCGCGAAAGGCGATTCCGGCATCGGTCGGCCGCGAATACGAGCGCGTCTATCCGTTCGGCTGGCTCGGCATTCTTGCCGATGTGCCGCCGTGCAATCACGAGCTGATCTACGCCAACCACGAACGCGGCTTCGCGCTCGCGTCGCTGCGCAGCCACACGCGCAGCCGCTACTATATCGACGTGCCGCTGACCGAGCGAATCGAAGACTGGGGCGACGACAGGCTGTGGGACGAGCTGGCCATCCGGCTAGGGCCCGAAGCAGCGGCGGGCATGACTCGCGGCCCCGCCATCGAGAAATCCATCGCGCCGCTGCGCTCGTACGTGTTCGAGCCGATGCGCCACGGCAGCCTGCTGCTGTGCGGCGATGCCGCGCATATCGTGCCGCCGACCGGGGCCAAGGGGCTGAACCTTGCCGCGAGCGACGTCTACTATGCCACCGAGGCGCTGCGCGGCTATTTCAAGCATGCCGACAACAACGCGCTGGCCAGTTATTCGGCGCGTGCGCTGTCCCGGGTCTGGAAATGCGAGCGGTTCAGCTGGTCGCTCACCAAGCTGATGCACCGCTTTCCCGACGACGGCCCGTTCGAGCGCGCGATGCAGGTCGCCGAACTCGACTACATCGCCTCGAGCGATGCGGCGCAAGCGAGCATTGCGGAAAATTACGTGGGTCTGCCGGTTTAGTCGCTTGCCCATTGTCACATCGTCATAGAGCCGTCACAGACAGCCGACAAAGAGCCGATCTGCACCCCGCAGCCCCTCTTCCCGGTGACCGGTTCCGATGCGGCAGATTGATATACTTTTGACCGACAGTCTCTCCGGCGGACAGGAGAGCTTTGCCCACGGCGATCTGCGCGTGATGTTCCATGCCTGGAACTGGGCCGCGCCGCTGCCGCTGCTCGATGGGAGCCCCTGGGCCTTTGTCGACTGGCTGCTGCCGGAGCTTTCGGGCCTCGAGCTCTGCCGCCGCCTGCGCTGCGATGCACAGACCGAAGCCGCGCATATCACCATGATCCTCGAGGACGACGATCCGGACGCCAAGCGCCGCGCGCTGCGTGCGGGAGCAGACGACTACATCATCGGCCCGATCGACCGCGCGGCGGTGCTCGACCGGGTGCTTTCGGTCCAATTGCCCGAGCGCGATGCGCCGGTGCGATCGCTGCGGCTGGGCGAGCTTTCGCTTGATCTCGCCGCATTGCAGGCGCGCTGGAAGGACAAGCCAGTGGGCCTTATGCCCAATGAGTTTCGCCTGCTGCGCTATCTGATGGAACAACCCGGCCATGTGTTTTCGCGCGCCCAGCTGATCGCGGCGCTGGGCAAGCAGGAACAGCCGATCGACGAGCGCACTGTCGACGCCTGGGTCAGCCGCCTGCGCCGCGCGCTGCGCGAAGTGGGCGCGGGCTATCCGCTGCGCACCGTGCGCTCGCTAGGGTACGTGCTGGATCGGCCGTAAGGTTGGCGGCCCCTTCCCCTGCGGGAAGGAAACCGCCCTTCTGCCTTACAGATCGTGGCCGAGCTTGATGCCGAACACCTGCGGCTTGATCGGATAGTAGCGGCGGCCTGCACCGCAGATCGACGGGGTGCAGACAGTGTTGATGCTCAGGATCCCGCGCTTGTCGAAAGCGTTCTGAATATACGCCGAGATATCGAAGCCCGAGACTTTCGCGCCGAACGAGAAATCAAACGTTTCGAATCCCTTGGTACGGCCGAGAAGATTGGCCTCGTTCCGCGTGAGGTAGGAACGCGTTCCCGACTGGTGGTTGAGCGAGCCCTGCACAAAGGCCTTTGTGCTGCCAAGCTCGAACTCGTAGCGCGCGGTTGCGTTGCCCTTGAAGATCGGCTGGATCGGCAGCCGGGTGCCCTTGGCCGCTGCCGTCACGCCAAGCGTGCAATCCGGATTGCCATTGGTGTCAAACGAGCAGAAGTCCGTGGTTAGCTTGCCATCGATCAACGCACCCGAACCCGAAAGGTTGAGCCCGCCAAGCCGCAGGTTGAAATCCGCTTCCGCGCCATAAACCCGCGCGTCGCCCGCGTTGTAGATGTTCGTAACACCCTGCGAGCCAACCGGGCTGAGACCGTACTGCAGGTTCTTCCACTTCTCGTAGAACAGCGCCCCGTTCAGCCGCAGCTTGCGATCGAACCACGAGGTCTTGAAGCCGAACTCGTAATTGGTGAGCGTATCGGCGACGTAGGGGTTGACGTTGGGACGGCGGTTGTTGCCGCCCGGGCGATAGCCGGTCGAATAGGTCGCGTACACCAGCCGGTCCGGATCGATTTTCCAGGTGAGGTTGACGCGGTGGGTCTCGCCGGTCTCCTTGGCCTGCCGCTCGAAGTTGTTGCAGACGCGGTCGTCTGCGACGACAGCAACGCAGTTGGCCGCCGTGGTATTCGACTTGAAGCCCGAAAAACCGATGAAAGTGTTGTTCGCCTTGAACACGCGGATACCCGCCGCCAGTGTAAGCTGCGGCGTGATATCAAACGAACCATCGGCGAAAGCCGCATAGTCGCGGTCAACGCGGTCGGCACGCGTGGCGAAGAGGTCGTCGCCCGATTTGGGCACGGCCGGCGAATTGGGAATGCCGCTCAGCCCGTTAACGTAGTAGTCCGCCACGATCCGGTCGGTCTGGCGTTGGTAAAACACGCCCGCGACCA
>JBJXEK010000145.1:0-14045 GCA_046155055.1 Novosphingobium sp. | reverse complement strand
TCGAACCAGGCTTGCGCTTCGCCCAGCACCGCCTTGAGGTGCGCGGTGCGCGCGGCATCGTCCAGATCGGGATAGAGCGAGCGGCGCGGGAAACGCAGCGCGCGGTCTGCCTCGCGGACCAAGGCGGCGGAGGTGGTCTGGATGGCCAGCCAATCCTGCGGGAAGCCGGCCCAAGGCGCGACGAGGCTTTCCCCATCAGGGCCGAGGAAATCAGGCGGGGAGAGCGGTTCGGGGAGGATATGGGGCTCGCCGCCTTGCTCCTGCGCGGCCAGCAAAGCCTCCTCCACTTCGCCGCCGCCGCTCCATGAGGGAGGCGACCCGGTGTCCTCATCATCCTCTGCAACCGGCGGCAGCGCGATCCGCACCGGCTCGAACGGCCAGCGCGGCAGCAGCTGGATGCCGTGTTCGGGGGTCAGCGCCCAGGGCCAGGTATAGGCCGCCTCGTCGCCATAGGCGGTGGTCAGATTGGTTGGCGGATCGAGATCGCGCCAGGGCATGCCTTCGTAACCTTGCTGCCAGATCACGCGGTAGGCATCGCCTGCGCCCCATTGGAGATCGAGGAAGAACGCCAGCACGCCGCTATCGGGCAGCACGCCGAGCCGCGCCTCGGCGGGGACGGCAGCGAGATCGACTTGGCAGATGAAATGGAGCGCGGTGCCGCTCGCCGGATCGTGCGGCCATTCCAGTGTTCCAGGCACATAGGGCGTGCCGCCGAAGAAGCTGCGGCTCTCTGCGCCCAGTTGCGGCGGGAAATGCTGGCGGAAGACGATGGCCTGACGCGCGGCGGCGGCGAGGGGCGAGGGCCTGTAAGGTTCCGGCGGAGGAGCGGGTACTTGCCCGGCCATAGCGGGCTCGATCAGCACGCTTTGCGGGGCGGAGTTCGCGGCCTCGGCCTCGGCCAGCGAGGCGGCTGAAATCAGTCGGCTGCGCGCCTTGGGCGGCGAGGCAGGTTCGGGTTCCGGTTCGGCCTCACCATCGGCGCTTGTCTTGCGGCGCTGGGGCTTTACCCGTCGCGGCTTCGGCTCCTGCAGCGCGCGCTGGCGCAGCCAGTAGAGCAATACTGCGATGAGCAGGACCGCGCTGCCAGTGAAAATGGCGAAGATTGCGATAAGGACCGACACGCACTCACCTTTCCGGTGCTATGCTGCGGCAATACGCAAAAACCTGCAAGAAATGGTTGATATCGGCTGAAGCGGCCCCCGCTGCGACTGGCGGCGGGGGCCGTGTGACTCAGCCTGCGGCCATGGCCGTTTCGAGATTTTTGACCACGGCTTCGAAGAACTGCTCGGTGCTCATCCACGGCTGGTTGGGGCCGATCAGGATGGCAAGGTCCTTGGTCATCTTGCCGCTCTCGACCGTCTCGATGCACACGCGCTCAAGCGTTTCGGCGAACGCGACCACTTCGGGCGTCTCGTCGAACTTGCCGCGATACATCAGGCCGCGCGTCCACGCGAAGATCGAGGCGATCGGATTGGTCGAGGTGGCCTTGCCCTGCTGGAACTGGCGGTAGTGGCGCGTTACGGTGCCGTGCGCGGCCTCGGCTTCCACTGTCTTGCCATCGGGCGAAAGCAGAACCGAGGTCATCAGCCCGAGCGAGCCGAACCCTTGCGCTACGGTGTCGGACTGCACGTCGCCGTCGTAGTTCTTGCAGGCCCAGACGAACTTGCCGCTCCACTTCAGAGCGGAGGCGACCATGTCGTCGATCAGACGGTGTTCGTAGGTGATGCCCGCTGCATCGAACTGCGCCTTGAATTCGGTCTGGTACACTTCCTCGAACAGATCCTTGAAGCGGCCGTCATAGGCCTTGAGGATGGTGTTCTTGGTGGAAAGGTACAGCGGCCACTTGAGGTTGAGCGAGTAGTTCATCGAGGCGCGGGCGAAATCACGGATCGAATCGTCGAGATTGTACATCGCCAGTGCGACGCCCGCGCTCGGGAAATCGAACACGTCGAGATCGATCTTCTGGCCGTCATCGCCGTCCCACACGAGGCGCAGTTTGCCCGGGCCCGGGATCAGGGTGTCGGTCGCCTTGTACTGATCGCCGAACGCATGGCGGCCGATCACGATGGGGTCGGTCCAGCCCGGCACGAGGCGGGGCACGTTCTGCATCACGATGGGCTCGCGGAACACGACGCCGCCAAGGATGTTGCGGATCGTGCCGTTGGGCGACTTCCACATTTTCTTGAGGTGGAATTCCTCCACCCGCTGCTCGTCCGGCGTGATCGTCGCGCACTTCACGCCCACGCCATACTGCTTGATCGCATTGGCGGAATCGATGGTGATCTGGTCGTTCGTCTCGTCGCGCTTCTCGACCGAGAGATCATAGTACTTCAGATCGATATCGAGATAGGGAAGGATCAGACGTTCGCGGATCCACTGCCAGATGATCCGCGTCATTTCATCGCCGTCGAGTTCGACGACAGGATTTTTCACCTTGATCTTTGCCATGGTCTTTGCGTGCCTTCCCCGGGGAGCGTTCCAGTCGCGCCGTTCCTTAGCAGGCGCTTCCGGGCGCGCAAGCGGGGGTCTCTCACCAAAGGGCAATGCGGCGCACCTGCGCAGCGGATTTTTGGCGCACCGGTACAGTGAAGGTCTGGACAGCGGCGTGGCGGGCGCTCTAAACGTTTAACCAAGCGATTAAGCGAACCTACAAGGAGGATGCCATGAGCGAAGCTGAAGTCCTGCCACCTGAAGTCTTGACCGAAGTGGACGGCAACGTCCTGATCGTCACCATCAACCGGCCCGAGGCCAAGAACGCCATGACCAAGGCGGCAGCCGAGGGCATTGCCGCGGCGATGGACCGCTTCGATGCCGATACCGAGCTGCGCTGCGCGATCCTGACCGGGGCCGGCGGCACGTTTTGTTCGGGCATGGATCTCAAGGGCTTCCTGCGCGGCGAGCGGCCGAGCGTGCCCGGGCGCGGCTTCGGCGCGCTCTCGCAGTGGACGCCCAAGAAGCCGATCATCGCGGCGGTTGATGGCTATGCGCTGGCGGGCGGCATGGAAGTGGCGCTCTCGTGCGATCTCATTGTCGCCAACCGAGGGGCCAAGTTCGGCATTCCCGAAGCCAAGCGCGGGCTGGCGGCGGCGGCCGGCGGCCTGATCAAACTGCCGCGCCAGATCCCGCCGCGCATTGCGATGGAACTGGCGCTGACCGGTGATTTCATCGATGCGGAGCGCGCCTATGCTCTGGGCTTTATCAACGAGCTGACCGATGGCCCCTCGCTCGTGGCGGCCAAGGCGCTGGCGGCGCGGGTTGCAGCAAACGGTCCGCTGGCCCTGATCGCCTCGAAGGCGATCATCCGCGATTCGCACGAATGGACCGAGGCTGAGATGTGGGACAAGCAGGAGGCCTATATCGCCCCCGTGTTCACGTCCGCCGATGCGCGCGAAGGCTCGCTCGCTTTTGCCGAGAAGCGCAAGCCCAACTGGCAGGGTAAGTAAGCGATCGGGCCAGTACGTAAACTGCCGCCAGATCGGCATTAAGCCGCTCTGGCGGGCTGCCCGCCGCTCCTGTACCCCGGTTTCGGACAGGGGGGCCATGTGGGGTGGCTGGCAGCTTGGCGGATGGCAGGCGCTGGTGTTTGCCTTGCCCTTGCCAGTCCGGTGGCACCGCAGGCCGCCAACCCTGGCGCCGCGCGCGTGATGGGGCACGCCGCGCTGCCGACAGATGCCCGGCGTTCGCTCCCCGAGCCGTTGCGCGGACTCACGATCGCTTCCACCGCACGGCCAGCCTGAAATCGACGCCAAAGTCGGGGCCGCGTTCGATGTGATCCACGGCGAACTGGGCGGCCGCACCGCGCTGACACTGAACTACTGGGTGGGCCCGCAATGCTATGCCGACCCATGGGAAGCGACACTGACTTGTGCGGCGGCCATGCCCGAGCGGGTGCGGACCGGCGTCGACCATGTCTTCCTCAGCCTTTACGAAGCCGCCTGCGATCCGGTGCAGCGGCCGACTGCGGGGCAGGCAGGCTCGCTTTGGCCGGGCCTGGGTGCGCTGCTGGCGACGATCGGCTTAAGCCCGTTTGAGATTGTGAAGCGGCTCCAGCGCGCCTGACAGGTAGGCGTCGAATTCCACGTCGGTGACGCGCGGGCCATCGAGGAAGCGGCGTAGGCGGAAGCGCGGGGCACCTGGGGCGTTGAGCCCCGGACGCGTGGTCGTGGCCGAGCGGATGCCTGCGGCGGCGAGGACCGCCTCGGCGCGCGTATCGCACTCGCCGCTGGGGTAGCAGAAATGCGCGAAGGGTTCGCCGGCCAGGCCCGCCATGGCGCGGCGGTTGTCCGCGATTTCGCCCGCCAACGTGTCCAGCGCGCTGCGGTGGCGGTGGGTGTGCAGCTCCAGCCGCAGTCCGCTGGCTTCCCATTCGGCGAGTTCCTGCCGATTCATGTAGCTGAACTGCGCGGTGATCGCGGCGGGATCAAGCCCGGCCGCGCGCGCCACAGCGAGTAGCATCTGGTCGCGCGCCTCGGCAGTGGACAGCGCCTCTATCCCTGCGAGCATGGCATCGAAGCCGGGTTCGGCGTGAAGCCCGGTTTCGGCCACGATCTCGTTCGCGGAGCGGCGGGTTTCGCTAAAGATGTAGCGCAAGGCGACATTGACCACCGGCAACTGCTTTTCGACGTAGTAGGTCGAGACATACAGCGTGGCGGGCAGGCCGTGCGCCTTCAGCACCGGCATCATGTGCGAATGGCTGGAGCGCCAGCCATCATCGAGCGTGATCGCCACAGCACCGCGCGGCAGGGTGCCGGCGTAGAGCCGCTCGACCGCCTCATCGAGATCGAGCACCGGATGACCGGAGCGGGCGAGGCGGTCCATGCGCTGCGCGAACATGTCCGGTGCGATGAACAGGCACTCGCCGTAGGGCGGGCCGGAAATCGTCCATGCGCCGTGGTAGCACAGGATGCGCAACCGTTGGCCGGTGAGGCGGCGGGCAAGGGCGAAACCCCCGGCAGCGCGCGCGAGCGAGAGGACTTGCTGTTTCACTGCCCCATTCTCACAGACAGGCTTTCATCAGCGCCCGGCGTGGCCAGATCATGGCATAGCGCTGCGGCAGATAGCGGCCCTCGGCATAGGCGGCGCGGCGCGAGGGCGAGGTCGCGGTGGCGAGATCGATCGAGCCTTGGTCGGAGCCCATCGGCAGCAGCCGCGCGCCGCCGGCCATCGGCACCTCGCGCAGATACGCCAGGCGCGGGCTGAGGTCAGCGAGCGCAGGATCGTAGAACCACGATATCCCCATCAATCCGCGCAGCGCCGGATTGCGCGCGGCAAGCTGCGCGCAGAGCGCATAGGTCTGGTCCCAGCCTGCCGGATTGAAGCGCGAGGCGGCCATCGGATCGTGGGTGTGGATTTCCATGAACGGCGCGCGGCCCCCGCAGCGCACGGCCAGATGCCACGCCATGCCTGCCCCGCCGCGCAGCACTTCGCGCAGGCCCAGCCCGGCGCGCTCGAAAATCAGTTGCGCGCCGCCCGGCACCAGCACGGTGAACGCCTGCGCCAGATCCTTGGCATAGACATCGGTCTCCACGCCCCAGCCATATCTGCCGGCCTCGATATCGGCGAGAATCCGCCCGAGATAGACGTCGAACTCGGCTCGGAAGGCCTTCGGGAAACCGCCTGCAAGATCGCGTTCTTGGAAGCGCGCGATGGCCCAGACGAGGAAGGCCCGGCCATAGGCGTCACGGCTCGTCTCGGGAACCGCGCGAAAGGCAGCGCGGAGGGCTTCGGGCAAGTGATAGTGCTGCTGCGTGCGCGGATCGATCAGCGCGCCCAGCCGTTCAAACGGCGATAGCCGGCAAGCGGCATCGAGCTGCGGCTCAGCCGTCAGCCGTTCCAGCAATTCGCTCGCAAAAGCGGGCCCCATCGCCACATCCGCACCTTTCGTCCACCGTTGTCACCACGCCAGAGGCGCACGCTGTTTTTGGGGCATAGAGATTACGATCGGGTAAGTGGGGCGGCTTTGGGGGAGGCGCTGGCAAAAGAAACCCCGCCGGAGCGGGGTTCTTTGACCGGTTCTGGGCCCTTGTTCGGGCCGGCCTTTCTGGATGGTGGGCGTAGCAAGGATTGAACTTGCGACCCCTACGATGTCAACATAGTGCTCTACCACTGAGCTATACGCCCGCACCATCGAGCACCGCGCGGCCGGAGCGTTGCGGGAGGCAGCCCATTAGCCGGGGGCGGCTGGGCTGACAAGAGGGGTTTTTAGCGTGGGTGTCGGCGCGCCCCAACGGATCACTTACCGCAGCGGCTGTCCGCTGCCGGCGAGCGGCGACTCGGCGAAAACGCGCTCCACTTCCAGCACCAGATCGCGCAAGTGAAAGGGTTTGGACAGCACTCGCGCGCTCGGCGCCTCGCGGTTGGCCTTGAGCGTGACCGCGGCAAAGCCGGTGATGAACATGACCTTGGTCGTGGGGCTGATCTCCGAGCAGCGCTGCGCGAGCTCGATTCCATCCATTTCGGGCATGACAATGTCTGACAGCAGCAGATCGAAGTGCTGTGTTTCGAGCAATGGCACTGCCTCGGTCCCGCGATCGACAGAGACAACCTCATAGCCCGCATTTTCCAGCGCCCGCGCCAGATACGTGCGCATTGCTTCTTCGTCTTCGGCCAGCAGGATACGAATCATAGTCACCTTCGCACGTCAGGTATCGGCAGTCGCGGTTCGGAGCCGCGCCGCAGGTAGCAGGTCCGTTTGGCCCGCTGGGTGCTGCATAGACGGCCCGGGGTTAAGAATCTGCCCTCTAAGGGGGTATGGACCACTTTGACATGAGCGCCAAACGTCGGCAGCCTCTTGCCATGAACCAACCAGCCGCGCCGCCCGGCGATTCGCTGATGCAGAGCGGTGCCTCTGCCACCTCCGGGGGCCTCGTCCCCGGGCTGGCTCACGCGCCGGCATTCACGGCTTGGCAGCGCGATCCATCGCCGATTCCCGTGGTGATCGCGGTGCCCCATGCCGGGCGCAGCTATCCGCCCGATTTGCTTGCGCGCATGCGCCAGCCCACCTTCAGCGCAGCCCGGCTGGAAGACCGGCTGGTCGATCTGGTCGGAACCGAGGTGGCGCGGCGCACCGGCGCGGCGCTGCTCGTTGCGCACGCCCCGCGCGCAATGATCGACCTCAACCGCGCGAGCGACGATATCGACTGGGAGATGATCGGCGGGGGTATTAGCGGGGGGATTGGCGGCGGGAACGGAGGGGGGGAGGCAGACAGGAAAGCCCGCGATGGCCCAACTGCTTGTTCCGTGCACACGCCCGCGCCTGCATCAGCGCGTCGGGCACGCAGCGGGCTCGGCCTTGTACCCAGGCGACTGCCAGGGGTGGGCGAGCTCTGGAAATGGCCGATCGCGCGTGAGGATCTCACCGTGCGGATCGATTCGGTGCATCAGCCCTACCACGCGGCACTGGCCGGGCTGCTCGAAGGGGTGCGGGCGCGCTGGGGTGCGGTGTTGCTGATCGACCTGCATTCGATGCCGCCGCTGCCCGCGCGGGCCGGTGAACCAGCGGCAGAGTTTGTAGTGGGCGACCGGTTCGGGGCTTCGTGCGATGGCGCGCTGGTGGCTGATGTGTTCGCCTGCCTGGGCCAGGCGCGCCGGCTCGCTGCGCATAACCGGCCTTATGCCGGCGGATATGTGCTTGAACGCCACGCCCGGCGCAGCGATGGCATCCATTGCCTGCAGCTGGAAATTGACCGGCGGCTTTATCTTACGCCATCGATGGCAGAGCCGGGGCCGGGCCTCCCCGCGACAGTCGATGTGGTCGCGGCGCTCGTTCAACGCATGGCGATTGCAGTGGCGGAACTGGGTCGCGAGCACCAGAGATGGCGTGCGGCTGCCGAGTAATAGTCGACATTTGCAAAGCCTCGAACTCGTAAGCACCTGAACTACAAGAAAAAACCACCTGGAGCACTGCTCCAGGTGGCCAAGGTTCAGGGAGGAGGTGCACAAAGTGCACCCGCCGCGCCAGGCCATGAGGGAAGCCCGACGTGACTTTCGGAAGATAGGGGCGCCTCCACCGCAGCGCAAGTGCTTAAACCAGCCATTGCGGAAGTCCGTGGGCACACCCTGTCGAATTCGTAATACGGGCCCGGTCAGAGCCCGGTTTCAGGCGGCCGGGACTGCAACCGGTCCCAAGCCCTTTTCGACCTGCTTGGCGAAGATCGTGCTCATCAGATCGAGCGAGAAAACATGAGCATAGAGCAGCGGCAGAAGCCCGCTCTGCGCCCAGCCACGCAGGACATCACCGCGCATCTCGCGCAGCTTTTCCTGATTGACCATCTGGAAGCCGCGATAAACGAACGGCTGCTCGACCCCGGACTGCTGGATCGCGGCCTCGCCGTCCATCAGCAGGCCGTGCTTGGTCAATTCCTCGACAAAGTTCTGCGTGCGCTGGCCAGCCTGTTCGAACTGTTCGCAGAACGCGAGCACATTACGCGTGGCCTCGGTCGGCTGTTCGCCATCAAACAGGGCCTCGCCGTCGGGGAAATCGCCGATCAGCCCGCACGCCGGGTCGAAGCACAGCGAGAGCTCGGTGGTGTCGGGCGTCAGCTTGGCGAGCAGGAACGGATAGCGACGCGCATAGGCGGGCACATAGGTGCCCTGCGCGACAGTGCCTTCGGCATCGACGAACACGTTGATGCCTTCGTTGAGGCCCATCAGCGCCAGCGGCACCGGATTATCACCCGAGGCGAAGATAATCGGGAAATGGCGCGCGGCTTGCGGGAATTCCTCGACCGTGAGCGGCACGGCGTGCTGCCCAACCATCCACGCCGCGGTCTGCGCGCTGCGCGCGCGCCAGGTGGCATGATCGCGCGCGTTGAGCGGCACGAGGTCGTTGTAAAACAAGGGCAGGGTGGCTTGGGGCGCGCTGGCCATGGAATTCTCTCCGTCAGACTGTTCGCCTTGACGCGCCATGGCGCGCGGTTGCGGCGGGAAGTGGCCGTTTAGGGACTGAAACCGGGGTGCGCAAGGGCACCTGCAACCTTGCTGTCACACTCGGGTTTTGCGGCCCCGGCCCGCCTCCCCGCCCGCCTCGAAACACGCTTTTTCGCGCGTTTCGACCAAGATTCTCAGACAAGCTTGCCCGGGTTCATCAGACCATCGGGATCGAGCGCCTGCTTGATCCGGCGCAGCAGATCGAGCGCCACCGGATCGCCAAGCCGCGCCAACTCGTCGCGCTTCAATTGGCCAATGCCGTGTTCGGCCGAAATCGAGCCGCCCCAAGCGGTAACCAGATCGTGGACCTGGCGGCTGATCGCCTTGCCGTCGCCCGCTTGCCAGCGTGCGGGATCGACGCCCGGCGGGGCAATGACGTGGAAGTGGATGTTGCCATCGCCGAGGTGGCCGAAGCCAATCGCGCACGTACCTGGCCAGGCCGCCTCGATGACGGGTACGGCTTGGTCGACAAATCCTGGCATCGAAGGCGTCGGCACGCTTATATCGTGCTGCACGGCGGGTCCGAACGCACGCTCGGCCGGCGCTACGCTGTCACGCAGCGCCCAGAAGGCCTCCGCCTGCGTTTCGCTCGCTGCGATCGTCGCATCGGCAATGAGTCCGGCCTCAAGGGCTGACGCCAGCAGCGCTTCGGCCAGATCGGGCAGCCGCCCAGATCCGTCACCCGCCGCGCCGTTCTCGCCCGAATCGCCATCGGCTACGAGTTCGATCAGCGCATGCCAGGCATGGTCCCCCGCCAGCGGTGCGCGCGCACCGGGCAGGTAGGCCAGCACCGCCTCGAGCGACTGGCGCGGCATGACCTCGAACCCTTCAAGCGCGGTGCCGGCGCGCCGTTCGGCCTCAAGCAACAGGCCGCGCGCGGCCTGCAGTGACGTGAGGCCCGCCCAGAGCACCACGCGCCCCGCGACGCGCGCATCGAGCTTCAGTGTGGCCGCGGTCACAATGCCCATCGTGCCTTCCGAGCCGATCAGCACCTGCTTGAGATCAAAGCCGCGATTGTCCTTCTTGAGCGGCACGAGCGTATCCAGCACCGCGCCATCGGCCATCACCGCCTCCAGCCCCAGCACCAGCGCCCGCATCGAGCCGTGGCGCAGCACTTGCGTGCCGCCGGCATTGGTCGACACCAGCCCGCCGATCGTGGCGGAGCCTTTGCCGCCCAGCGTAAGGGCAAAGCGCAGGCGCTCGCGCTCCGCCGCTTCATGCAGCGTTTGCAGAATCACCCCGGCTTCGGCCGTCACCATGCGATTCTCGCGGTCGAGCAGGCGAATCGCGTTCATCCGGCGCAAGCTGAGCAGCAGCGCCGCGCCGCCATCATCCGGCGTGGCCCCGCCCGACATGCCGCTGTTGCCCCCTTGTGGGACAATCGCCACGCCATGTGCCGCGCACAGCCGCACCAGCGCGGAGACTTCGGCGGTGGAGGCAGGGGAGGCCATGGCCAGCGCCCGGCCGGTGAAACGCCCGCGCCAATCGGTCAGCCACGGGGCCATAACCTCCGGATCGGTGGTGAATCCGCGTGGACCAAGCAGCTCGGCGGCCTCGTCCAGAAACAGGGTGTGGTGTGCGCACGACATATCTCCCGGCTAATCGCAACGGCGGGCACACGGCAATTCATTTTTACATATCGCAAGGCTATGCGGGCGGGAGTTAAGCGGGGGTTCAAGCGCCGGTGCTATCGGGACATTGACTCTCCGACAGGGAAATGTGCACCAGCAATCCGGGTGAGCGGGGCTTCGAACCGAGGGATCACAGAACACAACGTTTCCGGCATGACCAACATCCTGCATCTTTTCGCGACCATCGCTCTTGCGTTGCCTGGCCTGCCCGGGGGCGGTGACGTGTTCGCCGAATACGCAGCTGAGACTCACCAGGGCGATGTGTGGGCCGCAGCGGCTGATCCCGCAGGTTCGCCGCTGCTGATCGGAAAGCCGCCGGTCTCCGCCGAGGGTCCAGGCGGGCTTGCTGGCCCGCTTGATGCCGATACCTGGAGCCAGGTGCGAATCGAGCAGCGGGTGATCATCCGCATCAATCCGCGCGAGCCGGGCCGCGATGCGCTCGCGCCGCAAGTTCTGCCGATGCAGCCGATCGTCCAGCCGATCAATCCGGCGCTGCGGCCGAACACGGTCCAGATTCGCGTGCGCGAGCGCAAGGCCGGCAATTGCATGCCGGCAACCGGGATCGCGGCGGTCCAGCCGATCACCGACGGACGGCTGATGTTTTACATGCGCGACCGGCGGATGCTGGCCGCGGGCCTCGAGAAGGCCTGCAGTGCGCGCGATTTCTACCTCGGCTTCTACATGTCGAAGACCACCGACGGGCAGCTTTGCGTGGGCCGCGATCCGATCCATTCGCGCGCGGGCACCACGTGCAAGCTGAAAGACGTGCGGGAATACGTTCCTGCCCAGTAGGCCAGTTGAATAGCGTTGTCCGGTCGGGCGAGTACGCGTCCACTTTCCTTGACTTTCGGCATGGTTTGGGCCTAGGCGCGGGCTCAAGATGGCCGGACGCGAAGCCCGGCCGTCCGGAGCCGCCAGTATCGTCGGCATCCTCTCTCCATTCGGATCATACCCTGCATGAAATTTGCCGATCTCGGCCTGTCTGATGAGTTGCTGAAGTCGGTGACCGAAGCCGGCTACGACACCCCGACTGCCATCCAGGCGCAAGCCATACCCTCGGTGCTGATGATGCGCGATCTGATCGGCATTGCGCAGACGGGCACGGGCAAGACCGCCGGTTTCGTGCTGCCGATGATCGACATTCTGGCGCATGGCCGCCGCCGCGCATTGATGCCGCGCTCGCTGATCCTCGAGCCGACTCGCGAGCTGGCCGCGCAGGTCGCCGAGAACTTCGAGAAGTACGGCAAGAACCACGACCTGAAGATGGCGCTGCTGATCGGCGGCGTGCAGATGGGCGATCAGGTGAAGGCGCTGCAGGACGGCGTCGACGTGCTGATCGCGACCCCGGGCCGACTGATGGACTTGTTCGAGCGCGGCAAGATCATGCTCAACGGCTGCGAGCTGCTCGTGATCGACGAGGCGGACCGCATGCTCGACATGGGGTTCATCCCCGATATCGAGACGATCTGTTCAAAGCTCCCCGCTACGCGGCAAACCTTGCTGTTCTCGGCCACAATGCCGCCGGTGATCAAGAAGCTGGCGGACAAGTTCCTCTCGAACCCGAAATACATCGAAGTGGCGCGGCCCGCTTCGAACAACACCAATATCGTTCAGCACAAAGTGCGCATGCCCAGCCGCGCAAAGCGCGAAGTGCTGCGTCACTTGCTCAAGACCGATAATGTCAGCACCGCGATCGTGTTCGCCAACCGCAAAACCACGGTGCGCGAGCTGGCCAAGAGCCTGCAGCAAAGCGGCTTTTCGGCGGGCGAAATCCACGGCGACATGGACCAGAACGCGCGCAACGCCGAACTGCAGAAGTTCAAGGACGGGGGGATTATGATCCTCGTGGCGTCCGACGTCGCCGCGCGCGGGCTGGACGTGAAGGGCGTGAGCCACGTGTTCAACTACGACACGCCGTGGCACCCGGACGACTACGTCCACCGCATCGGCCGCACCGGCCGCGCAGGGGCGACCGGCCGCGCGTTCACCTTCGTGACCGATGAGGACGCCGAGGCGATTGCCAATGTCGAGAAGCTGACGGGGGGCAAGATTCCCGAGTTCCAGCTGAACTTGGCTGAACCGGCAGCTGGTGCGGAAGCACCTGCCAAGCGCGAACGTGCTCCGCGGGCTGAGAAGCCGGAGCGCAAGCCGCGCGCGGCGAAGGCTGTGGTGGCAGAGGTGACCGAAGTTGAGGAAGCGCCGGTTGCGCGCGCCGAAGCCCCGGTGCGCGAGGCGCGTGCCCCGCGCATCCAGCGCGACGAACCCCGGCCTCAGCGCGATGTGCTGCCGGACTTGCCTTCGGCACCCGGCGAGTGGAACGGCCCGGTTCCGGGCTTCCTGAGCTTTTCGGCGCTTTAACTCCCAAACGCATCCCATACCCCGTTCGTGTCGAGCGAAGTCGAGACACCGGGCGCGGCGCATGGTGTCTTGACTTCGCTCGGCACGAACGGATGTTGGGGCGGGGCCTATAGCCCTCTCCCCTTCAGGGGAGAGGGTTGGGAGAGGGGGCCTCGCGCTTGGCCCCACCGCCGACACCCCTCTCAACTCCGGCTAGGCAGCAAGCTGCCAAGCCTGCGTATCTCTCCCCTGTCGGAGAGAGAGCTCCTATTCAGCGTATGCATTCGCCTTCGTCCATGCTGAGAACGACGCCCTGCACATGTACCTTGATGGTATCGTGCTCCTTGCAGTTCAGTTGCTCAGCCGGGATGATTTTCTTCCCGACAAACCCCCTCGCGTTGCGGAACATGATGGTCGCTGACTTGCTGGTGGTGTATTTTGAGTTGCCAACGAAGATCCAGGTGACTTCGGCATAGTCCTGCGTGATGGGTTGCGGTTTGCAGCCCGCGAGTTGCAGGGCAAGCAGCGCACAAAGGGCCGCCGTTTGTCTCAAGCAGCCTTCACAAAGCTATCAATCACCCGCTTCCGATCGCCCCCATCAAAATCGATCTCCAGCTTGTTCCCTTCCTGCGCGGCGACCACGCCGGAGCCGAACTTGTCGTGGAACACGCGGGTGCCGACGCCGATGTCGCTGCGGGGTTTGGCGGCGAAGCTGGCGGCGCTGCGGCTGGGTTCGGCGATGCGTTTGGGGGTGGCGTCGTAGCCTGTGGCCGCCGCGCGTTGCCAGCCGGGGCCGCGGGTGATGGTGCGGTCGGGGTTGGCGCGGGCTAGGTCGGCGAAGGGGTCGGTGTGTTCGGACCACTGCGCGCGCCAGAGCGAGGCGCCGCCGGTCATGGTGGTTTCTTCCTCGATATGGTCTGCGGGCAGTTCGCCGACGAAGCGGCTGGGGATCGAGCCGGTCCACTGGCCGTAGATGCGGCGGTTGGCGGCGTGGAGGATCGTGCAGCGCCGCCGCGCGCGGGTGATCGCGACATAGGCGAGGCGGCGTTCCTCCTCCAGCGAAGCCAGCCCGCCTTCATCGAGCGCGCGCTGCGAGGGGAACACGCCTTCCTCCCAGCCGGGCAGGAACACCTGATCGAATTCGAGGCC
>JBJXEK010000144.1:0-4538 GCA_046155055.1 Novosphingobium sp. | reverse complement strand
GGCCATCAGCACCGCAAACTGCGCCGGGTCCGGCTCGCCGTCCAGAAACAGTGTGTGGACGTTGGCATCCGCGCCGTGGCCGGTGAACGGATTGTCCTCGATGCTGCTGCGGATCTCCTCAGCGCTCCTCACGGCGACAATGCTGCGCATGTCGAACTTCGCGCGCACGAGCCGTTCCAGCATTTCCTCAAGGCCCGCTGTCGGGCGCTCGTCATGGTCGAACAGCACATTGCCGCTCGCCACCACCGTCTCGATATTGGCGAGCCCCTCGCCTTCAAACGCCGCGCGCAGTTCCGCCATCGTCAGGCGGTTGCCACCAACGTTGATCGAGCCGAGCAGAGCGATGTAGCGGGGCATCCCGTTTTCCCCTTGCCAATGGCCCCTCCCGCACGCGGGAGGGGAACCCATTTACAGCGTCCGCACGCGTTCCTCGACCTCGAACACTTCAAGCTGGTCGCCCGGCTTGACGTCGTTGGTATCGGCCAGCACCACACCGCATTCCAGCCCGCCGCGCACTTCGGCCACGTCGTCCTTGAAGCGGCGCAGCGAGTGGATGACGGTCTGCGAAACGATGACATCGTTGCGGGTAAGACGCGCGTTGATGCCCTTGCGGATGAAGCCTTCGACCACCAGCAAACCGGCCGCCTTGTCCTTCTTGCCTGCGGGGAACACCTCTTTGACCTCGGCGCGGCCGACGACGGTTTCGATCCGTTCCGGTCCGAGCTCGCCCGCCATTTCGAGGCGGATGTCGTCCGTCAGCTGATATATCACGTCGAAGTACTTCATCCGCACCTTGAAGCGCTCGATCATCTCGCGCGCCTTGGCGTTCGGGCGGACGTTGAAGCCGATGATCGGCGCGCCGCTGGCCTGCGCCAGGGTCACGTCGCTCTCGGTGATCGCGCCGACACCCGAATTGAGGATGCGCACCTTGATCTCGTCGGTCGAAATGCGGTTGAGCGCATTGACGATCGCTTCGGTCGAGCCCTGCACGTCGGCCCTCACCACAATCGCGTACTCGATCACCGCCTGCTTCGCCGCGAGCGCGGAGAACATGTTCTCCAGGCTCGTCGGCGCCTGCGCGGTGCGCTTGGCCGTGGCGATCTCCTGCCGATAAGCCGCAACTTCGCGGGCGCGGGACTCATTTTCCACCACGGTTAGCGTGTCACCGGCCATCGGCACACCGCCGAGCCCGAGGACTTCGACCGGAAGCGACGGTCCTGCTTCCTTGATCTGGCGGCCCTTGTCATCGAGCATGGCGCGCACGCGGCCTGATTGGGTGCCGACAACCAAAATGTCGCCGACCTTGAGCGTTCCGCGATTGATCAGCACGGTGGCGAGCGGGCCCTTACCCTTGTCGAGCTTGGCCTCGATCACCGTGGCCTCGGCCGGACGGTCCGGGTTTGCACCCAGTTCGAGCAGTTCGGCCTGGAGCAGGATCTTTTCGATCAGCTCGTCCATGCCAAGGCCGGTTTTGGCCGACACTTCGACATCCTGCACATCGCCCGACATCTCCTCGACCACCACTTCGTGTTCGAGCAAGCGTTCGCGGATCTTCTGCGCGTTGGCCTCGTGCTTGTCGGCCTTGGTGATCGCCACGATCATCGGCACGCCCGCCGCCTTGGTGTGTTTGATCGCCTCGATCGTCTGCGGCATGATTCCGTCATCTGCGGCCACCACCAGAATGACAATATCCGTGACGTTGGCCCCGCGCATGCGCATTTCGGTGAAGGCTTCGTGGCCCGGCGTATCGAGGAAGGTGATCTGGTCGCCGCCCTTGGTCTTGATCTGATACGCACCGATATGCTGCGTAATGCCGCCGGCCTCGCCGCGCACCACATCGGTGCCGCGCAGTGCATCGAGCAAGCTGGTCTTGCCGTGATCGACATGGCCCATGATGGTGACAACCGGCGGACGCGGCTGCAGCGTCTCGTCGGTATCGACGTCCGAGGTGCTGTCGATATCAACGTCGGCATCGGACACGCGCTTGATGTTGTGGCCGAATTCCTCAACCAGCAGCTCCGCCGTGTCCTGATCGATGGTCTGGTTGATGGTGACCATCATGCCCATCTTGAACAGAGACTTGACCAGATCCGCGGCCTTTTCGGCCATGCGGTTGGCGAGTTCCTGCACCGTAATGCCCTCTGGCACCACAACATCGCGGACCTGCTTCTCGCGCGGCTGCGACTTGCCGGCAAAGTGCGCCCGCTTTTCCTTTTCGCGCGCACGCTTGAGCGCGGCAAGGCTGCGGGCGCGGGCGCCCTCATCCTCGTTGAGCGCCTTGCTGACGGTGAGCTTGCCGGCCTGGCGGCGGTCGCCTGCACCCTTGTCGCGCGGCATCGGCGTGGGCTTTTTGGCAACGGGTTCGGCGCGCTTGATCGGCGCGACGGGGGTGAAGCGGCGCGGCGCAGTCTGTGTCTGCTCGGTCGAGGCGGGTGCCTCAGCCGCAGGCTCGGGCGCGCTGGCAGCCTCGGCCGCCAGCGGTGTTTCCACAACTAAAGGAGCCTCTACGGCGGGGGCGGCAACTTCAACCGGAGCGGCAGGCGCTTCGGGCACGCTCGGCGCGGTGTCGCCGGACTTGCGGGCTTCTACCGCGCGGCGAGTTTCCTCGGCAGCACGCAGGCGCTCATCCTGCTCGCGGCGATTGGCGGCCTCCGCCGAATTCAGGCGGGCTTCCTCAGCCTCGCGCAGCAAACGCGTCTGCATTTCCTGACGCGTCTCGAGCGAAGCGGCACGGGGCGGCGGCGGCGGCGCCGGTGCGCGCAAGGGCTGCGGCGCAGGCGCTGCAGGCACAGCCACGACTGGCGGAGCCTCCGCGGCAGGGCTGGCCGCAGCCTCACCGGGCCCGCGCGGCATCAGTTTGCGCCGCTTGACCTCGACCACGACCTTGTTGGTGCGGCCGTGGCTGAAGGTCTGCTTGACCTCGCCTGCCTCGACCGAAGTCTTCAGGCCAAGCGGCCTGCGGCCAAGCGTCGGCTTCTTGTCATCGCTCATCGAACCTATATATCCTTCGTATCAATAACTTGGCACGCTGCCGAAACAGTTTCGCCGGCAATTTGCGCGCGCCCGAGAAAATGCAGCAGGCGCCTCAGCGGCACCGCGACCCGTTCGGCTGCGGCGGCATCGGTCAGTGCCAGATGAACCACATTATCGCGGCCCAATGCCACAGACAGCGCCGCCCGGTCCAGCGGCAAGATGATGCCTTTGAGACCAGTACCTTCCGCTTCTTCGCCCACGCGCCAGGCCTGGGCGAGCTTGTTCGGACCATCGCTGCCAGCATCGCTCGCATGCGCCAGCCAGACGACCGCACCGGCGCGCGCGCCTTGCGCGATCTTTTCGGTGCCGAGCAACATGGTGCCGGCCTTGAGCGCTATGCCAAGGCGGTCGGTCAACGCGCGGGTCAGCGCGGCGCGGGCCTTCTC
Source organism: Novosphingobium sp. (assembly GCA_046155055.1). Classification (GTDB taxonomy): domain Bacteria; phylum Pseudomonadota; class Alphaproteobacteria; order Sphingomonadales; family Sphingomonadaceae; genus Novosphingobium. The sequence goes on along the minus strand of JBJXEK010000144.1, from coordinate 1,119 downwards.
GGCCAGATCAGCTGGTATCTTGAGCGGTGTGCCCTTGAACGCGCGGGCCAGAGCGCCGCGCAACTTGCCATTGGCGACCGCTGCTTCAAGCTCGACCTGGGTCACACCGATCCATGCGCCCCGGCCCGGCGCACGCGCCAAGGCATCGGGTAGCACATCGCCATCGGGCGATAGCGCAAGGCGGACCAGTTCGCCCCGCGCGTCATGACGGCCGGTGAGGACACATTTCCGCTCCGGCTGGGCCCCATCCTTAGGAGGGTCTCCCGCCGGCGCGCTGCCAAGGATGTCGGAGCTTAGCGGCTCATTGTGAGGATTCCGCATGGGCGGCCTCCTCTGTAACTGGTTCGTCTTCGAACCAGTGCGCCCGCGCGGCCATGATGATCTCGTTGCCCTGCTCTTCGCTCAGGCCATATTCGCCCAGCACGCCGCCCTTGTCCTCGGTGCGTTCGGAGCGTTCGCGGCGCGGTTCGGTTGGCGTATTGCTGCGGCGGCGCTGTTCGCCTCCGCGCTTCTTGGCGATGAGCTCGTCGGTCGCAAGATCCGCCAGATCGTCGAGCGTCAGGATTTTCGCCTTGCCCAGCGTGACGAGCATCGCTTCGGTGAGGTGCGGCAGTTCGGCCAGCGCGTCCTCGACGCCGAGACCGCGGCGCTCCTCGCGCTGTGCTTCCTCGCGGCGCTCCAGCGCCTCGAGCGCACGGCTCTGCAGCTCCTGACCCAATTCCTCGTCGAAGCCTTCGATCGCGGCGAGTTCGGAGATGTCGATATAGGCGACCTCTTCCAGCTCGCTGAAGCCTTCGGCCACCAGCAGCTGCGAGAGCGTCTCGTCCACGTCTAGCTCTTCCTCGAACATCTTGGAGCGCTCGGCGAATTCCTTCTGGCGCTTCTCCGAAGCTTCCGCCTCGGTCATGATGTCGATCGCCGAGCCAGTCAGCGAGGAGGCGAGGCGTACGTTCTGGCCGCGGCGACCCATGGCGAGCGACAGCTGGTCATCGGGCACCACGACCTCGATGCGGCTCTCTTCTTCGTCGATCACCACGCGGCTTACGGTGGCGGGCTGCAGCGCGTTCACCACGAACGTCGCGGTGTCCTCGCTCCAGGGGATGATGTCGATCTTCTCGC
>JBJXEK010000143.1:0-8166 GCA_046155055.1 Novosphingobium sp. | reverse complement strand
AACCGCTTCAAGAGCGCGGACAAGAACGGCGATGCCTGGCTGAACCGCGAGGAATACGCCACGACCAAGCAGAAGGCTGCGAAAAAGCCCGCGTGCAAATGCAAGTAGGCGCGGATCAGACCAGTTCCGGCAGCCAGATCGCAACGTCCGCCTTGGCCCGCGCGGTATAGGCTTCCTTGCGCTGCTTCTTCTTCGTCGCGGGATCGGGCGGTGGAAACAACCCGAAGTTAACGTTCATCGGCTGATAGGTCTCCGCCTCTGCGTCGCCGGTGATATGCGACAGCAGCGCGCCCAGCGCCGAGGTGCGCGGCGGGGCCGTCCAATCACGGCCAGCAATCTGCGCCGCCGTCATCAGACCTGCCAAGAGGCCCACCGCGCCGCTCTCGACATAACCCTCGCAACCGGTGATCTGCCCGGCAAAGCGGATATGCGGTGCCGATTTCAGGCGCAGCTGCCGATCCAGCAGCGTGGGGGAATTGAGGAACGTGTTGCGGTGCAGCCCGCCGAGCCTTGCAAATTCCGCGTTCTCCAGCCCTGGGATCGTGCGGAACACGCGCACTTGCTCGGCATGTTTCAGCTTGGTCTGGAAACCGACCATGTTCCACAGCGTGCCGAGCTTGTTATCCTGCCGCAGCTGCACCACGGCATAAGGCCAACGCCCGCTGGGATGCTCCGCCGTCGCCCAGTGCGGATTGTCGAGCCCGACCGGCTTCATCGGTCCGAAGCGCAGCGTTTCCACCCCGCGCGCCGCCATTACCTCGATCGGCATGCAGCCGTCGAAATAGGGAGTGCTGGCTTCCCATTCCTTGAACTCGGTCTTTTCGCCCGCCAGCAGCGCCGCGTGAAACGCTTCGTATTGCGGCCGGGTCATCGGGCAATTGATATAGTCGCGCCCGTCGCCGCCCATGGCGAGCGAGGCTTCCGCACCCTTGTCCCAGCGCGAGGCCATCCACGCCACATCCATGTTGACCGACTCGCGGTAGACGATCGGCGCAATGGCATCGAAGAAGGCGAGGCTGTCTGCACCCGTCGCCGAGCCGATGCTGGAGGCGAGGGCGGGGGCGGTGAGCGGGCCCGTCGCGACGATGGTCAGGCCATCCGAAGGCAGCGCATCGACGCGCTCGCGCACAATCTCCAGAGTAGGTTGCGCGCGGAGCATGGCCTCGACCTCGGCGGAGAATACATCACGGTCGACCGCCAGCGCCGATCCTGCCGGAACGCGCGCCCTTTCCGCCGCCGCCATCAACAGGCTGCCGCACTGGCGCATCTCGTAATGCAGCAAGCCGACTGCATTCTTCTCGTCATCGTCTGAGCGGAATGAGTTGGAGCAAACGAGTTCGGCCAGACCGTCGCCATTGTGCGCGGCCGTAGTATCGCCGCCCCCGCGCATTTCAGAAAGCCGCACGCGGATGCCGCGACGGGCAAGCTGCCATGCCGCTTCGCTACCGGCCATGCCGCCGCCGATGATGTGAACCATATGTGCCATGCCTTGCGCATTGGCATTGCCTACCCGGCCCGGCAAGCCCTAGGGTCCAAGAGGGAAGGGGGGACTATGCCGCAGCGAGCCTTGATCGAACAACGACCGTGGCTGCTCGCCAGTTTGGTGGCGGGCATCAGTTATTGGTTCGTGGCGGACAGCGCGATACCGGGTTTGTGGCTCATCTTGTGGAAAGGCGTGGGAGTCGCTCTGCTCGCGGTTTATGCTTGGGCGCATCACCCGGTGCGCGACGCGCACCGCATAGCGCTCGTCATGGCGCTCGGCGCGCTGGGCGACATGGTGCTGGAAGTGAACTTCATCGGCGGCGCACTTGCCTTCTTCGCCGGACACATGGTCGCCATCGCGCTCTATTTGCGCCACCGCCAAGCCCATCTGAGCACGCAGGACAAGCGAACAGCCGTCGCTCTGGTGATCGGCATCCCGGCACTGTCTTTCGGACTGACCGAAAAACCGGAGGTTGCCTTCTACGCGTTGGCGCTCGGCGGAATGGCGGCGGCCGCATGGCTCAGTGATTTCCGGCGCATGCAGGTGGGGCTGGGCGCGGTGATGTTTGCCGTTTCAGACCTGCTGATCTTCGCGCGCATGGGCCCCATGGTGACAAGCGCCGTGCCGCACTTGCTGGTCTGGCCGCTCTACTATTTCGGGCAGTTTCTGATCACTGTCGGCGTGATCGGTGCGCTGCGGCGCAAGGGCGAATTTGCTGTGCCTTAACTCGCCACCGGCAGTCGCACCGCCCCATCCGTATCGCGCTCCAGCGGCCCATAGGCCAGCACCGCATTGAGCGGCAGCGGCGCGTAGATATGCGGAAACAGCTGCCCCCCGCGCGAGGGCTCCCATTTCACCGCATCGCCCAGCACCGCCAGATCGACCGCCGCCACATGGAGATCAGTCTGCCCGGCGAAGTGCTTGTCCACCGTCTCGGTGATTTGGCTGTCGGTCGAGAGGTGGATATAGCCATCGGCGAGGTCGATCGGCGCCCCGGCGAACACGCCCTCCGTCTCCAGCACCGCCATCTGCGGCCCGGTCAGGACTTTGTAGGATACCAGCGGCATATCGCTCATTCCGGCGCTTCGACCGTCTCGGTTTCTTCAATCTCGTCGGCGCCGCCTTCCGGCTCGACCAGACGCACTGCACTCACCACGTGCTCGCTATCCGAAACGTGGAACAGCCGAACTCCGGCCGTTCCGCGCCCGATCACGCGCAGGCTGGTCAGCGGCAGGCGAATCAGCTTGGCCTGATCGGTGACGAGCATGAGCTGGTCGGCCTGCGTAGTCGGGAAGCTCGCCACCACCGGGCCATTGCGGCCGATGTTGTCGATATTGGTGATGCCCTGGCCGCCACGGCCCGTGCGGCGATACTCATAGGCTGAGGACAGCTTCCCGTAGCCATTGGCGCAGACCGTCAGGATAAACTGCTCACGCGCCTGCAATTCGCCGTAGCGCTCCGCGCCAAGCGAAGGCTCGCCTTCCTTCTCGCCCTTCCACGGGGCGAAGCGGACGTATTCCTCGCGCTCCTCCGCGCTCGTGCCGACGCGGTGCAGGATCGAAAGCGAGATTACCTCGTCGTCGCCTTTCAGCGTCATGCCCCGCACGCCGGTCGAGGTTCGGCTGGTGAACTCGCGCACTTCGTCGCCGGCAAAGCGGATCGCCTTGCCCGCGCGCGTTGCCAGCAGGACGTCGTCGCTCGCCTCCAGCAGCGCCACGCCGATCAGATGGTCCGCATCGTCCTCCTCGAACTTCATCGCGAACTTGCCGTTCGAGGGAATGTTCGCAAAGGCATCCATGGCATTGCGCCGCACGTTGCCCTTGGCGGTTGCGAAAACCACCGAAAGCTTGCCCCATTCCGCCTCATCCTCGGGCAGCGCCAGAACGGTGGCAATCGTTTCGTCTGCATCCAAGGCCGGTAGCAGGTTGATCATCGGCCGCCCGCGCGTCGTCGGCCCGCCTTCGGGCAGTCGCCATACCTTGAGACGATAGACCTTGCCCTTGGTCGAGAAGAACAGCACCGGCGTGTGGGTCGAGGTGACGAGCATCGTCGCCACCGCATCCTCTTCCTTGGTCGCCATGCCGCTGCGGCCCTTGCCGCCCCGGTTCTGTGCGCGGAAGGTGGAGAGCGGCGTGCGCTTGATATAGCCGTCGAGGGTAATGGTCACGACCATCTCCTCGCGCTCGATCAGGTCCTCGTCCTCGATCCCGTCGGCTGCGGCCGCGATCTCGCAGCGGCGCGGCGTGGCATAGGCATCGCGCACTGCAATCAGCTCCTCGCGCATTACCGCGTAGAGCTTTTCGATATCCGCGAGGATCGCGAGGTATTCGGCGATCGCCTTGGCCAGCACTTCGAGCTCGGAGCCGATCTCATCGCGGCCCAGCGCAGTGAGGCGGTGGAGCCTGAGGTCGAGAATGGCGCGGACCTGCGTTTCGCTCAGGCGATAGCTCGCGCCCGAGCCCTCCAGCGCCTCGTCCTCGATCGCCTCGACCAGGCGGATATACTGCGCGATCTCGCCGATCGGCCATTCGCGCGCCAGCAGCGTCTCGCGCGCCAGTGCCGGGTTGGCCGAAGCACGGATGATCCGCACGACTTCGTCCATGTTGGTCACTGCGACCACCAGACCGAGCAGGATATGGGCCCGGTCGCGTGCCTTGTTCAGCTCGAACTTGGTGCGGCGCTGAATCACTTCTTCGCGGAACTGGACGAACGCCTCGATGATATCCTTGAGCGTAAGGATCTCGGGCCGGCCGCCGCGGATCGCCAGCATGTTCGCCGGGAAGTTCGATTGCGCGGGCGTGTTGCGCCACAGCTGGTTGAGCACGACTTCGGGCGTGGCATCGCGCTTGAGCTCGATAACCACGCGCACGCCTTCACGGTTGGACTCGTCGCGGATATCGGCAATGCCTTCGATCCGTTTGTCCTTGGCCGCTTCGGCGATCTTCTCGACCAACCCGTTCTTGCCGACCTGATAGGGAATCGAGGTGAGCACGATGGACTTGCGGCCTTCGCCGCGCCCGCCTTTCGCGTCCTCGATCACATAGCGCGCGCGCATCACGATCGAGCCGCGTCCTTCGGTATAGGCCTTGCGCGCGCCGCTTGTGCCCAGGATCAGCGGCGCGGTCGGAAAATCGGGCGCCGGAATGATCTGGATCAGCTCTTCGATCGTGATCGCCGGGTTCGCCATATAGGCAAGGCAGCCGTTGATCACTTCGCCGAGGTTGTGCGGCGGAATGTTGGTCGCCATGCCGACCGCGATGCCGCCCGCGCCGTTGACCAGAAGGTTGGGGAAGCGCGCCGGAAGGACCACTGGCTCGCTTTCCGAACCGTCGTAGTTCGGCTGGAAATTGACCGTGTCCTTGTCGATATCCGCCAGCAGCGAGTCGGCCACTTTGGCGAGCCGCGCTTCGGTATATCGCATCGAGGCCGGCGGATCGGGGTCCATCGAACCGAAGTTGCCCTGGCCGTCGATCAGCGGCAGGCGCATCGACCAGTCCTGCGTCATGCGCGCCAATGCGTCATAGATCGCACTGTCACCATGCGGGTGATACTTGCCCATGCAATCGCCGACGATGCGCGCCGATTTGCGATAGGCCTTGGTCGAAGTGAAGCCGTTCTCGTGGCTGGTCCACAGGATGCGGCGGTGCACCGGCTTCAGACCATCGCGCACATCGGGCAGCGCACGGCTCACGATCACGCTCATCGCGTAATCGAGATAGCTCGTCTTCATCTCGTCGACGATGTCGATCCGCTGGAATTCGTGCTCCGGCGGCGGGGCGGGAGGATCAATAATGGTGGAATCGTCGCTCACGTCGGTGGCTTTTTCGCTCTATTGTTGGGGTCCGACAGGGCACTAGGCGAAAGCCGGGGCCAAGGCCAGAAAACCCCGCCGCGAACGGGTGCGTTACCCCCGGTTTTCCACATTTGCGCGCGCCCTGTCGCAGGATACATGAACAATAAGACGAATTGGTATTCAAACCGGGTTCACCGGCAGGCCTGCAATGCACGGGACCGTTGCCAAGGCGGCAATTCCGCGCCAGAGGTTCGCCGCGGCAAGAGTGCACGACAAGGGTTCATTCGGCCGGCAGTTTGGGATTGCAGCCCGCGGCAGGCGTTTGCGGAGACTAGGCTCCGGTCTGGCCGTCAGGGACGAAGAGGAGATTTGAAATGCGGGTTAATGCCATGAAGTTTGCCAAGATGGGTGTCGCCCGGGCCGCAATGGCCGCTGCGCTCGCGACCGGTGTTGCTGCCGGAGGGATCCTGCTTGGCGCCGCACCCGCGTCTGCCAAGGAAAAGGAAGCCCCCAAGGCAACCTATTCAAAGGAATTCGTGGCAGCCGCAGCGCCGGTCCAGAAGCTCGTCACTGATGCGCAGGCCGCGCAGGGCAAGGGCACGTCGGCGGCTGACATCAAGGCCACGCTCAGCACCGCTCCGGCTTTGGTCGCCGCTGCCGAAGCCGCAGCAAAGACTGGCCAGGACCGCCTCGCTGTCGGCCAGTTCGCTGTCCAGCTCGGCGGCTTCCTTGATGACAACGCGATGCGCTCGCGCGGTATCCGCAATATGCTCGAGAGCGGCCTGCTCGAACCCGCCAAGGTTCCGCTGTTCAACTTCTATCTTGGCAATTTCGCCTATGGCGCGAAGGACTGGCCGACCGCCACCGATGCGCTGACCAAGGCCGTGAGCGGCAACACTTCGGAAGACGCTGCAGCTGAAATGCTGGCCGATTCCTATGCCGAACAGGGGAAGAATGCCGAGGCGCTTGTGGCGCTCAAGATGGCGGTCGATACCCGCAAGGCCGCCAATGGCACCGTGCCGGAATCCTGGTACAAGCGCGCCAATCTGATCGCCTACAAGGGCAAGCTCGGGCCGCAGGCGATCGAATGGTCGACCTTGCTGGTCGAGGCGAATCCGAGCCAGATGAACTGGCTGGGAGCAGGGCAGCTGGCGCGCGAATTCAGCAATTTCACCAAGGAGGAATCGCTCGATCTCGGCCGCCTGTTCCTGCGCACCGGCGCGCTGAACAACGACAAGCAGTATGTCGAGCGCGAGTTCGTTGAATACATCGAATCGGCCGATCCGCGCCGTCTGCCGGGCGAAACGCTCAAGATCGCCGAACTCGGGCTGTCGAAGGGCGTGCTGCGTTCCAACGACATGTTCGTGACCGACGCGATTTCGCAGGCCAAGGGCCGCATCCCCGCCGACAAGGCCTCGTTGCCCGGGCTGGAGCGCGATGCCAACAAGGCTGCCGACGGCAAGACCGCCATGGCTGCGGCTGATGCGTTCCTCTCGTATGACGATCCCGCCAAGGCGGAAGAGTTCTACAAACTTGCACTCATCAAGGGCAACATCGACAAGGACCGTGCGATCACCCGCCTCGGCATCGCGCAGACTGATCTGAACAAGTTCGACGACGCCAAGGCGACGTTTGCTCAGGTCGGCGGCATTCGCGCACCGCTCGCCAAGCTCTGGGCCGTCTATGCGGCGGACAAGGCCAAGCCCTGATCGCTGGACCTCAGAACCAAACCGAAAGGGCGGCCCGCGAGAGCCGCCCTTTTTTTGGCCCCGGTCCAGCTCCCGCTCACTGCACCAGCGAAAACTCGCCCGTGTCCTCATCCAGCACGTGCAGCAGTCCATCAGAGATCGCGAAGAATGCGCCGCGCAGGCGCAGTTCTCCGGCGGCTTCCTTGCGGCGGATGCAGGGGAAAGTGCGCAGGTTCGCAAGGCTGACCTTGACGCCGGCCTGCTCCATAGCCCGTTCGGCAGAGCGGCCAGTAGTGCCGTGCTGATGGACAATTTCATCACGCGCGCCGCTCAGCAAGCCAATCCAGTCGTTGATAAAGCCACCTTCGCCCGGCTCGGTGCCGTGGAGTTCCTGCGTCAGCGCAGCACGGCAGCCGCCGCACATGCCGTGCCCCAGCACCACGATCTTGCGTACTTTCAGCACCTGCACCGCAAATTCCAGCGCGGCGGAGACGCCGTGATAGCCGGGCGATGTCTCGAAGGGCGGCACCAGCGCCGCCACGTTGCGCACCACGAACATTTCGCCCGGATCGGTATCGAAAATCTGCGCCGGATCGACCCGGCTGTCAGAACAGGCAATCACCATGACCGGCGGCTCCTGCCCCTCGCGCAACTGATGCCAGCGCTCGACGCGCGGATTCCAGCCATTTTCGCGGAAGCGGCGGTAGCCATCGATGAGGTGGTCGAGTTCGGGTGAAAAGGGTCTGGTCATGCCAGGGGGTGTTGCCCGCTCAGATTGACTCTTTCAAGTGCCTCATCTTGCTCCTATCTCGGCGGCATGAACGATCAATCCCCCATCGTCCCGCGCCAGCGCAAGCCGGACTGGATCCGCGTCAAGGCCCCTGTCAGCAAGGGCTACAACGAAACGCGCGAATTGATGCGCGGCCTCGGCCTTAACACCGTGTGTGAGGAAGCCGCCTGCCCGAATATAGGCGAATGCTGGACCAAGAAACACGCAACCGTCATGATCCTCGGCGACGTCTGCACCCGCGCCTGCGCCTTCTGCAATGTCAAGACCGGCATGCCCCGCGCGGTGGACCTCAAGGAGCCAGGCCACGTCGCCGAAGCCGCCGCCAAGCTCGGCCTCGAGCATATCGTCATCACCTCGGTCGACCGTGACGATCTGCCCGACGGCGGCGCAAGCCAGTTCGTGAAGGTGATTC
>JBJXEK010000142.1:0-15937 GCA_046155055.1 Novosphingobium sp. | reverse complement strand
AGACCGCAACGGCCGTCGCCGTGTTGAGTTGTGGCTTTCAAGGTGGGCCGGGCCGCATGGACCCGGCCCACCACGTCACTTGGGCAGGGGCTTCGGAGACGCCGTCGGATCAACCGGAACAACGTCGTCGGCCTTGACCGCCGCCGGTGCCGCGTCAGGCGAAGCCTTGAAGGACTTGCTGAACCCGGTCCCGAATTGCTCCTCGAACGCCGGAGTTGGCGTTGGAGTGGGCGTTGGCGTCGGGGCAGGGTTGGACCCCGAGCAGCCAGCCAAGCCGAGCGCCAAGCTCGACGCCGCGAGGATAAGCGTGATCTGTTTCATGCTTCCAGTCCTTTCGGAGAAGGCGTTCACTGACCAACCCGGTGCGCGGCCAACGGCGTGCCGGGCAGCGGATCGTTCAGATACGGGAAGGTGCCCTGCACATCATTCGCGCTGATCGGCGCGCCATCGGTGTAGGGAACCTGGCCGGTCGGCGCATCGGCCGGCTTGCACAGGCCGAGGTTCGTCGGGGCACCGTTCGCGCCAATTGGCACGGGATGGCACAGCGCACCCATCGCTACGCGCAAGGTGATGTCGACCGTGTCGTCACCCGGACGGCGCCCGTTCGGGTAACCTGCAAGATCGCCCGCGGCAACGCCGAGATTGGCCTGCCTGGCCTGAGGCGTGGGCGCAACGCCGGTGTTCAGGCGCATCATTTCAGACGGCGTGACCTTGCCGAGTTGGTTCAGACCCTTGAACCCGGTGAGGAACGTGGCGACAAGGTCATTGCGAGGGAAGTTCGTCGGGGCCAGCGTCGTGAAATTCGCCTTGGCCAACTTGTTCACCGGCGCAAGGAAGAGCTGGTTGAGCACTTCCGGATAGGTCGGGTTGGTGACATAGGTTCCAAACTGCCCATCATCCTTGGGCTCCGAAGCGTTGAACTTGTCCTTGTCGGGCAGGCCGATGACGAGTTCGTTCACCAACGGCATCGCAAGGCGCGAAACCTGCGTATAGGCACCGCCCGACCGGGTCGGGGCGGCATAGCTTGCCTTGGGATCGACGAGACGGGCCTGCGGCAGGCTGGCCGTCTGCCATGCGCCGATCACGCCATTGCCGCCTTGTGCCACCAGGCACTTGATCGGCACTTCCATTGCGACGCTGGTGACGTTCTTCTTGCCAACCAGTTCGTCGTTCGCACGGTTCTGGGTGATGCCAAACGGGAAACCGCCCTTGTCGCCCTTGCCCGCAGCTGAATCGCCTTCAATCGGCACGAAGTTGACCATGTCGAAAATGCCGCCGAGGTTCACGGCAAATGCTTCGGCGCGCTGACCGACGAACACGCGGCCGGGCATGGAACAACCGGGGATATTCACATTGTAGATGAACTGCTTGGCATACTTGTTGTAGTCGGGAAAAGTTTTCACGCCGGTATTGTCGAGCGGCTTGATGAAGGTCTCGCCGCCGCCCGAGGCATTGGTGACCGCAGCGCGCTTGCCGGTGTAGCGATCACCTGTGATCACCGTGATTTTGTACGATTCGACTTCGGCCGTGTTCGGGTCGGTGGTCTTGGTGACCGGGCCGCTCTGACGGAGCGCGGTCGCAACGTTGGTGCCACCGATGTTGAGCATCAGGCCGCCATTCTGGAGCGTATTGCTGAACTTGAACTGATAGGTAAGGTGGTCCTTGGCATCGCCGACGTTGTCGATGTGGATTTCATAGACCGCGTCGGGGTCCATGGTGAAATAGTTCGGACCGCCGCCCGGATCCTGAAGCGGCTGATAGTTCGCGATCACCGTGACATAGTCTTCCCGGCCCGGCTCATAGCTCCGGAACATGTACAAATCGGTCGAATCGGTCTTCGGCGACTTGGTGATGCCAGGGCCTTCACGATGGCTGGAGGCAAAGCTGCTGGAGGGATTGGTGACCATGAATGTGGTCGCCAGGATAAGCCCAACGAGTTTACGTGTGTGCGTTTTCACTGTTATCTCCGGGGATATGGATCGATCCCCACGTGGGACCGCATGCCTGTTACGCAGCCGGTCAAAATCCCGATCACGCTGCGAAAAAAATTGCGCCAAAGTTCGGTGCGGTAAAAAACACGGGTTTGCTCATTGGCTCGTCGCCAGATCGCCCCAGCGCCATTGACCCGAGCCGATTACGATCGTGACAGTGCTGGTGCCGCCATTGATGTAGAGAAACTGCGGGCCCGGGTTCAATTCGGTGAGGCATTCGGGCTTCGCAGCGGCGATCTCACGCAGAACGATGGTCCGCAGCATGGCTGAGCCGGCATCGGTGGGATCAGAAACAACCCAGTGTCCATCCCACAGCAGCAAAGCCCCGGCGACGGACAGCGACTGAACCGGAATGGTCTGCACCGCGCGCTGCGCAAATGGGTCGGTCTGGAGATCGGTCGCAAGATCCTGCGCCAGGCTGCAGGGATCGTCGGCACCGTGCAGACCGGAGAGCGGTTCGAATGCCGCGGCGCTGAGGTCATCCAGCAACGCGGCACGATCGGGAGAAATTTCAGCCTGCGGTGCTGCGGGAGGGCCTGATTCGAACAGCTTCGGCTTGGGAGTTTGGGATGCCTTGGCTTTTGCTGGGCGGCGTGCGGCGCGCGCTTCAGCGGAAGCTTGAAGATTGACAACCGCAAGCGCCGCCGACTTGCCGTTCGCGCTGCTGCTTCCTGGGCCGGTCAAGTTGGCTCCCATGAACAGCCCCCAGAAGATCAGCATCAGCTCGAGGCATAGCACGCATAGCGAAAGGCAGATCGCAGCGAGACGCCGCCGCGTGATCGCCCGCGCCAGATCAGACAATATCGGCCCAGACAATATCGGCCCAGGCAAGATCGGCCGAGGCAATATCGTTCCTGACAATATTGATCGCCGCATGCCTGCCGAACCACTTTGCTGGACCGTATGGAAACATGCAGGGTTTACGGACGGATCAGCCAAATGGATGCTTCAGCCCCGCGTCGCTGGCGGGATCTCCGCAGCACAACACAAGGGCCAGCCAGACCTCGGATCACAGCACTAAGTTAGGCCAGCGTATCGTAAACTGGAAATGCTGCGTAAGAGCTTAGGAGTCAGGGGGGAGGAGTAAGGTTTAGACATGACGACAGGTCAAGGCGCCGGGCCCGAAAGTGGCCGATCGCATCCATCGGTATCCGCCGATTCCGGTTCTGGCTCCGATATCTCCCGGTCGCGGCACCGCGTTGCTGCAGATGGCGATGCGCGCTGGCAACAGATCGAGGCACGCGTTGCTGCTCTGGTTGCCGCTCGTCCGCGCTTGACGATTACCGCAGACTCGGCGGTCTGGCTCCGCATCGGCCCGGGCGTGCAGAAACGCCAACTTTATGTCGACGCGGACGCCGGGTGGGAATCCTATTTTCTGAAACTCGATCCCGGTGCCGAGATGCCGCCGCATGCGCACAGTTCGGTGGAAGAGTGTCTGGTCCTTTCGGGCGAGATGGAGGTCGATGGCGACATCGTGCGCGAGGGCGATCTGCATATCGCTTTTGCCGGGCATGACCATGGTGCGCTGACCACCCAAGGCGGCGTGCTCCTCTATATTCGGTGCCCGCTGGAACCGCTCGCCGACTACGATCTGGGTGACCCGATCGCGCCCTAACCCATCCCAAAGATACCCTGCCAGGGACACCATATCAGGGCCGCGCATGGCTGCGTGTGAAAAACCGCACAGGCTCCGCTGCATCCCATCGCATTGCCCGTGCGTATTAAGGATGAGGGCCCCTTCGGCTCGGCGGATACAGTCTTATGGCGGGTGCTGGAATCATGTCGAATGCGCTGCAACCAGCGGATCAAGCTGCTGCCATCGACCGGTTCGACTTCGCCCTGTCCCGATTGCTCTGTGCCACCGCTGCCGGTGACAGCCGCGCATTTCGCGCACTCTATGACGCGACCAACCGCCGTCTTTTCACCATTGCATTGCGGATTGTCGGCCAGCCCGCGCTCGCCGAAGACGTCACCCAGGACACCTTCGTGCGCGTCTGGTCTCAAGCCAGACAGTTCGATCCGGCCAAAGGCGCTGCCATGGCATGGATATCGCGCATCGCCCGCAATGCCGCCATCGACCTTGTCCGACGCGACCGCAAGCCAATGGAGGACATTGCCAACCATGCCGATCATCTGGCGTCGCTGGCTGATCCGGTGATCGAGCGGCTGGATTTGTTCAGCGGATTTTCGAGATTGCCCGACAAGCAGCGCGAGGTACTGACGCTCGCGCTGGTGTACGGCTACACGCATGAGGAATTGGCAATAGTGCTGCGCGTGCCGGTCGGCACGGCCAAGGCGCGGATGCGGCGCGGCGTGCAGCAATTGCGGGTGTTCTTTGATCAGGCCGCGCTTCCGTCCTGAGCGTAGGCACAGTGTCGCCGCACCTGCGGGCTCACTCCATATGATCGGGCTTATACCCCGGGGTCGGCGTCAGCGTCAGCACCATTTCCATCCCCGCGATCGCCATCAACCAGCTTGCGACGACCTTGAGCGCGATGCCGCGTTCGGCCAGCACCAGCCAGCGTGCAGGCACGCACACCAGCACCAGCGGCACAGCGATCACGAGGTTCGAAGCCTCTCCGTCCACCCGCGCGACCAAACCAGCCCACACGCCGGCATTGGCGCCCAGCACCAAAGCGGCCGCGCGGTTCATGCCCCGCGGAAGGTGGACGCAACTGGCCAGAATCAGAGTGCTGATCCAGCACCCCATGAAAATCGCGTCTTCATATGCCGGCGTGAGCGGGAGCAGAAGAGCGACCGCAGATCCGCACAGCAAGGCCGCTACCGACATTGCGCAGGTGCGGGCTGATACGAAGCCCAGGGGCAACGCCAGCGCGACGCACAGCATCGCGGATGGGAGCAGGCCGTCGCGCATCACAGCACGGCGCTGGTTTGAAAGGCGGCGGTCAGAAAATACAGCCCTGCTGCACCGATTGCCGCCCCAAGACCCTTGACCAGCAGCTTGCCCCGCTGTGTCTCATGCACGAAACCGATCGCAATCCCTGCGATATGCAGCAGCCCGGTGCTGAGCACAAAACCCGCACTGTAGCCGATCGGATCAGCGGCAGAAGGTAGTTCCCGGCCATGCGCATAGCCATGAAACAGTGCGAACACGCCGACCATCGCGCACGCCAGCCACACCGGTGGGCGCAGCCCCGCCGCAATTGCGGTGCCGAGCACGAGCACGGACACCGCAATGCCCAGCTCGACCGGCGGCACTGGCGCGCCGAACATCCCCAGGATCGCCCCGCCCGCCATCATCGCAGGGAAGATCACCGGCAATGCAACCAGCAGCGGCCGCCCGAGGACCGCGCCCCACAGGCCAACCGATACCATCGCCAGCAGATGATCCATGCCGCTGAGCGGATGGAGCAGACCGGCAGCGAATCCGCCTGCCAGGCCCGTACCCGAGTGTGCGCTGGCAGGCGCCGCGCAGACGCTCGCCAGGGTCACAGCGCATGCCAACTGCATCGGCAGCGACAGCCGCGTGGTTGCAACCGGATTCTTTGCCCGATCATGCACCGGAATCCCGTCCGGCTCCGTAAGGAAAACGTCGCTTAGGAGGTTCCGAGACCGTGTCATTGTCAAACCTTGTCGCCGCAGATTGTACCAGGCTTACGGGCCAGCGCGCCAAAACGATGCCTTTGCGCGCGCCGGTTGTGCGGCGCAGGCCGATCTGGAAGTTGGGCATCATGGCGGCGGTATCGCTCCCCGGTCTGGCGCTCGCGCATGATTTCTGGATCCAGCCCAGCGCCTTCTGGGTCGCACCCGGCGGAGCCACCAACATGTCGATCCTCGTCGGTCACGGCAGCTATCGCTCGAAATCGCTGATCGAGGCGAACCGCATCACCTTGTTCGACCGGTATGGCCCTGACGGTCGCAGCGACCGGCGAGGCGAATTGAAGCTGGGGACTGCCACATCCGACACCGCGCTCCGTTTCGGCCAGGCGGGGGAATACATGTTCGCGCTGGCGACCAATGCTACCCCAAGCGAACTGCCCGGAATCCGCTTTACCGATTATCTGAAGGTGGAAGGGCTCACCCCTGCGCTGGCGCTGCGCGCGCAGACGGGGACGACCGACGCGCCCGGACGCGAGCTCTATTCACGCCGCGCGAAAGCGCTGATTCAGGTCGGCAACGCGGCCAAGGCAAATCCCAAGGTTGCCGATGTGGCTACGCAGCGCATCGGTCTCAGTCTCGAACTCGTGCTGGAGCGCGATCCCTATGCGCTGGCGCCCGGTGCCGATTTGCCAGTGCGTGTGTTTTTCGAGGGCAGGCCACTGGTTGGCGGCACCGTCAAGCTCAACAACCTCGATTTCGATGAACGCCCCCTCGCCACGCGGGTGACTGACCCGGCTGGCCGCGTTTTATTTCGCGTGCCGCGCATCGGAAACTGGCAGCTCAACGTAATCTGGACAAAGCCGATCAAGGGCAATCCCAAAGCGGATTTCGAAACGACGTTTTCGAGCCTGACCTTTGGCTACCCTCGGCCCCAGATGTCGCGCCGCGCGCCGTAAGGCGGTTGGTGCGTTCTGGCCGGTTTCAATGGCGGTCGGCGACGCACATCGCCCCGCAGCATGGGGAAGTGAGATGGTGGCGCGGGTTGGCGTATGGAGCATGGGAGCGGGGGCTTTTGCCGTCCTCGGCCCAGTTGTCCTTGGCCTGCCCGTACCTGCGTCGGCGCAAGTGATCGAAATCGGCAGCGATGGCCAGACCAGCGTCTATGCCGGTCCAACCCAGTTCGACGCAGGGGGCAGCCGCGCGATCTTCTCGCCTGCGCCAACGCGCGAGAGGAGCGTCTCGGTCAACCCCAATGCACAAGCCGCCGCGCGTGCCGGACTGGCAACGGGTGTCAGCCCAGCACTGATCGAAGCCGTGGCGTGGCAGGAATCGCGGTTCAGGCCGGGCTTGGTCTCGCGGGCAGGCGCCATTGGCGAGATGCAGCTGATGCCCGCCACCGCCCGCGCGCTGGGCGTAAATCCCTATGATTCCGAACAGAATTATCAGGGCGGCTCACGCTATCTGGCGCATTTGATGCAGCGCTATCGCGGTGATCTCGTGCTCAGCCTGGCTGCCTACAACGCCGGTCCCGGCGCGGTCGATCGTTGGCACGGCGTGCCGCCCTATCGCGAGACACGCGCGTATGTCGGAGCCGTGTTGGGCCGGCTCAGCCGCACTGTCGAAGGTGCCGCCCCTAAGTCCAAACGGAGGAATAATCGATGACACCGCATCGGCGCCCGCGTTTTCTCGCGCGCTCACTGTCCGCTGGCTTTGGCCTGCTGTGGAGCACCATGGCACACGCCCAGTCCGCCTCGCTCGATCCATCGGGGTCGGGCGTAATCGTGTCCGCAGTCGATTGGGTGCAGGGCACGCTGCTTGGCGCTGTGGCGACCTCGCTGGCGGTGATCGCAGTCGGTGCAACGGGCCTTGGCATGCTCACCGGCCGCATTGACTGGCGGCGAGGCGCGACTGTGATCCTTGGCTGCTTTATCGTTTTCGGTGCCGCCGCGATCGTCGCGGGGATCAAGTCTGCTGCAACCGGGCCGGGCCTGTGATGGGTCAGGGCTATAATGGGGCGAAACTGTGATCACGCCGCTCGCCCGCGACCCGGTCTTTGGCGCGCTCACCCGGCCGCAGATGTTCGCAGGCGTCACCTACAGCTTCTTCGTGCTCAATGCCGTCATCACGATGGAGGCGTTTCTGATCACCAAATCGTTTCTGGTGCTGCTGTTGTCGCTCGTCATCCACATGGGCGGCTATCTCGCGTGCCTGCGCGAGCCCCGCTTCTTTGATCTGTGGATGACCAAGCTGGCGCAATGTCCGCGCGGGCGCAACCATGCCTATTGGCGCTGCAACTCGTACTGTCCTTGAGCGATGCTGGCCCGCACCTCTCAGGTTGAACAGACCCCGCATTTCGCGCGCGAGCGATCGGCGGG
This sequence comes from Novosphingobium sp., assembly GCA_046155055.1. GTDB lineage: Bacteria > Pseudomonadota > Alphaproteobacteria > Sphingomonadales > Sphingomonadaceae > Novosphingobium. The sequence continues at coordinate 8,010 of JBJXEK010000142.1, read as the reverse complement.
CGCAAACTTGCCGTATGCCCGCGCGCTCGACGATGCGACGATCGAATTGCGCGACGGTCGGATGATGCAAGTCGTCCGCCTTACCGGTTTCCCCTTCGAAACGGCGGATTCGGACGAACTGAACTACCGCAAGACGCTGCGCAACACGATGTTGCGCGGCATCGCCGATGCCCGCTTTGCGCTTTATCATCATGTCGTCCGCCGCGAAGTGGAGCCGGTGTTCGAAGGAACATTTGCCGATCCGTTCAGTCAATCGCTCGACACCGCCTGGCGTGACAAGCTGTCCAGCCGGAAACTCTACGTCAACGACCTGTTTATCACCTTGGTGCGGCGACCGCTGCCGGGCCGGATCGGAGTGCTGCAAAATCTGCTCCGTGGCGGCAGCGCTGCAGAAACTGATGCCCGGCGCGTGCGCGACCTGGTCGCGCTCAACGCGGGGCGCGACATTTTGCTCGCCTCGCTCGAGGCTTATGGCGCGCGGCTGCTTACCAGCTATGACGGGCCTGCCGGGCGCTGTTCGGAACCCCTCGAATTTCTCGCGCTGCTGTATGGCGGCGATCTGCGCCGGGTGATCGAGCCGGGCGGAGATTTCGGCCACTATCTGCCTGATCGCCGGATCAGCTTTGGTGCCGACGCGCTGGAATTGTCGGCCACTGGCGATGCGCCGCGGCGCTTCGCGGCGATGGTCTCGATCAAGGATTATCCGGCACAGACAGTGCCGGGCATGTTCGACGATCTGCTGCGCCTCCCCGCCGAAATGGTGCTGAGCGAGAGCTTCGCCTTTGTCGATAGGCAGGCGACCTTGGACCGGATGAACCTCGCGCTGCGCCGGATGAAAGCCGCCGACGATGAAGCGCTGAGCCAGCGCTACGAACTGGCTCTGGCCAAGGACGATGTGGCCGCGGGCCGCTCCGGATTCGGCGAACATCACCTGACCGTCATGGTCAAGGCTGACACGCTCGATGCGCTCAATTTCGCTGCTGCCGATGTGCAGACCGCCTTTTCCGAACTGGGCGTGATCGCGGTGCGCGAGGATATCAATCTCGAGGCCGCTTATTGGGCGCAATTTCCGGGCAATTTCAAATTTATCGCTCGGCGTGCACTGGTCTCGAGCGGCAATTTCGCCAGTCTCGCCAGCGGCCATTGCTTTCCCTCCGGTTCGGCGCACGGCAACCATTGGGGCCCGGCGATCACGGTGCTCGAAACGACTTCGGCCGGGCCCTATTACTTCAATTTCCACAAAGGCGATCTTGGCAATTTCACCGTGATCGGCCCATCGGGCGCGGGCAAGACCGTGGTGATGGGCTTCCTTCTCGCGCAGGCGCAAAAGCTGTCGCCGCGCACCCTCTACTTCGACAAGGATCGCGGCGCAGAGATCTTTCTGCGCGCGATTGGCGGGCGCTATGATCTGCTGCGCCCCGGCCTGCCGACCGGGCTCAACCCGCTGCTGCTCGATGATCATCCCGCCAACCGGCGCTTTTTGTGCGACTGGGTGGCCAAGCTGATCTCTGGGACCGGCCCGGCGCTGGACGCGGATGATCTGGCGCGTATTGCGGATGCGGTGGATGCCAATTTCAGCCAGCCGCGCGCGCTGCGGCGGCTGCGCTACTTTGTCGAACTCTTCCGCGGGCGGGGCCGTCCCACCACGCTCGATCTCGCGGCGCGTCTCGCTGCGTGGTGCGGCAATGGCGATTATGCCTGGCTGTTCGACAATGAAGAGGATGCACTCGATCTCGACGTGGCGACGATCGGTTTCGATATGACGCAGATTCTAGATGATCCCGCCGCGCGCACGCCGGTGATGATGTATCTGTTCCACCGCGTCGAGCAGCGGCTGGACGGCACGCCGAGCATCATCGTCATCGATGAAGGCTGGAAAGCGCTCGACGATCCCGCGTTCGTGATGCGCATCAAGGATTGGGAAAAGACGATCCGCAAGCGTAACGGGATCGTCGGTTTCTGCACGCAAAGTGCATCGGATGCGCTGACCAGCAAGATTTCCAGCGCCATCATCGAGCAGGCCGCAACGCAGATCTTCATGGTCAACCCCAAGGCGCAGGCGGTCGATTATTGCGATGGCTTCGGCCTGACTGCGCATGAATTCGACCTCATCCGCACTTTGCCCGACACCGCACGCTGCTTCCTGATCAAACATGGCAACGACAGCGTCATTGCCCGGCTCAATCTGGGCGGCATGCCCGATCTGCTGACGGTGCTGTCAGGCCGCGAAAGCACTGTGCGCCGTCTCGACGCGATCCGCGCCGAAGTTGGGGACGATCCGGCGCAGTGGCTGCCGCGGCTGCTGGCATAGCCGCCATGCCAAGCGCCTGCCCCGCCGCCCCGCCCACGGTCCATCTGGTCCACGCGCTGCTGGACGTGACCGACTGCCATGTGCGCGAGCTGGTTCACACCGGCTATGATGGCCTGTTCCAGAACGGAGCCGCTTTCGCATCGGTGCTCACCACGCTGATGACGCTCTATGTCGCGCTGATCGGCTATCAATTGATGCTGGGCCGAGGCGGACTGCGCGTTGGCGACGTGACGCTTTCGGTGGTGAAGCTCGCCGCGATCCTTTCGTTTTCCACGCAATGGGACACCTATCAGGCGATCGTGGTGCGCGTGTTGTTCGACGGCACCGCGCAGATCGCCACTGCCATGCTGCATCTTGATGCCGCGACAGGAACCGGCGGCGACATCTTTGACCGTCTGCAGCGCGCCTTTGATATTCTGAGCGTCGCGCCGGCCCCGCCCGCGCCCCCGAAGCCTGCGGGTCCACTGGCGGCCCTGGCACCGCTCGCCTCGCTACAATCGCTGCCGCTGCTGGGGGGCGGGCTCAAAGTTCTGGCTCTGAAAGCGGCGGCGGCGATATTGCTGTTCTTCAGCCTGGGCATCTTGCTCGCGACCAAAGTTGTGCTGGGCGTGTTGCTGGCGCTCGGCCCCATCTTCATCGCGCTGCTGCTGTTCGATGTGACGCGCGGGCTGTTCGAGGGGTGGCTGCGCGCAACGCTGTCGTTTGCCTTCGCACCGATGACCACGATCTTTCTGCTGGCGGTGATGCTCGAGATTCTGGAGCCATCGCTGGCGGCAATGGCCAAACAGCGCGCCACCGGGCCGGTCAGCAGCGAAACCGCTTATAGCATCGTGTTGCTGGTGCTGGTGTTTGCCGCGGTGGCGACTGGCTTGCTGATTGCCTCGGCCACCGTGTTCCGGGGCTTTCGCCTGCCGGTGCGCAAGGTGCCCGCGGTGCTGTCGGCACCGCCGTCTCCCTTGCCCCAATCCGCGCCGCAGCCTGATGTTCTCGCCACGCGTGCCGCGCACACCAGCGCTGCCGTTGCCGCTATGGCGCGGCGCGAGGAGCGGCTCACCTATGCGCCGGGCGGTGAAAGCAGCGTGCGTATCGTGGGCAGCGCCGGTTCCGGCGGCGCTGCTGCCGCGAACCGCGATCCGGGGGCTGGCACGCGGGACCAGACCCGCATGGGTGACGGCGCACGGCGGATCGCACCAACGCGTACCGTTTCTGGCACTGCTGCAAGAAGGCCTGATTGATCATGGACCAGCCCAGTTCCGAACCCGCTTACAAGCGGATATTCCAGCAGCGCCCCGACAGCTGGGGCGAAGACCTGATTGAACGCGCGAACACGGAGCGGCGGCGCGCGTTCATGCTGGCCTGCGTCGCGGCGCTGATCGCGGTGCTGGAGGCGGTCGCGCTGGCGGCGCTTGCCCCGCTCAAGACCGTCGTGCCCTATACGATTCTGGTCGACCGGCAGAGCGGATATGCCGAGACGATCAAGGGCCTCGCCCCCGGCCCGCTGAATCAGGACAGCGCCATCGCCCAAGCCGCGATCGTCCAATATGTCATCGCCCGCGAGACTTTCGACGCCAGCGACCTGCGCACGAACTACGAAAAGACCGCGCTGTGGTCGGACGGACCCACGCGCGCCACGTATCGCCACCTGTTCCTGCGGGACAATCCTGACAGCCCGCTCAAACTCTATCCGGCAACCACCGTTGTCTCGACCACGGTCAAGAGCGTCACCATGCCGCGCCCGGGCAGCGCTACGGTGCGTTTCGATACGACCCGCCACGACCTGGGCGCGGCTGGCGGCGAACGGCGGAGCTGGACTGCGGTGATCGACTATCGCTTTTCCGGCGCGCCGATGCGGATGGAGGACCGGTTCGTCAATCCGCTCGGCTTTCAGGTGACGCATTATCGCCGCGACGCCGAAGACACCGTCCCCGTCCCGGTCCAGTTCGACAGCGCCTTGGGGGTGCCGGTGCAGTGACAAGCAAGCAAGCGCCCTTCCTCATCGCGCTGGCGGCGATCTGGATCGGCTGTGTCGGTGCGGCCGCGCCGGACACGGCCACGCTGGATACAGCCATCGGGACCGACCCGCATATCCGCAACATCGCCTATGATCCGGATCATCTGGTGACGTTGCACGGCCAGCTCGGTTTTCAGATCATGATCGAGTTCGCCCCCGACGAGCGCATTGAAAATGTCTCGATCGGCGATGCGCTGGCCTGGCAGGTGGTGCCCAACAAGCGCGCCAACATCCTGTTTCTGAAACCGCTCGATGCCAATATTCTGACCAACATGTCGGTGGTGACCGATCAACGCCGCTACATTTTCGATCTCGATGCCAACCGCAGCAAGGTCGCGTTCGCCGGACGCGGTGAGCGCGGCGCGCGCCTCAGCGCGCGCACTTACGTCGTGCGCTTTGTCTATCCCGCCGTCCCGGTCGAGGCCGCCGCTGCTCCGGCGCCGCCGCCGCCGCCCATGCGCAGCAACACGCGCTACAGTTACACCGGCGCGCGTTCGCTGCTGCCTACATTGGTGTTCGACGATGGCCAGTTCACCTATTTCAAGTGGTCCGAACAGACACCGACACCGGCGATCTTCGCGCTGAGCGGCAAGGGTGAGGAGAGCCTCGTCAACTATGGCGTGCGCCAAGGTTATACCATTGTCGAGCAGATCTCCCCGCGCTTCATCCTGCGCAATGGCAGCGAGACGACCACGCTGATCAACGCAGGCTGGCAGGAGCCCGATCCTGGCCCAGACGCGCCGCTGCCGTTTGACGCCAAGACCGAGAAAGCCGCCAATTCGAGACAGCGAGTCCAGCCATGAGCGAACCTTTTCCCGGCAGCGCCGCCGCGGGCCCGGCACGCCCCGAAGTGGCACCGCAGCAACCGCCACGCGGCGGGTGGTTGATCGGTGTGGGTGCCACCGCGCTCGGGGTGCTGTGTTTCGTGTTGCTGTATGCCGCGCAGGCGCCTGCCAGCGATAGCATCGTGACTCGCAGCGGACGGCCCGCCGACCTCGTCGCTCCCCTCGCGCCGCCTGCAGAATTCGCGGCGGTGGAGGCGGCAGCGCACGGCGCTGCACCTGAGCCGACGTCCACACCGCCTGCTTTGCCCTTCGCAGCGCCGCTTCCGCCGGAGACCGTCGCCACCGCCGGCTTCGCCCTTCCATCGGCAGCAGTGCAGGATGAGACGCAGCGGCTCAAAGCGCCCGCGCTGATCGTAGATCTCTCGGTCCCGCCGCCTGCCCCGGCGAACGAACCGGCCAAAGCCAGTCCGGGCGACATGGCAAAGGTGGCGGGCGGCAAAGGCAGCAATGCCGCGCGTCTGGACGGCGACGAACAATTCGCCGAGCGAGTTTCGGCGGCGGAACCCGAGCGGGCGCGCGCATCGCAGCTCCGCAATCTGGCAACGGTCGTGCCGCAGGGTGCGATCATCCCGGCTGTGCTGGAAACCGCGCTGAATTCGGATTTGCCTGGTTTCGCGCGCGCCGTGGTCAGCCGCGACGTGCGCGGCTTCGATGGCAGTACGGCGGTGATTCCGCGCGGCAGCCGGCTGGTCGGCCAGTACAAGAGCGCAGTCGCGCAAGGGCAGTCGCGCGCGTTCGTGATCTGGACACGGGTGATCCGGCCCGATGGCGTATCGATCCAGATCGGTTCGCCCGCTGCCGATACCTTGGGCCGCGCCGGACTGGCCGGCCGCGTCAACCGCCATTTCTTCCAGCGCTTCACCAATTCGGTGCTGCTCTCGGTCGTCAATGCTTCGATCGCGTCGGTGTCGCGTGGATCTGGCACGCAAATCCTGATCGGATCGAGCCAGGAGGCGACCGGGCTTGCTGCATCGCTGCTGCCGACCGAAGTGATCCCGCCGACCATCAAGATCGCGCAAGGCACGCCGGTGCGCGTGTTCGTCGCCCGCGATCTTGATTTTACGGCAGTGGGAGGGGACGACGAATGAACGCGATCGCACCGCCCAGCACGTATCTTGACGCCTATCTGCGGCCGCTCATGCCCTGGCTGGAACGCGCCGATGTCACCGACATCTATATCAACGCGCCGGGCGAAGTTTGGGTGGAATCGCTCGATGGCCAGAGCATGTGCCACCCGGTACCCGAGCTGACCGAGCCCAATCTGTGGCGGCTCGCCACCCAGATCGCCGCCATCACGCATCAGGGCATCAGCCGCGAGCATCCGCTGATCTCGGCCACCTTGCCCGATGGTGCGCGCGTGCAGATCGTGGCTCCTCCCGCCACCCGTAGCACGCTCGTAATGGCGATCAGGCGGCAGGTTGTGCGCGCGCTATCGCTCGACGATTATGAGGCGGGCGATGCCTTCGCCGGCACCGCGATCGGCGATGCCCTTCACGAAAGTGCGGAGGACGCGGCGCTCGCCGCATTGCTGGAGGCGCGCCAGATCGGCGAATTCCTGCGGCGCGCGGTGCAGGCCCGCAAGAATATCCTGATTTCGGGCGGCACCTCGACCGGAAAGACGACCTTCCTCAACGCACTGCTCAAAGCCGTGCCGACACGCGAGCGGCTAGTATTGATCGAGGACACACCCGAGGTGGAGATGACCCACCCCAACAGCATTGGGCTGATCGCAGTTCGTGGCGGCCAGGGCGAAGCGCAAGTCGAGGCGGAGGACTTGCTCAAGGCCTCGCTCCGCTTGCGCCCCGACCGGATCATTCTGGGCGAATTGCGCGGCAGCGAGGCGTTCAGTTTTCTGCGCGCGGTCAATTCAGGCCATCCCGGCTCGATCACCACGGTCCACGCCGACAGTCCCGCCGCGGCCATCGACCAGATCGCGCTGATGGTGATGCAAAGCGGCACGGGCCTGGGCCGCGCCGAGATAGTCCGTTATGTTGAAAGCGTGATCGACGTATCGGTCCAACTGGTGCGCAGCCAGGGGATGCGCAAGGTCGGACGGGTCGTGCTGCGGCGGTAATGGGCTCCGCAAGAATGCGGCCTCTTAAAGCCCGCTGAACCAGTTGTAGCCCGCGGTTTCCCAGGTGCCGCCTGTAAAATCGTTGCTGATCTCGATTTCGCCGATGTGCTTGGGGTTTTTGAAGCCCAGCTTGGTCGGCACGCGCAGCTTCATCGGGAAGCCATGCGCGCGCGGCAGGATCTGATCGTCCATCCAGAAGCAGAGCTGCGTTTGTGGGTGCAGCGCCGTCGCAATGTCGATCGAAGTTGTGTAGTCATCGTCGCAGCGAAAGGTGACGTATCTGGCATGCCGATCCGCGCCGACGCGCGCGAGGAATTCGGAGAAGCGCACCCCGGCCCATTTCCCGATCGCGCTCCAGCCTTCGATGCAGATGTGCCGGGTGATCTGGGTGAAGCGCGGCAGGGCGTAGAGCTGCGGAAGCGTCCAGTCATCCTTGCGCTCTGCCCTGCCGGTCACATTGAGCACGAAGTCTGCCGGATCGATGATCGGCGCGAGATCGGGCGAATTGGGCGTGTAGAACGAATTGAACGGGAACGGCCGTGTGATCATGCTGGCGGGATATTCGCGCGCGAGCCTCGCGGGATTGAACAGCCAGGCCTGTGCGCGGTCGTTAAAGTCCGACATCGCGCCCAGCGCGCGTTCCGCGCCAAAGCCGTCGGTCACGTCGCAGCCGCTCAGCATCGCAATCGTGCCGAAGCCGAGCGCATTGCGCAGAAATAGCCGACGTGTTGGGACATCGAGCCTGCGGGCAGCGTCTTTGAGGATGTAC
>JBJXEK010000141.1:0-13030 GCA_046155055.1 Novosphingobium sp. | reverse complement strand
ACGCGCGGCGGCGGACGGGGTGGTTCATGCCGAGATCATGTTCGATCCGCAGACCCATACCGACCGCGGCATCGCGTTCGGCGCGGTGATCGAAGGGTTGCTGTCTGCGATGGCCGAGGCGGAGGCGCGCTGGGGCATGACAAGCGCGCTGATCATGAGCTTCCTGCGCCATCTTTCCGAGGAAGCGGCCTTCGAGACGTTGGCGATGGCGGAGCCCTGGCTGGACCGCATCGCGGCGGTGGGGCTCGATTCGAGCGAGCTCGGCCATCCGCCGTCGAAGTTTGCGCGGGTGTTTGCAGCGGCGCGGGCCAAGGGCTTGCGGCTAACCGCGCATGCCGGGGAGGAAGGGCCGCCCGCGTACGTTTATGAGGCGCTGGATGTGCTGGACGTCGACCGGATCGACCACGGCAACCGCGCGCTGGAGGATCCTGCGCTGGTGGCGCGGCTGGCGGGGAGCGGAATGACCCTGACCGTCTGCCCGCTTTCAAACCTCAAGCTGTGTGTGGTCCCGGATTTGGCCGAGCATCCGCTGGACCGGATGTTGGCGGCGGGCCTCATGGCCACGGTCAATTCGGACGATCCCGCCTATTTTGGGGGCTACGTGGCAGACAATTACCGCGCGGTGGCCGAAGCGCGCGGGCTTTCGCGCGCCGATCTCGTGCAGCTTGCGCGCAACAGCTTTACCGGGTCGTTTCTGCCGGAGGAGGCCGTCACGCGGCATCTGGCGGCGATCGATGCTTTCGTGGCCGAGGCGTGACGAGCCCCATGCGCCGTCTGATCCTCGCGCTTGTCCTGCTGCTGGCATCACTCGTCCCGGCGCATGCTGCCGAGCCCAAACGGCAGGTGATCATCGATGACGAGGGCTTCGCGCTGATGCATCTGATGCTGCTGGAGGACCCGCGTGTCGAGGTGCTGGGGATCACGACCGTGTCCGGCAATGTCTGGGCCAATCGCGCCACCGCGATGGCGCTGCGCGGGCTGGAGTTGACCGGCCACGAAAGCGTGCCGGTGGCCGAGGGCGCGACCTTTCCGCTGCTCAATTCCGAGGCGCGGACGCAGCGCTGGGAAGCGCTATATGGCAAGCTGATCTGGAAAGGCGCGTTCATGAAGCAGTGGGCCGAGCCGACCGCTCAATCGGCGCCAGAGCATCACGGCCCATTCGATCCTGTAGATCTGCCCTGGGGCAATCCTAGCCGCACGAAGCTGCCCGAGGCGGCGGCGCTGTTTCTGATCCGCACGGTGCGCGCGCATCCCCATCAGGTGACGATCATGGCCTGCGGGCCGCTCACCAACCTTGCGCTGGCGCAGCGGCTCGATCCCGAGTTTGCCGGGCTGGTCAAGGAGCTGGTGGTGATGGGCGGCAGCCTTGCGCCGCGTCAGGTTCTGGAGGGGCGTTCGGCTGCAGATTTTGCACGCGAGTTCGTGAATACCCCGCGCCGCGAGTTCAACATCCGCTTCGATCCGGAGGCGGCGAGCATGGTCTCGCATGCGGCTTGGGCCAAGGTGACGATTGTGCCGTCTGACCCCTCGACCGCGACGCAGCTCACCCCGGCGCTGGTGGAGCGGCTGGCCAAGGCCGCGCGGCCCCCGGTCGCGGCGATGATCCGGCGCATGGAGCCAGGCTTTCCGATGTGGGACGAGATCGCTGCCGCAGTTTGGCTCGATCCTTCGCTGGCCACTCGCCGCGAGCACCTGTGGTACGATTTCGATGTGCAGTTCGGACCTGGTTACGGCGACATGCTGACCTGGCATGAGGCTTACCGGCCGGGGCTCGATGAAGGTCAGGCCGATGTGGTGCTTGTCGTCGATGTGCCGGGTATGGAGGCGCTGATCGCGCGGTCGCTGAGCGGGAAATAGTCGGGCTTTGCGGTGGCCCTTAGGCGGCACTATAGCGGGGCCATGAACGCAAACCTTGTCGCCATTTTTCTCGCACGCCATGCGGGGCACGAAGCCAAGCCCGCGCTGATCTGGCAGGGCGAGACGATCTGCACGTTTGGCGAGCTTCCCGCTGCGATCGGGCGTTACCGTGCCGCACTGGCCGCGTTGGGGGTCAGGCGGGGCGACCGGGTGATGCTCAAGGCCGAGAACTCGCCCGCCTTTGCGCTGACTTATCTGGCGGTGCTGGCGTCCGGCGCGATCTGCGTGCCGGTGAATCCGGCCTACACGCCGAGCGAGGTGGCGCTGCTGATCGAGGATGCGGCACCGGTGCTGCTCGTGAACGGGTCTTCCACCCCGGTTCCGCCGGAGGGCGAGGGACCAGCGCGTGCAACGCTCGAGCCGGACGGTTCGGGTTCGCTGCCCGATCTGGCGGCGCGGCTGGAACCGGATCTTGCGGTAGACTTCATGGCTGAGACCGATCTGGCCGCGATCCTGTTCACCTCGGGCACCACCGGCCGGCCCAAGGGCGCGATGCTGATGCACCGCAATCTCTCATCCAACGTGGCGGCGCTGTTTGACGTGTGGCGGTTTTCCCATGCGGATTCCATCCTGCATTGTCTGCCGCTGTTTCACGCGCACGGCCTGTTCGTGGCGCTGCATCTCGGGCTCTACAGCGCGGCCACGGTGCATCTGCTGGGCAGGTTCGATGCCGCGAAAGTGGTGTCGCTGCTGCCAGAGGTCAGCGTGTTCATGGGTGTGCCGACATTCTACACGCGGCTGCTGGAGCGGGCCGACTTCACCCGCGAGGCGGTTTCGGCGATCCGGCTGTTCATTTCGGGCTCCGCGCCGCTGCTGCCGTCGGTCTTTGCCGCGTTCGAGGCGCGGAGCGGCCACCGCATTCTCGAACGCTATGGCATGACCGAGGCGGTGATGATCACCTCCAACCGCTATGAGCAGGACGGCCGGATCGCGGGCACGGTGGGCTATCCGCTGCCAGGCGTGGAACTGCGCGTGGTCGGCGGCGAAGCGCGGACCGAGCTTCCCGCGGGCGAGGTCGGCGAAATCGAGATCCGGGGGCCGAATCTTTGCGCTGGCTACTGGCGGCGGCCCGAAGCGACGGCCGAGGCGATCGGGCCTGACGGGTTTTTCGTGACCGGCGACACCGGCTTTCGTGATCCCGATGGGCGGCTGACGATTGCCGGCCGATCAAAGGATCTGATCATATCGGGCGGCTTCAATGTCTATCCGGCCGAGCTGGAAATGATCCTTGCCGAAGTGGACGGCGTTACCGACGTGGCGATCATCGGCGTGCCGCATCCGGATTTCGGCGAGGCGGTGGTGGCGGTGGTGACATCGGACCGGCTTGACCTGGACCCGGCAGCCATCGATGCGGCGGCACGCGAAAAGCTGGCCCGGTTCAAGCAGCCCAAGGCAGTCCGCATTGTCGAAGCTTTCCCGCGCAACGCCATGGGCAAAGTGCTCAAGGCCGAGCTGCGCCGGCAGTTTGCCGATCTGTTTGCGGGGTAGGGGTTTTCGGCACAGATCAGGCGGCACAGATCAGGCGGCACAGATCAGGCGGCGCAGATCAGGCGGCGCAGATCAGGCGGCGCATTGTGGACGGCACATGGGATGGAGGGACTTGGCAGCATGGCGCAGGATGAAGCCGTGAGGGACGAGCATCAGCCGCGACTGCCGGTGCTGCTGCTCGGCGGGCTGGCGGCGTTCAGCGCGTACTTCGCGATGTATGCCTTCCGCAAACCGCTCACGGTCGCGACGTACGAGGACATAGGCCTCATGCCGTTTGGCCTTGATTACAAGTCGGCGCTCGTGATCATGCAGGTCATTGGATATGCGCTGTCCAAGCTGATCGGGATACGGGTGATCGCCGCGTTTGGCCGGACCGGGCGCGCCAAGGCGATTGCCGCACTGATCGGCGTCTCGTGGCTCGCGCTAGTCGCTTTTGCGATCCTGCCGCCGGGGCTCGGGCCGGTCTGCGTGTTCTTCAACGGCTTGCCGCTGGGGATGATCTGGGGGCTGGTGTTCAGCTATGTCGAGGGGCGGCGCGTGTCCGAACTGCTCGGCGCGATGCTGTGTGCCAGCTTCATCGTCTCCTCGGGCGTGGTCAAGTCGGCGGGTTCGCTGATGCTCCATGCCGGCGTTTCCGAACGCTGGATGCCGGCGCTGACGGGCATTCCGTTTATGCCCATCCTGCTGCTTTCGCTGTGGGTGCTCGAGCGCATGCCGCCGCCCTCGCGGCAGGACGAGGCGGAGCGCACCCGCCGCGCGCCGATGGGCCAGACCGAGCGCGCGGCGTTCCTGCGCGATCATGGCCTGCCGTTGGCGCTGCTCGTTGCAGGGTATGTGGTACTGACCGCGATGCGCGATTTTCGTGACAATTTCATGCCCGAAATATGGGCTGCGCTGGGGCAGGGAGGGAACTCGGCGGTGTTTTCGCAAAGCGAGACACCGGTCGCGGTTATCACGCTCGGCGGTCTCGCGGCGCTCATGCTGCTGCGTAGCAACATGCAGGCGCTGCTCGCCATGCATGGGCTGATCATTCTCGGCGGGGTCATGCTGGGGCTGGGCACGCTGGCGTTTCAGGCGGGCCTTCTGGCACCGATGCCGTGGATGATCCTGACCGGTGCAGGGCTATATCTGGCTTATGCTCCGTTCAACGCGATGCTGTTCGATCGGATGATCGCCGCGTTTGGCACGGCGGGCAATGCGGGCTTTCTGATCTACATCGCGGATACGGCCGGATATACCGGAAGCGTTACGCTGCTGATCTGGCGCAGTCTGTTTGCGCCCGGGCGCAACTGGCTGCCGGTGTTCATCGATTGCGCCTATCTCGCGTCTGTGCTGATCGCGGGGTTTACGCTGTGCTCGATGGTCTATTTCATCCGGTCCGTGCGGCGCAGGGAGGTGCCGGTTCATGCCTGATGTCGTGCCAGATGTCGTCATAGTGGGTGCCGGAATTGTCGGCCTGGCGCATGCTCTGGCCGCCGCAAAGCGCGGCTGCCGGGTAACTGTGCTCGACCGCGACGCCCGCGCCAACGGCGCGTCGATCCGCAATTTCGGGTTTGTGACGGTGACCGGGCAGGAGCGCGGCGCGGTTTGGGAGCGCGCCCGGCGCAGCGCCGCGATCTGGCGCGAAGTGGCTGGTCCGGCCGCGATCCGGATCGAGCAGGAAGGCTTGCTGGTGGTCGCCCAGCGCGCGGAGACGGGCGAGGTGCTCGACGCCTTCATGGAAACCGAAATGGCCGAGGGCTGCACCCGGCTGACCGCGCGCGAAGTCCAGGCGTTTTGCCCGCAGGCAAACGCGGCAGCCGGGGCACTCCAAAGCACGGCCGACTTGCGCGTGGAATCGCGCGACGCGATCCCGCGCCTGACCGCGTGGCTGGAGCAGGCATACGGCGTTTCGTTTCGCTTCGGGACGGCGGTGGTCGGCGTGGAGACCGGCTGCGTGACGCTCGCGGATGGGGCGTGCATCAAGGGCGATTTGGTCGTGGTCTGCCCCGGCGACGATTGGGCCTCGCTCTATCCGGAAATCTATGCCGATGCCGGGATCACGCGCTGCAAGCTGCAGATGCTGCGGCTTTCCGCGCCGGGCTGGCGGCTACCCTCGCCGGTCATGAGCGATCTCAGCATGATGCGCTATCTCGGCTATGCCGCGCTCCCGGAGGCGGCGGCGATCAAGGCGCGGCTGGAAGCGGAGGAGGCGGAGGCGCTGGGCTGGGGCATTCACCTGATCGCCGTGCAAAGCGCCGATGGCACACTGGTTGTGGGCGACAGCCATGATTATGGCCCGACGCCAGACCCGTTCGGTCACGAGGCGATCGATGCGGCGATTTTGCGCGCCTTTGCGCGGGTGCTTGGCCGCCCGCCTGCCGTGATCGAGCGCTGGACGGGGACATATGCCTCCGCATCGGGCCACAGCATCGTACGTAGCCCCGCGCCGAGCGTGCGGCTGGTGGTTGTGACCAGCGGCACGGGCGCTTCGACGAGTTTCGGCCTCGCGGAAGAGGTGATCGGCGGCCTGGTCGCCAGCAAAAGGACAAGCCCATGATCCCCGGTCTTCGGATATCCGGTCTTCAGATATCCGGTCTTCAGGCCGTCGTATTCGATTGGGCGGGCACCATGATCGATTTCGGCAGCCGCGCGCCGGTCGTCGCGCTGTGCAACCTCTTTGCAGCGCAGGGTGTGCCGCTGGAAGAGCGCGAGGCGCGCGGGGATATGGGCGTGGCCAAGCGCGATCACATCGCCGCTATTCTGCGCCAGCCGCGCGTGCACGCCGCCTGGACGGCCGAGCACGGGGCTGCGCCCGATGATGCAGCGGTCGATCTGCTGTTCGGCGCGATCACGCCGTTGATGCGCGAGGCGGCGAACTCGTGCGCAGTGCTGATCCCGGGCGCGGCAGAGGTGGTCGCACAGCTGCGCGCGGCGGGCGTCAGGATCGGCTCCTGCACCGGCTATACGCGCGAGATGATGGCCGACATTCTGCCCGCCGCCGCCGCGCAGGGCTATGCGCCCGATGTGGTGGTCTGTGCGGGTGAGACGGCCGCAGGGCGCCCTTCGCCCCTGATGCTGTGGAAGAACCTGGTCGAACTGGGTGCCTGGCCGGCAACCGCGTGCGTCAAGGTCGATGATGCCGCGGTCGGGATTGCCGAAGGGCGCGGCGCGGGTGTCTGGACCATCGGAGTCGCCGCGAGCGGTAACAGCGTGGGGCTTTCTGCCGAGGCGCTGGCCGGATTGCCGGAAGCCGAACGCACCGCGCTTATTGCCGCCGCGCACGCGGAGCTGAGTGCGGCAGGCGCGCATCTGGTGATCGATACAGTGGCTGATTTGCCGGGGGCGCTGGCGAAGCTCAAGTTTGGCTGAGATACGGCTTCTGGCAATTCGTCGCGTCATTGCTAAACTCCGCCGCAGAACACCACGAGGAGGATGCCGTGCCGCGAGTCCATGTTCCCGAAAGCCATGCCGCCGACCCCTCGGCCTATGTCTGGAGCCAGTATGCGCCTGAGATCGCGGGCGGAGCGGGCAGCTATATCCAGGCGGTCTATACCAAGTCGCTGATGTCGCTGCGCGAGCTGGAAGCGGCGCGTATGCGCACCGCGCAGATCAATGGCTGCGGGCTGTGCCTTGGCATGCGTTCAGCGCGCGATCTGGCCGGTTATCTTGCGAATTCTGGCGTTGATCCGCTCCTTGCGGTCAGTGCGCGCGGTGATCCGGCGCCGGACGAGCAGTTCTATGCAGAGATTTGTGCGGAGCCGACCTGGCTGGGTTTTTCGGCGCGCGAACGGCTGATCATCCAGTACGCCGGACGGATGGGCGAGGCCCCGCAAGGCCTCAAGCATGATGAGGCGTTCTGGGAGCAGATGCACACGCATTTCAGCGATGCCGAGATTGTCGACATGACCTTCTGCATCGGCGCATGGATGGCGCTTGGCCGCCTGACGCATGTGCTCGATCTGGACGATGTGTGCATGGTCCCCGCGCGCGAGGCTGCGGCTTGATCCGGAGTTTCACACGGCCGGCGCGCACGTTCGAGGATCTGGTCGTCGGCGAGCACCGGCGCTCGCCGAGCCGCACCGTGACGCAGGACGAGATCATCGCCTTCGGGCAGCTCTATGATCCGCAGTGGTTTCACAGCGATGTGGAAGCCGCGCGGGGATCGCATTTCGGCGAGGTGATTGCCAGCGGGATCCACGTGCTTGCGATCTGGCGGCAGCTCGATCACGAAATCAATGGCGATATCGACTTCGTCTGCGGCGTGGGCATGGACGAACTGCGGCTGAAGACCGCGCTGCGGGCTGGCGATACGGTCTATGTCACCTCGGAAATCACCTCGCTCGAGCCTTCGCACAGCGGCAAGCCGCGCGGCACCGCGATGACCCGCTATGCAATGATCAATCAGGCGGGAGCAGAGGTGGTGACCTTCACCAGCATCAACCTTGTCTACACCGCAGCGACGCGCGCGGTCAGCTGAGCCACCAGCGCATCGGCGTCGGCCGCCGCCTTCGCCATGGCTGCCTCGACCGCCTCGTCGGGCCCGAATGTGCCGGCCACTCGCAAAGCATGAATATCGGCAACCCCGATGAAGCCGAGCCACGCATTGAGATAGGCGAGCTGGAAATCCAGCCCGTCGATGGCGGGCATCGATCCGAACGGCATCGCGCTTGCGGCAACCACAATCGCGGTGCGTCCCACCGCCAGCCCTTCGACTTGCCCGGCAGCATCGTTGCGGAAGGTCATGCCGGGATGGGTGATCAGATCGATATAGTGCTTGAGCCGATAGGGTAGGCCAAAGTTCCACATCGGCACCGAGAGCAGCCAGCCATCGAACGAGAGGAAATGCTCCGCGATGGCGCGCAGCCTGCCCCATGCTGCGGCCTGCTCGGGCGGTACGGGCGTGCCCATGAGCAGGCCGTAGCGGCCTTCGATCGCCCGTGCGTCGAACGGCGGGAGATCGGCATCGAACAGGTCGATCGTCTCGATGACGAGCGCGGGGTTTGCGGCGCTGAGCCCGGACAGAACGCGCGCACTGATCATGCCTGAGCGCGAGCGGGTTCCGCGCGGGCTGGCGTTGATGTGGAGCAGCCGCTTCATGGCAGGTCCATCGCGATGAGGATTGCGCCGTCTTCGATGGTCACCGGCCAGGTTCGGATTTTCATGCGCGTGGTGTTGCCGGTGGGGCTGCCGTCGCGCAGATCGAAGCGCACCCCGTGGAGCGGGCAGAAAATGTGCACGGCCTTCATTTTTCCGCCTTCCAGCGGCTGAAACGCGTGGCTGCACTGGTTGTCGACGGCAAAGACACCGTGGCTGGTGCGCGCGATCAGGATCGAACGCCCGCCAATTTCGAAAGCGCGGTTGGTGCCGACCGGAATGTCGTCAAGCGCGGCGACCCGCACGTTGTCCATCGTCAGCGGGGTCCGTTTTGGTCGTGGTGCATTTCCAAATCCATCTGCTCGTTCTGCTAGCTTGCCCGGGTCTAGCCAAGATCGCCAGTCCTCGCGATAAAAAAGTCAAACATGATTGTTTTTCATTCTGCGGCTGGTAAAGAGGAATATAGCCAGCGAGGAAACACCGTCTTGGACGCCGCGACAACCGAACAGATCAGGGCCGGCATGGCCTATGAGTCCGGCCGTACCGCGCCGCCCGAGGGTTTTCCAGCCTTTCCGGACATCCCGAGCGGTCGCTATGTCGATCCCGATTTTCTGGCCCTGGAGCAGGACGGCCTGTGGAAGCGCAGCTGGCTCTATGCCGGGCACGAAGATCAGGTGGCGGAGGCGGGGAGTTGGTTTCTGCAGCGCAACACCGGCAGTCCGATCCTGATCGTGCGCGATCTGGAAGGGACGGTCCGTGCCTTCTACAACAGCTGCCGCCACCGCGGCGGACCGCTGGTGAAGGAAGATGCGGGGCAATCGCGCGGTTTCGTCTGCGGCTATCATGGCTGGAGCTATACGCTGACCGGCGAGCTGACCGCGATCCGCGACAAGCGCGATTTCGTCGATTTCGATTTCAGCTGCCGCTCGCTGACCCCGGTGCGGTGCGAGATGCTGGGCGGATGGATTTTCATCAACGAAGATCCCGGCGCGCCGCCGCTGATCGAATCGCTCGGGCCCGTGGCGGGCGAAATGGAGCAATTCCAGCTGGACAACCTGACGCTGGTGAACTCGCGCGGGTATGACGTGGACTGCAACGTCAAGGTGCTGCTCGATGCGTTCCTTGAGGTTTATCACCTGAAGTCGATCCACCAGACGACGGTCGACCGTTTCCTCGATCATCGCGGCACGACGATCACGCTCTGGCCGGGCGGCCATTCGCGCATGACCACACCCAACCGGCGCCCTGACTGGACCGATCCCGGCACCAAAGGCATGCCGGCGATCCCGACGGTCACGGAAATGCCGCGCGACAACAACGTCAGCTACAACATCTATCCCAATATCGTGATGCCCCCGGCGGCGACCGGGCTGCCGATGCTGGTATTCTGGCCGCGCACCGCGCGCACGATGCGCATCGAGTGCCACTGGTTTTCGCCCAGGGTCGGCGAGGAGGGGCTTAGCCCCCTGTGGCAGACGCGGATCGACAACTTCGAACGCATTCTGTTCGAGGACACGCAGTTCGCGCCGCAGATTCAGGAATCGATTGAAAGTCCCGGCTTCAAGGGCATACCGCTCAATTATCAGGAACGCCGGATCTATCATTGGCATGAAGAGCTGGACCGCCGGATCGGTGTAAACCGCGTTCCGGCCGAGTTTCGCGTGACGCCGGTGCTCAAGGATTGGGTGGAGATGAAATGAACGTGCACGTCGATGTTGAGCCCGTGGGCGATGCCGAGAGCCGGGCCGAGAGCCGGGCCGAGAGCCGGGCCGAGAGCGGAACCGAAAGCCTTGGCCGTCCGCGCTTCGGCTTCACCGATGCCGAACTCGCCGTGCATCCCACGGTTTACCGCGATGACTTGCTGGCGGGGAAGACGGTCGTCATTTCCGGCGGCGGCACGGGCATGGGCAAAGCGATGGCGTTTCTGGCGAGCCGGCTCGGCGCGAATGTCGTGCTGTGCGCGCGCACCTTGGAAAAGCTGACGGCAACGCAAGACTCAATCGAGCAACTGGTTGGCCGCCGGCCTATGGTGGTGCCGATGTCGATCCGCGATCCGGATCAGGTCGAGATGATGCTCGACACGGTGCTGGCCGAGTATGGCCGGATTGATACGCTGATCAACAATGCCGGCGGACAGTTCCCCCAGAATGCGATCGATTTCAGCCGCAAGGGCTGGCTCGCGGTCATGGACCTGAACCTCAACGGCACCTGGTGGATGATGCAGGAAACCGCCAAGCGCTGGGTCGCGGCGGGGGCGGGTGGCAATATCGTCAACATCGTCGCCACGGTGGAGCGCGGCATGCCGCAAAGCGCGCACTGCTGCGCGGCGCGCTCGGGCGTGATCTACCTTTCAAAGACCCTTTCGACCGAATGGGCCCCGCACAAAATTCGCGTCAACTGCGTGGCGCCTGGCATCGTCGAGACCGACGGTTTCGCGGTTTATCCGGACGAGGCGCTGACCCGCTTCCACCTCGCCAACCCGATGCAGAAGCGCGGCGATGCCTGGGACGTGGCCGAGGCGGTGATCTATCTTGCGGCGCCAAGCGGCAAGTTCATCACCGGGGAAGTCGTCAATGTCGACGGCGGGCAGAACCAGTGGGGCGTCAATTGGCCTGCGGGCATTCCGGACTATTTCAACATCGGCGGGGCGGCCTGAAGCAGCCCCGCGCCCGGTCGGGCTATTTACCGCCGGGCGTGAATACCATCAGCAGATTGCCGGGCGAATGATAGTATAGCCCGTAGCCTGAGTTGGCGATGACATTGCCTTGGGCAATCGTCGCACCCGGACCGCTCATCCCGCCGCCATGGGCCTTCACGCCGCCTATGGCCGTGACCTCGCGCGTGGTATCGACCGACCACAGCACTTTGCCGGTCGCGCTCTCATAGGCCCGGAAGCGGCCATCGAGATGGCCGGCAAAGACCACACCAGGCATCGTGCTGACTGCTGACGAGATGCCCGGATCGCAATTGGCGCGGCCTGCGCAGACATTGTCCGCTAGCGCTTTCCAAAGCTCCTTGCCGGTGGCGGCATCGATGGCGTGGAGCCCTGCACCGGACTTGGCCGCGTCATAAATGCGCCCGTCGCGCGTGTCGGCCATATCGTTGACGGGCACGAACACGGTCCCGCCCTCGGCCGCCATGCCGAAATGGACGCCGCCCTGCGTGCCGCCGTGGCCGACAACGGTGCGCCACACGATCCGCCCGTCAGCCGGATCCAGGCCGTAGGCGTCGCCCGATTTCTGCCCGACGACCAGCATCGTGCCGCCGCCCGCAATCGGCACCAGCAGCGGTGATGCGGCGACATCGAGATCAGGACCCTTTTCGACCGGGCAATTCTCGTTGCCCATCATGCAACCGACATTCCAGGCATCGCCTTTGGTCAGCTGCGTGGTCCACAGGCGCTTGCCGGTCCTGGCATCGACCGCGAGGACCGCATCCGAATTGCCGTCAGCCGGGGTCGAATAGTTTTCGCCCGATCCGTAGTAGAGCCGGTCCGTCGCCGCATCATAGGTCGGGCTGTTCCACACCGGTGCGCCGGATGGCCCGAGGATCGGCGTGCCCACGCTGGTCTTGCCTTGCGGGTGCGGTTCCATGGTCACGGTGGTCTGCTTCCAGTGCTGCGCGCCGGTCCCCGGATCGAGCGCGACGACCGCGCCGCGGAACGAGCAACAGGGATAAGCCGGGTTGGCCGCCGCGGTCACTTCCAGCGAAGACACAGGCACAAAGATCTGCCCGCCGCCCAGCATCGGCGTGCCGGTGATCGTTGCGTTGGGATGATCGTCGACCTTTGTCTTCCAGACGAGCGTGCCGGTCATCGCATCGATGGCATAGGCGCGCGCGAGAACATCACCGAAATAGAGCCGCTTGGTGGCGGCGTCAGCCACGATCGCGGTGCGGATTTCGGCGGAGGCGCGAAAACGCCAGCGCGTGCAGCCGCTGGCCAGATCGAGCGCATAGACGGTCCCGTCCTGGCTGCCGACAAAGATCGCGCCCCAGCCGACCGACGGCTGCGAACGCGCACGCTGCGCGGCGGGATAGGCGAGCGCCCACTTGAGTTTCAGCGCCGGAACGTCTGCTGCGGCCAGACCGGCCTGCTGCGCAGAAGCGAAGCGGCGGTTGTCATGGCCCCAGCCGATGGCTTCGGGCGGCGAGGCTGGATCGAATTTAGCGGCCTGCGCGCCGCACATCGGCGGCTGCGCGGGCGGCCGATAATCGGCCAGCGGTGTGCGCACGAGATACTCGGCGATTTCGCGGCGCTGCGTGGCGGAGAGGGCAGCGGCCTGCTGGCTCATGATGCCGCCGTTCATCGCGGCAAGAATGGCGTCGGGCGCCATCATTTCGAGCCAGACCTGCTGCGGGGCCTTGGGTACGCCGCCATTGTGGCAGCCCGCGCAATTGATTTCGAACAGCGCCTTGCCGGGATGGCGCTCGACATCGATCGTAGGCCCGCCGCGCGATTGCAACTCGTCGGTAGACCTGATCACCTCGCCCGCGGCCACCGGTTTGGCGGGCGGGGGTGAGGCCCCCTTGGATGAGTCTGGGGCGCCGG
>JBJXEK010000140.1:0-5130 GCA_046155055.1 Novosphingobium sp. | reverse complement strand
GGGGAAGCGTTCTGCCAAGGCCGCCGGGTCTTCGTTGAACGAGAGGCGGCAGACGCCCTTTTCGGTCGCAGCGACGAGCATCTTGCCGAGCGTGGTGGGCACCACCGCCCAGCGGATCACTGCCCCGCGCCCGCCGTCGCGCCAGGCAGATGGGGTCATGCCGAGGCGGCCCTCATTGGCGGCATAGAAGCGCGAGGGGCCGGAAAACCCGGCGTGATAAATGGCATCGGTCACGCGGGTGGTCTCCGTAAGGGCATCGGCGGCGCGTTCAGCGCGCAGCGCGCGGGCATAGGATGCAGGCGAGAGCCCGGTGTGGCGGGTGAAGACGCGCTGGAAATGCGCGGGGCTGTAGCCGGTTTCGGCGGCCAGCGCGGCGAGCGCAAGCGGCTGACCAGCGGCCTTGATCGCCTCGATGGCAGCGAGCACGGCGCGCTCATCGCGTGAGACATCGTCGGGCGAGCAGCGCTGGCAGGCGCGCAGCCCTGCCCCGCGCGCCGCCGCGCCATCGGCGAAGAAGCGGACGTTCTCGCGCCGGGGGTGGCGCGCGGCGCAGCTCGGGCGGCAATAAATGCCGGTGGTGAGCACGCCGGTGACAAAGCGGCCATCGAACGCCCGGTCGCGCGCCATGACGGCCTGCCAGGCTTCATCGTCTTCAGTATCGCGGTAGATCACGCGCTTTCTCCGTGGCGATCGATGCGGGCGGCAAAACAGCCGTGCGCGGCGTTGTGGGCATGGATATAGGCGACGGCGGGGTTGCCGAACAGACTGCGGATGGCAGCGTCCGCCTGATCCGGCAGGGCCAGACGGGCATCCTTGAGCATGCCGTCGGCCGAAAATCCGCGCAGCCCCAGCGGCCGCCCCTCGAACACCGGTGGCACCAGATCGACACAGGGCGCGGCGGCAGCAACGCCCTCGCGAACATAGATGGCGTAAGCACTGCGATAAGGCGTTGCGACCTCATGGCTCACGTGGTGGAGCAAAATCAATGTCTCCCCCGCACGCGCGTCCTCAAGGCTGACGCGGCAGGGAAAGCCGCGATCGGCGGTAGCGACCACCCGGAGCGCCTGCAGATCGGCAAGCGCTTCGTCGCTCATGGCAAACAGCGGGGCAAAGGTCTCTGGGCTGAGCCCGGTTACCGAATACGTCATGGCACAAACTCCTGTTGCTAAGCTCTTTCTGCCGCAAGGCTGGCCCCCGTGCGTCCCGCGCCTTGCGGTCAAAGCAAAACCCGGCGAGAACCCTGCGCCATGACCTCACTCCTCCGCCTCCTTGCGCTACTTGGCGCGCTTCTGCTTGCGCCCCCCGCAATTGCCGATCCCGGCGATATCGCTGCCGCCAGCCGGGGCGTGGTGCGCGTCGTGCTGATTCGCGAGGAAGGGGGCAGCGCAAGCCTCGTCGGGCATGGCAGCGGCTTTGCCGTCGCGCCCGATCTGGTGGTGACCAATGCGCATGTCGTCTCCAACTTGCGCGGCGATTCGTCGCTGGTCGCGGGCGTGGTCCCGTCCGAGGGGCGCGGTGGCTTCGCCGCCGAGATCATCGCCTATTCGCCGCGCAACGATCTCGCACTGCTGCGCCTGAGTGGCGGCGCCGCGCTCAGCCCGCTGACGCTGTTTGCGGGCGTACCGACCGACAGCGAGGAAGTCTTCGCAGCCGGCTATCCGGGTAATGTCGATATGGCCGAGGGACTTTCGATGACGGATCTCGTGAGCCCGCAGGCGGCGGTGAAGAGCCGTGGCTATATCTCGGCGGGGCGCTCCTCGCGCCAGTTCGACACGATCCTGCACACCGCGCCAATCGGTGCGGGGAATTCGGGCGGGCCGCTGCTCGATGCCTGCGGGCGGGTGCTCGGCGTCAACAGCTTCGGCACGGTCAGCGACAATGGCACCGATTCGGCGTTCTACTTCGCCATCTCGATGCGCGAAGTGGCCGCATTCCTCAAAGCGGCCGGGGTCGCGCCGCACAGCAGCGGGCTACCCTGTACCTCGATCGCCGATCTCGACCGCGCCGATGCCGCCCGCAGCGCCGATGACCAGGCCCGGCTAGCCGCCGAGCAGGCAGCGCGCGCCACCGCCAAAGAGCAAGCCTTGGTGAAAGCGCAGCATGACGCCGAGCTGCAAGTGCTGGCCGAGCGGGACAACGGCCTTGCGCTTGCGGCGCTGCTGCTGGTGGCGGCGCTTGGCGCGGGCGGCGCGGCGTTTGTCTATGGCCAGCGCGGTAACGCGCGCGTGATGAAAATCGCAGGCGGCGCGGCGGCGCTGATGGTGTTTGGCGCGGTCATCACATGGCTGCTGCGCCCGCCGCTTGGCATGATCGACGAGCGCGCCAAGGATATCGTCGCCGATGCCCGCGCCAGCGCCGCGCCCGAAGCGGATGCGAGCAATGAGGCTGCAAGCGCCGCTACCGGGCCCGCGAAGCTGATCTGCGTGCTCGACCCCCAGCGCAGCCGGGTCACCGTTTCCGATGTAACAGATGTGCCGGTCGAATGGGCGCCGGGCGGCTGCGTGAATGGGCGCACACAGTATGGCCTCGCCGCCGATGGCTGGTCGCGCGTGCTCGTGCCGCAAAGCGAGGCGACGATTTCAGTGACGCATTTCGATCCCGAAACGCGCGGCTACACCGTCGAACGGTTCCTGATGGGGCTGGAAGCGATGACCGCCGCGCGCGCCGCAAGGGCCAAACTGACCCCGCCCATATGCGGCGCTGACGAGGTCGCCGCACGCCAGTTCGGCGAGGCGCAGCAGGCGATCAAGGGGATGCTTCCGCCGGAACCCAATGAAAGGCTGCGCTACAGCTGCAAGCCGGTGCCTTGATCCAGAGGGGTAATGTCCCCGCCCCGTTTCGCCCCTTATCCCCGCCTTGCCCCTTTGAATCGCGCCGCCGGGCAATGCCATCTTGTCATAAGCAGGAGAGGTTGCTAGGCGCGCCCCCATTGCGGGTTGCCGTGCTTTTTGCGCGGCACCATAGCCCGTGGGATCCATACTGGACGAAGGGAACCAAGGCGCGTGGAGATTTCCGGCGGGATTACGGCCAGCTTGGCGGGACGTTACGCTGCGGCGCTCTATGACCTCGCGGGCGAGGAAGGCCATGTAACGGCGGTCGAAGGCGACCTCGATACGTTGGCCGAAGCGGTCCGCGAATCATCCGATTTGGCCGCGCTGCTGCGCAACCCCGAAGTGTCGCGTGAAGCGGCTGCCAAGGCTGTGGACGCTGTCGCGGCGTTGCTGAAGCTCAGCACGCTGACGCGCAATTTCCTGGGCGTGCTTGCCGCCAATCGCCGCCTCGCCTCGCTGCCCGACGTGGTCCGCGCCTTCACCGCAATCGCTGCCGCCGCACGCGGTGAAGTGACCGCCGAAGTAACCACCGCGCATCCGCTCGATGAAGCGCAGTTGGCGCAGTTGGCGGACAAGCTCAAAGCGCGCGAAGGCCGCGCTGTCATCGTCAAAGCTCACGTCGATCCGGCTATTCTTGGCGGCCTTGTCGTCCAGATCGGCAGCCGCATGATCGACGGCTCGATCCGCACCCGTCTCAATTCGCTCGCCCAGGCCATGAAGGGCTAAAACTCAGGGCTGAAGCTCCAAGGTATTTAAGGAAGGCGTTCCATGGAAATCCGTGCTGCTGAAATCTCGAAGGTCATCAAGGACCAGATCGCCAGCTTCGGCACCGAGGCTCAGGTCTCGGAAGTCGGCTCGGTGCTGTCGGTCGGTGACGGTATCGCCCGCATCTACGGTCTCGATCAGGTCCAGGCCGGCGAGATGGTTGAATTCTCGAACGGGGTGAAGGGCATGGCGCTCAACCTCGAAGCCGATAACGTCGGCGTCGTGATCTTCGGCTCGGACGCCGAGATCAAGGAAGGCGATGTCGTCAAGCGCACCGGCACCATCGTCGACGTACCCGTCGGCAAGGGCCTGCTCGGCCGCGTGGTCGATGCGCTCGGCAATCCAATCGACGGCAAGGGCCCGATCGTGGACGCCGTCCGCACCCGCGTCGAAGTCAAGGCCCCCGGCATCATCCCGCGCAAGTCGGTGCACGAGCCCGTGCAAACCGGCCTCAAGGCCATCGACGCGCTCGTTCCCGTCGGCCGCGGCCAGCGCGAGCTGATCATTGGCGACCGCCAGACCGGCAAGACCGCCGTCGCGATCGACACCTTCATCAACCAGAAGGCCGCCAACGCGGGTGATGACGAGAGCAAGAAGCTTTATTGCATCTACGTCGCTGTCGGCCAGAAGCGCTCGACTGTGGCGCAGATCGTCCGCCAGCTGGAGGAAAACGGCGCGATGGAATACTCCATCGTGGTCGCGGCAACCGCTTCGGAGCCCGCGCCGCTGCAGTACCTCGCGCCCTATACCGGCGCGACCATGGGCGAGTTCTTCCGCGACAACGGCATGCACGCCGTGATCGTGTACGACGATCTTTCCAAGCAGGCGGTGGCTTACCGCCAGATGTCGCTGCTGTTGCGCCGCCCGCCGGGCCGCGAAGCCTATCCGGGCGACGTGTTCTATCTCCACTCGCGCCTGCTGGAGCGCGCCGCCAAGATGAACGACGAGCACGGCAACGGCTCGCTGACCGCGCTGCCGATCATCGAAACGCAGGCCGGCGACGTTTCGGCCTACATTCCGACCAACGTGATCTCGATCACTGACGGCCAGATCTTCCTTGAAACCGGCCTGTTCTATCAGGGCGTGCGCCCGGCCATCAACGTCGGCCTTTCGGTGAGCCGCGTGGGTTCGTCCGCGCAGACCAAGGCGATGAAGAAGGTGGCCGGCTCGATCAAGCTGGAGCTGGCGCAGTACCGCGAAATGGCGGCCTTCGCACAGTTCGGGTCTGACCTCGACGCTTCGACGCAGAAGTTGCTCAACCGCGGTGCGCGCCTGACCGAGCTGCTCAAGCAGCCGCAGTTCTCGCCGCTCGGCTTCGAAGAGCAGACCTGCGTAATCTTCGCAGGTACGCAGGGCTATCTGGACAGCGTGCCGGTGAAGCGCGTGACCGAATACGAAGCGGAGCTGCTCAGCTTCCTGCGTTCGAGCCACGCCGACCTGCTCACCCTGATCCGCGACACCAAGGACCTCGGCGACGAGGCCAAGGGCAAGCTGGTCGCGGCACTCGAAGCGTTCGGCAAGCAGTTCGCGTAAG
>JBJXEK010000139.1:0-13308 GCA_046155055.1 Novosphingobium sp. | reverse complement strand
GAGCGCGCGCAGGAGTATCTTGGGGCGGACTACGCGCTTGAGGACTACGAGCGCGTGACCGACATTCTGGAGGTGTGGTTCGATAGCGGCAGCACCCATGCCTTCGTTCTGGAAAGCGGTCGCTGGCCCGATCTTGTGCGCCCCGCAGGCTACTCCGGCCCGCTTGCAGACCTCTATCTTGAAGGCTCCGACCAGCATCGCGGCTGGTTCCAGTCCTCGTTGCTTGAAGCCTGCGCCACGCGCGGCCATGCGCCCTACAAGGCGGTGCTGACGCACGGCTTCACGATGGACCAGAAGGGCATGAAAATGTCCAAGTCGCTGGGCACCACGATCTCGCCCATTGATCTGATGCGCGATTATGGCGCGGATATCCTGCGGCTGTGGGCGCTGTCGGTCGATTTCACCGAGGACCACCGCATCGGTAAGGAGATCCTTCAGGGCGTGGCGGATCAATACCGCAAGCTGCGCAACACCTTCCGCTATCTGCTGGGCGCATTGGAGGGTTTCAGCGAGGCCGAGCGGGTGGGCGTGGACGAGATGCCCGAGCTTGAACGCTATATGCTGGCGTTGCTCGAACGGCTGGATGTGACCTTGCGGCAGGCGGTGCAGGACTTCGATTTCAACACCTATGTCCGCGCGCTGACCGAGTTCTGCAACGAGGACTTATCCGCGTTCTTCTTCGATATCCGCAAGGATTGCCTCTATTGCGACGCGCCTTCGGACGCCAAGCGGCGCGCCTATCGCACGGTGCTGGACACGCTGTTTCATGCGCTGGTGCGCTATGCGGCGCCGGTCATGGTGTTTACGAGCGAAGAGGTGTGGGGCACCCGGTTCCCGGATGCGGGCAGCGTGCATCTGCTGGTGTGGCCGGAGGTTCCGGTTTCGGCAGTGGATGAGGACCGCTGGAGCGAACTTCGCGCTTTGCGCCAGACTGTGAACGAGGCCATCGAGCCGCTGCGGCGCGAGAAAGTGCTGGGATCGGGGCTGGAAGCTGTGGTCGTGGTGCCCGAAAGCGCGCCCGAGGCTGACTTGGCCGAACTGTTCATCACTGCGACAGTGACGCGCGGGCAGGTGGACGGGGTGCTGGTTTCCCGCTCCTCCGACCACAAATGCGGCCGCTGTTGGCGGTTGCTACCCGAAGTCACCGAAGACGGCGCGCTCTGCGGGCGCTGTGCGGACGTCGTCGCTTGAGCCGGGTGGGCTCGCTCCGCGCCGCCGGGTTTGGCCTGGCGATCGCCGTCTTCGCGGTGGACCGCACGGTGAAGTGGCTCATGGCCGGGCCGCTGAAACTGCAGAGCGTGGGCCTGATCAAGCTGCTCCCCTTCTTCGATCTGCGCTGGACCGAGAACTACGGCGTCTCGCTCGGCATGTTCACTGCAACATCGAGCGAGATGAAGCTGGGGCTGCTGGCGATGACCGGGCTGATTGCGCTGGGCGTGGCCGTGTGGATGCTGCGCGAGAAGGTTTTCGGCGAGATCGCCGCGTTGGCGCTGGTGCTGGGCGGCGCGCTCGGCAACATCTACGACCGGGCAACGCGCGGCTATGTGATCGATTATGCCGATCTGCATATCGGTGAATGGCGCCCGTTCCTGATCTTCAACATCGCCGATGCCGCAATCACGGGTGGGGTGCTGATACTGCTTGCCCGGTCGCTGCTTTCGGGCGAAAAGCCCGCCCAACCTGCGGACGCCCCATCTGCGGGTAGCGACGATACCGCCACGGAGACTGTTTGATGCGCGATTTTGTACGTGGGCCAGCCACGATCCTGATGCTTGCCGGTGGGGCCACGCTCCTTGGTGCGTGCTCGCAGGGAGGCTCGTTGTTCAACCGCATTCGCCCTGACGAATATGCCGTGAGCCGCCAGGCCCCGCTGGTGGTGCCGCCCGATTTTTCGCTGACCCCGCCGAACCCCGGTGCGCCGCGCCCGCAGGATGTCGATTCGAGCAAGCAGGCACTCGACGCCTTGTTCGGCGGCCCCGCCCCGCGCAGCACCATCGAAAGCGACGCTCTCGGCAAGGCCGGTGCTTCGGCAGTCGGCATCCGCAGCGTTGTCGGCGATCCGGCGACCAAGACCGTGGCCAAGGGCAGCGGCGTGCGCGACATCCTCGCTGCCCCGGAAGGCGACGGACGCGAGGCGCAGGCGAGCGTGACGGGGTAAACGCCCCTCCATCACCGGTTCGCGGGCGGTTCCCCTCCCGTTGAAGGGGAGGTTGTGAAGATCAGCCGTCGAGAATGACCGAGGCCGGGGCCGCGGGCCTTGCCCGGCTGACCAGCAGCTTGTCGATCTTGCGGCCGTCCATGTCCACCACTTCAAAGCGCCAGCCCTGATCGAGGAAGCGCTCGCCCTCATTGGGCAGGCGCTTGAGCACCGAGAGCGCAAACCCCGCCGCAGTGGCATAATCGCGGTCGTCGGGCAGCTCTATCGAGAGTCGGTCGGCCATAGCATCGGCGGGCAGCGCCCCCGAAAGCAGCAGCGAGCCGTCCTCGCGCTCCACGATCATCGGCCCATCACCTTCATCGCCATGCCCAACAAAGTTGCCGACGATCGCCGCGAGCAGATCGGCCGGGGTGACGATGCCTTCGAGGTGGCCGTATTCATCGTGGACCAGCGCGAGTGCGACTTCGGCCTGCTGGATCACGCGCAGGGCATCCATGGTATCGAGCTGGTCGGGTACGATGGCGGGCTTCTTCATCAGCTGGCTGAGCATGACCTTGCGCCCGCGCAGCAGCACCGCGAGCACATCGCGTACCTTGACCACGCCCACGACGTTATCGACCGAGCCATCGGCGATCAGGAGCAGCGAGTGCGGGCTGTCGGCGATGGCGGTGCGCAGTTCGGTCTCGGGGGCGCTGCGTTCGATCCAGTGGAGTTCGGTGCGCGGTGTCATGACCTCGCGCACCGGGCGCTCGGCGAGGCGCATGATGCCGGTCATCAGGGCGCGCTCGTCTTCCTCGATCACGCCGGAGCGGGTCGCCTCGGCGAAGATCATGTGCAGTTCTTCGGCGGTCACGTCCTGGTCGCTCGCATTGGCCACGCCGAACAGGCGGAGCAGCAGGCCGGAAGAACGGTCGAGCGCCCAGACCAGCGGAGCGGTCGCCTGCGACATGAGCACCATCGGCGCGGCGGCAAAGATCGCGATCGGTTCGGCGGCGCGCAGCGCAAGCTGCTTGGGCACGAGTTCGCCGACAACGAGGCTGAGGTAGGTTGTGCCGGCGATGACCAGCATGAAGCCGGCGGTCGGTGCATAGTCAGCGGGTATGCCCCATGCGGTAAGGCGCTCACCTGTCGGTCCGCCGAGACTTGAACCCGAATAGGCACCCGCGATGATGCCGACGAGCGTGATTCCGATCTGCGCGGTGGAAAGCAGCTTGCCCGGGTCCGCCGCCAGATTGAGCGCGATCTTTGCGCCCTTGCTGCCATTTTCGGCAGCGACCTTGAGCCGCGCCGGGCGTGCCGAGACGATCGCCAATTCCGACATGGAAAAGAGGGCGTTCAGGACGACCAGACCGAGAATGATGAGGGCGTCGGGCCAAGGGTACGGGGTCACGCGCAAGTCGCTAGCAGATTTGCATGCTGACGCGAAGGCCTGCTATTCGGGAACCATTCAGCTACTGGGCGGTTTAGTAAGCCTGCGGAGACCTGCAAGCAAACCGCCAACATTGCATCACCGGCTCGGCAGGGTATTGCTGGCGCGGTGCCATAAAAAGGGAATTCACCATGATAGTTCGCCGTGTTCTAATTTCCAGCCTGTGCGCTGTTTCGCTCATCAGCCTTTCGGCCTGCGTGACCGATCCCAACACCGGCCAGCAGAAAGTCTCGCGCACCGCGATCGGCGCAGGTGGCGGTGCACTCGCCGGCTTGCTGCTCGGCGGGCTGATCGGTGGCGGCACCGGCCGCATCATCGGCGCGGGCATCGGCGGTGTCGCAGGCGCAGCGGTGGGCTATACCTATGACAAGCAGATCAAGCAGCTGCGTGAACAGACCGCCGGTACCGGTGTGGACGTGACCCCGGTCGACGGCGGCAAGGCCATTCTGGTGAACCTGCCCAACGGCGTGACCTTCGATACCGACAGCACGCTGATCAAGCCGGGCTTCCGTGACACGCTCGACCGCGTGGCGCAGAGCCTTGTGCAGTATCCCGATTCGCTGATCGACGTGTACGGCTTTACCGATTCGACCGGCTCGGGCCCCTACAACCAGACGCTTTCGGAAAATCGTGCGCGCGCCGTCGCCGATTATCTTGCCTCGCGCGGCGTCGCGGCCTCGCGTATCCGCAGCCAAGGCTATGGCGAAGGCCAGCCGGTCGCCTCGAACGCCACCGAGGAAGGCCGCTCGGCCAACCGCCGCGTGGAAATCAAGATCGTGCCTGTGACGCAGGACGACGTGGCCCGGGCACGTCAGGGTCGATAAAGGGTGAAATAGGGTAAGTCAGCCGGGTTGACGCCACGTCGATCCGGCTGGCATCGCTCCCGCCAAAGGAGCCGCCCTCATGACATTTACCCGCCGCACGATTGCCGGTCGCGAGACCAACCCCATCGGCCTTGGCTGCATGTCGCTGAGCTGGGCATATGGCACACCGCCGACGGACGAGGACGGCAAGCGCCTGCTCGCCCGCGCGCTCGACCTTGGGTACGATCACCTCGATACCGCGCGGATCTATGGCCTTGGCCATAACGAGACGCTGATCGGCAAAGCACTGTCCGGCCAGCGGGACCGCTTTTTTCTTGCCAGCAAGACCGGCATCATCGTCGATGGCAAGGCACGCCGCATCGATTGCAAGCCCGAGACGATCCGTAGTGCACTGGAAACCTCGCTCCAGCTGCTGAAAACCGATCATATCGATCTCTATTACCTTCACCGCCGCGATTTCACCGTGCCGATCGAGGAATCGGTTGGCGCGCTGGGCGAACTGGTGCGCGAAGGCAAGATCGGCGCGATCGGCCTTTCGGAAATGTCGTCCGAAACCGTGCGCCGCGCCCACGCCGAACATCCCATCGCCGCGCTGCAGACCGAATACTCGCCAATGACCCGCAATCCGGAAATCTCGGTTCTGGAAACCTGCCGCGAACTCGGCATCACCTTCGTCGCCTTCTCCCCCGTCTGCCGGGGCCTGCTGGTCAACGACCTCCCGGATCCGGCCGAGATGCCTAAGGGCGACATCCGCCCCGGCATGCCGCGCTTCCAGGGCGAGAACTGGACCCGCAACCTCGCGCTCGCTCGAAACTTCGCAGCGCTGGCGGCGCGCGAAGGCGTCACTGCGGCGCAGCTCGCGCTCGGCTGGGTGCTGTCGCGCGGGTCGCACGTGGTCGCAATTCCCGGAACCGCGCGCCAGGATCACCTCGCCGAAAACATCGCGCGGTGGGACTGGGAGCCCTCCGCTGCTCTGGTCGCCGAGGTCGATACGCTGATCAATCACCAGACCGTGGCGGGGCACCGCTATGGGCCGGTGATGCAGGCGACGATTGATACAGAAGAGTTTGAGGCAGCTTGAGGACTTCTTAGGCCATCCTGCTCGCTCGCTCGGCCAGCCGGTCGACCGCAGCAGCATGGATCGCAGGCGCAGCGGCAAGCAGCCCGAACGCGCGCGGGTCGCGTTTGTTGTAGGCGAGCGGCGCACCGAAGGCATCGCTGACGGAGGCGCCGGCTTCGCGCGCGATGAGGCCGGCGGCGGCGATATCCCATTCATAGCCCCAGCGCAGCGTGGCGAGGAGATCGGCCTCATCCGCGGCGACCATAGCGATGCGCAGCGCGATGGAATTGGGTTTGTCGACCAGCACGAGATCGTGGTCGGCGCGGGGCAAGGCGTCGGCCGGAACGCGCGCGCCTGCAAGTGTGGCGCGGGCGCTGGCGCGCAGCGGTAGCCCGTTGCGCGTAGCGCCTTGGCCGGCGGTGGCCAGCCAGAGTTCGCCGCGTGCTGGGGCATCGAGCGCGGCGATGAGCGGGCGGCCTTCGCTCACGAGTGCGACCGAGACGGCCCACCCCGGGCGGCCGCGCACGAAATCGCGGGTGCCGTCGATGGGATCGACCAGCCAGCACAGGCTCTTGCCGAGCCGCGCGGGATCATCGGCGGTTTCTTCCGAGAGCCATCCGGCGGAAGGCAGCAGCGCCGCAAGTTCGCGCTTGAGGAAGGTGTCGACGGCAATGTCTGCGGCGCTGACGGGGTTTCCGGGGTTCTTGTCCCATACTTCGAGCGCGTGGCCGTGGCCAGGCCATGTGGCCAGCGCGAGGCGTCCGGCCTCACCCACGATCTGGCGGAAGCGGTCGAAGTCGATCATTAGGTTTGCGATGGAAGCTTGGGCGGCAGAGCGCAAGTGCCCGGATTGTCTTTGTTCCCGCTGGCGGCAGGCCCGCGGCCAAATGCATTCGTATTCCGCCTGCAGGTGCGGATTGCGCAAGGTTTGCTGCACCTGCGGTCTGCGAACCCTTTTCAAGGCTCTAACCGTGTGCTTAAGGCGGGCGGGTCTTGGCCGTCGGCGCGCCGTGCGGCCCCACTCTCTCATCGCGGGGAATGCGCATGAACGTTCATGAATATCAGGGCAAAGAGCTGCTCGCCAGGTTCGGCGTTGGAATTCCCGCCGGTATTGCGGCGATGAGCGTGGAGGAGGCCGTGGCCGCCGCCAGGCAGCTTCCCGGCCCGCTTTATGTGGTCAAGGCGCAGATCCACGCGGGCGGTCGCGGCAAGGGCAAGTTCAAGGAACTCGGCCCTGATGCCAAGGGCGGCGTGCGGCTGGCCAAGTCGGTCGAGGAAGTCGAGGCGTTCGCCAAAGAGATGCTCGGCAACACGCTCGTCACGGTGCAGACCGGCGAAGCGGGCAAGCAGGTCAACCGGCTTTACGTGACCGACGGCGTGGATATCGCCAAGGAATACTACCTCTCGATGGTGGTGGACCGGGGCACCGGGCGCGTTGCGATGATCGTCTCGACCGAAGGCGGCATGGACATTGAAGAAGTGGCGCACTCCGCGCCCGAGAAGATCGCCACGATCACGATCGATCCGGCGCAAGGCTTCATGCCGCACCACGGGCGCGCCGTGGGCTATGCGCTGAAGCTGACCGGCGAGCTCAACAAGCAGGCAGCCAAGATCGCCAGCCAGCTTTATGCCGCGTTCACCGCGCTCGACTGCGACATGCTCGAAATCAACCCGCTGGTGGAGACGAATGACGGGCAACTGCTCGTTCTCGACACCAAGATGAGCTTCGATTCGAACGCGCTCTATCGCCACCCCGATGTCGTTGCGCTGCGCGATGAGACCGAGGAAGATCCGGCGGAGATCGAGGCCAGCAAGTATGACCTCGCCTACATCAAGCTGGACGGCAACATCGGCTGCATGGTGAACGGCGCAGGGCTGGCCATGGCGACGATGGACATCATCAAGCTCAACGGTGAATTTCCGGCCAACTTCCTCGACGTGGGCGGCGGCGCGACGACGGAGAAGGTGACCGCGGCGTTCAAGCTGATCCTTTCGGATCCGGCGGTGAAGGGCATTCTCGTCAACATCTTCGGCGGCATCATGAAGTGCGACATCATCGCCGACGGCATCGTGGCCGCGGCGAAGGAAGTGAACCTGCAGGTTCCGCTGGTCGTGCGGCTTGAAGGCACCAACGTGCAGCAGGGCAAGGATATCCTTGCCAATTCGGGTCTCCCTATTGTTCCCGCCAACGACCTTGGCGATGCCGCGCAGAAGATCGTGGCCGCAGTCCGGAAGGTTTCCTAAAGCCATGAGCATTCTCATCAACAAGGCCACCAAGGTCATCACCCAGGGGATGACCGGCAAGACCGGTGCGTTCCACACGCAGGCCGCGCTCGATTACGGCACGCAGATGGTCGCGGGCGTCACCCCGGGCAAGGGCGGCACCAGCCATATCGGCCTGCCGCAGTATGACACCGTAGCCGAAGCCAAGGCCGCCACGGGCGCAACCGCCAGCTGCATCTACGTGCCGCCTCCGGGCGCGGCGGATGCCATTCTGGAAGCGATCGACGCGCAGATGGAACTGATCGTCTGCATTACCGAGGGCATTCCGGTGCTCGACATGGTGCGCGTGAAGCGCGCGCTGCAGGGCTCCAAGTCGCGCCTGATCGGCCCGAACTGCCCCGGCGTGCTGACCCCGAACGAATGCAAGATCGGCATCATGCCGGGCTCGATCTTCAAGAAGGGCTCGGTCGGCGTTGTCTCGCGCTCGGGCACGCTGACGTATGAAGCGGTGTTCCAGACCACCAACATCGGCCTTGGCCAGACCACTGCTGTCGGCATCGGCGGCGATCCGGTGAACGGCACCAACTTCATCGACGTGCTGGAGCTGTTTCTGGCGGACGAGGACACCAAGTCGATCATCATGATCGGCGAAATCGGCGGCGACGCCGAGGAAATGGCCGCGCAGTTCCTGATCGACGAGGCGAAGAAGGGCCGCAAGAAGCCGATGGCCGGCTTCATTGCAGGCCGCTCCGCGCCTCCGGGCCGCCGCATGGGCCACGCCGGTGCGATCGTTTCGGGCGGCAAGGGCGATGCGGACAGCAAGATCGCCGCGATGGAAGCCGCAGGTATCCGCGTGTCGCCGTCGCCGAGCTTGCTGGGTGAGACGCTGGCGGACGTGCTGAAGGGCTGAGGTTTTCGGCTTGCGGGATAAGGAAGGGCCGGGGGGAAACCTCCGGCCTTTTTCATGCAGCTTCAGGCGAGGGCTGCGAGTTCCGTTTCGATGGCAGCTGCGTCCGCGCCGCAGCTTGTGCAAATGAAGCGGACGGCGGACTGATAGCGCTGGAGGGCATCGGCCGGGTCGGCGTACCCAGCGATCTCAAGGCCGACGAGGCCGTGCATCTGGCCCCAGACGAGGAAGGCGAAGTCCTGCACTTCCGCCGGGTCCGGCGCTGCCGCGCGGTGGTGAGCTATGCATGCACCCACTGCATCGACCAACGCAGCGAAAACCGGATAGGCATCCTCAACCGGGGCGGCGAGCGAGGCGAAGCGGCTGTTGCGCCCGGTGGGGGCAAAGCGTTTCTCGCCGCCGAACATCAGCCGGTAGAGCCCGGTGTAATCGAGTGCGAAGCGGCGATAGGCGAGCATCTGGCGGACGAGCCAGCTCAGCGGCTGGTCTGGCGCTTCAGCGGAGAGGGCATAGGCGTGGAGCCGCGCAAAGCCGACCGCGTAGAGCGCCTGCATCAACCCGGGCTTGCCGCCGAAAAGCGTGTAGATCGCCATGGTGGAGGAGCCGCAGATGCGCGCCAGTTCGCGCAGCGAGAGGCCATCCGGGCCGTGCGCCCGCACCAGCTTTTCGGAAGCGGCGAGCAGTCTGGCGCGAAGGTCCTCGCGGTCCGGTTCGTCTGGCTGCGTGGCTGGTTCTGGCATGGTCGTTTCATGGCTTCTTGCGCGAGCGAATACCAGTGCTATAACATCGTTATTGAGTTGTAACGAGGTAAGCCGGGAGAGCAAGCCATGGGAGAGCGGGAACAGCAGGCAGGCGTTGGCGCAATCACGCCGATCACCGTGCGGCAGGGTGCGTTTGCCTTTGCTGACGATGCCCCGGCACACTGGATCCCGCATGCACCCGAACTCGCGCAGATGATCAACGGGGCCTCGTTCGTCATGCCCCATCTGGAGCCGTTTCTGGTCGCCACGCTGGGCGAGGCGGCGAAGCTGATCGAAGATCCAGCAGTGCGGCGCGAGGCGCGCGACTTCTGCATGCAGGAAACCCAGCACTATCGCACGCACCGGCGCTTCAACGATGTGATCCTTGGGCAGGGATACGAGGCGCTGGCGGACATCGAGGCAGAGATGGCGCGAGCTTATGCGCGGCTGCTCATGCGCCCGCTGGCGGTGCGGCTGGCCTATGCGGCGGGGTTCGAGGCGATGACGCTGGGGCTGACCGACTGGCTGGTGGGCCATCGCGCCACGCTGTTTCGCAATGCAGATCCGCAGGTCACCTCGTTCATCCTGTGGCACATGGTCGAGGAGACCGAACACAAACTGGTGGCGCATGACGTCTATCAGGCGGTCTCGCCGGGGTATTGGCGGCGGGCTATTGGGGTTTTGCACGGATCGCTGGATGTGATCCGCTGGAGCCGGCTCTGCTACCGCGCGTTGCTGTTGCAGGATGGGCGCTGGCGGCGGCCTTCTGCGCGGCTCAAGGTGTGGTGGTGGGCGGTGCGGTTTCTTCTGGGAACGGGGCCCGCCTTGCTGCGCGCGCTGGTGCCGGGGCATGATCCGCGCACCGTAAAAGATCATCCGTGGGTTGCAGAATGGATCACGGGCCATGCCCGGCAGGACATGCGCGGCGCGCCGATGCCGCTGATCGATACACAGAGTGCCGCGATGCCGGTGCCGTTTTGAACACGTTAGGGGAGGGGATGATGGAGGATTCGGAGCTGCGTCCGGTTCAGCGGATGCTGATCGTGCAGGGCGGCTATGTCATGCTGCTGGGCTTTGTCGCGGGCTTCGGTTTCGTTTTCTACCTCATCGGCAGCATCGAGCTCTGGCCCATTCCGGGCAAGATCGCGATGCAACTGCCCGGCACCGACAAGGCCTGGCGGATGACCCACATGGAGGGCGTGCTCAACGGGCTGCTGCTATGGCTGTTGGCGGCATTGCAACCGGCAATGGCGCTGCCGGTAGCCACGGCGCGGCGCATCGCGCGGATGCTGGTGCTGACGGCATGGTGCTTTCCTATCGCCTCGCTGTTCGATGCATTGTTCAAGGACAGCAGGGGCCTGCGCTTCGCCGCGCCGGTGACGAACCTGATTCCCTTCTTCCTGTTCTATATCGGCATCATAGCGCTGGTCTGGGCGGTGGTAGAGATCGTGGTGCGGGTGCGCGGGCAGGAGTAAGTCACCCCTCCACGATCCGATAGGGCACCAAGTCCCTCTGGCTGGGGTCCACGTCGATTGCTTTGTCGCTCGGCGGGAAGGCGCGCTGGTCGCAGCTGGCGCGCGGGCAAATGCGGCAGCTGATGCCGATGCGGGTGACAGCGTCGTCGCTTTTCAGGTTCAGGCCGTCGGCGTAGACGAATTCGTCGGCGAGCGCAGCTTCGCAGCCGAGCACCACGGCGTAGCGGCGGGGCTGGCGGTAGTAGCTACCGGAGGGTTTAACGAGACCCTTGGCGATCGAGACATAGCGGATGCCATCGGGCATTTCGGCGAGCTGGACGTGGATGCGGTCTGGAATTGCGACCGCTTCGTGCACGATCCACAAGGGGCACGCGCCGCCAAAGCGGCCGAACTGCAGACGCGTGGCGGAGTGGCGCTTGGTGATGTTGCCCGCCATATCGACCCGCGCGAAGAACACCGGGATGCCGCGCGCCTGCGGGCGCTGCAGGGTGGAGAGGCGGTGGCAGCACTGCTCGAAGCTGGTGTGGAACAACTGGCGCAACCGGTCGATATCGTGGCGCAGGATGCGCGCGGCGCTGCGGAAGCGCTCGTAGGGCATGAGGAGGGCACCGGCGGCATAGTTGCCGAGGCCGACGGTGAGGAGGTGGCGCGCGGCTTCGGTCTGCAAGGGTGCGGCGGCGACGATGGCGGCGATCTGGCCGGAAAGCGCGAGCGCGGCGACCTGGTAGGCGAGCTGGAAGCGGCTCGATTCGTTGGGCTGGGCGGAATCGAGCTGGAGGTGGCGCGTTGTGGCATCGAAGCGCCGCAACGGGCCGCCGCTTTTCCATGCGATGGTCACGCCTTCGCGCCGCAGCCATTGCTGCATCGTGCGGATGCGCGGGCTGGCCTCGTCGCCCGCGATTTCTTCGGCGAGGCGCTCGGCGTCGCGGTCGATCTGGTCGACATAGTTGTTGGCGGCATGGAACCAGTCGCGCGCCTCTTCCCACGGCAGGCGCCCGCTTCCGATACTGACGCCGATGTTGCCGGGCAGGCCAATGCCTTCGTCCACCATTTCGAGGCGCTGGCGGCTGCGGGCATAGAGTCCGTGGAGCGCGACGAAGCGCTCGGCGAAAGCGGGGAACTGGCGGGCAAGGCGCTCGATCTGCTCGCCGGGGATGCCACCCGATAGCTCTGGGTCTGCCAGTGCCTCGCGCAGTGCTTCGGCCATGCGGTCGCCGTCGGCGGGTTCGAGATCGGCCCAGTCTATGGGGAAGGCTGCGCGCAAGGCATCGCCCAGCGCCGGGGTGAGGTGGCGTTCGTCGGTCTCGAGCTGGGAGAGATATGAGGCCGAGATGCCAAGCGTGCTCGCCATTTCGGCCTGACGGAGCCCGCGCCGCTGGCGCAAGGCGCGCAGGGCTGGGCCTGCAAAGAGTCGGCGGTTAGACATTACTTATCGCCTAATTTGCAAAGTCAGACTTTGCAACTTTGCAGCATTACATTGGACAGCGCGGGGGCGATGCGGCATCCGCCGTCGCAACCTTTCCTGAATGCGGGGCCTTCCTGAATGTCAGCCAATATCGCCGAAATGGAAAAGCGCCGCGCGGCGGCCCACATGGGCGGCGGCCAGCGCCGCATCGATGCGCAGCACGCCAAGGGTAAGCTGACCGCGCGCGAGCGGCTGGAAATCCTGCTCGACGAACACAGCTTCGAAGAGACCGACGCTTATGTTGAGCACAATTGCGTCGATTTCGGCATGCCCGAACAGACTATTCCCGGCGATGGCGTGGTCACGGGTTCGGGCACTATCAACGGCCGGCTGGTCTATGTGTTTTCGCAGGACTTCACCGTATTCGGCGGCGCGGTTTCCGAACGCCACGCGATGAAGATCTGCAAGATCATGGACACCGCGCTGAAAGTGGGCGCACCGGTGATCGGCATCAACGACAGCGGCGGCGCGCGCATTCAGGAAGGTGTGGCCAGCCTTGGCGGCTATGCCGAAATCTTCCAGCGCAATGTGCTCGCCTCGGGCGTGGTGCCGCAGCTTTCGCTCATCATGGGGCCTTGCGCGGGCGGCGCGGTCTATTCGCCCGCGATGACCGACTTCATCTTCATGGTGAAGGACAGCAGCTACATGTTCGTCACCGGGCCTGACGTGGTGAAGACGGTGACCAACGAGATCGTGACGCAGGAAGAACTGGGCGGCGCGGTGACGCATTCGACCAAGACTTCGGTGGCCGATCTGGCCTGCGAGAACGATATCGAGGCGCTGCTCATGGCGCGCGAGTTCTTCGACTATCTGCCGCTTTCGAACCGCGCCGGCGTGCCCGAACGGCCCACGGCGGATGCGTGGGACCGGCTCGAAATGAGCCTCGACACGGTGATCCCCGCCTCGGCCAACCAGCCCTATGACATGCACGAGGTGATCGCCAAGACGCTGGACGAGGGCGAGTTCTTCGAGATCCAGCCCAAGCACGCGGGCAATATCCTCTGCGGGTTCGGGCGGATCGAGGGTC
>JBJXEK010000138.1:0-3576 GCA_046155055.1 Novosphingobium sp. | reverse complement strand
GTGGGAGAAGTAGGGACACTCCCCGTTTATTGCGACGAATCCGGGATGCTCAGCGCGGCCCTTGTTCTGCGCGGAAGCTTTGCAGCGACAAGTTCGTAGGACGCCCGAACATGGTCCAGCACCTCCTGATCGGACATGGCCTCCGGATCGTGATGCTGAAGCCAGAGCAACCCGCGCGAGGCCATGTAAGGGGCAGGACGCAGCCCAGGTGCATCCTTCAGCATTTCATAGGCGATCTCGCTCACCTTGAACGTGATCCCCATGCCATCAGCATTCCATCCGCCGATTGCGAACACCTTGCCGCCGACCTTCCACACGTGCGCGCCGCCCCACTGGCAGACATAGCTCGTTCCGGGAAGGCCGCCGCAGAACGCGTTGAAGGCTTCGTAGGTGATCAGTTCACCTTCACACGCGCCGCAAAGCTCTTGCGCAGCTTCTGCAGCTTGGGCGGAATCACCGCGAGGCAATAGGGATTGCGCTGGCCTTCGCCCTGCCAATACTCCTGATGGTAATCCTCCGCCGGGTACCAGATCGCGGGGCCTTCGATCGTCGTGACGATGGGCTTGGGACTGCCGGCCTGCGCCCGCGCAATCGCGGCGTCCATGGCCGCACGCTGCTCGTCATCAACCGGAAACAGCGCCGAACGATATTGTGTGCCGACGTCATTGCCCTGCCGGTTGAGCGTCGTGGCATCGTGCGTCGCGAAATGAATATCAAGCAGATCGTCCAGCGAAAGCTGGTCTGGATCATACGTCACGCGGATCGCCTCGGCATGCCCGGTCGTGCCGCTGCACACCTGCTTGTACGTCGGATTCGCGCCGGTGCCGCCGATATAGCCGCTTTCCACTTCGCTCACCCCCACCACATCGCGGAACACCGCCTCGGTGCACCAGAAGCACCCGCCCGCCATGATTGCCTGTGCCATTGGTATCGATCCTTTCTGCCGGGCGCCGATGCCCCGGTTGCCTGAATGCGAAATAGTAACGCGAGGTGCGATTGTCATCCGCTCGCGCTAGCTTAGGGAGGTGTCTATTCGTGCGAATCGTCTCCGGGAGTTACAACCATGCGTAAAACCGCCTTCCTCGCTGCCCTGTTCCTTGCTGCCGCTGCCGTGCCTGCCAGCCTGATCGCCGCGCCCGATGCGCCGGGTGCAGCCAGCCCGGCAATGGCAAGTGTCCTCGCCGATCCGCGCCGCGACAAGGACCGCGTCCGCGATGCCTTCCGGCATCCGGCCGAAACACTCGACTTCTTCCGCATTAAGCCGGGCATGACCGTCGCGGACTACATGCCCTCCGGCGGCTGGTACACGCGCATCCTCGTCCCCTATCTGGGCGAAAAGGGCACCTACATCGGTATCAGCGCCGGCCTCGCCACCATCACGGATGCGGCCACGAAAACGCGCATGTCAGCATTCCCCACTGCCTTCCCGCCCAAGGCCGCTGGCTGGACTGGCGTCCCCGAAGCCCGTGTGCCCGCCTACAATCTCGACGCCGTCCCCGCTGAGCGCAAGGGCACCGTCGACCGCGTTATCATCATGCGCGAAGTCCACAACATGTGGCCCGACAACCTGCTTTACAACGATCTCACCGCGATCCGCGCGCTGCTGAAGGATGACGGCCTCCTCGGGATCGAGGAACACCGCGCCAAGGCCGATGCCCCCGCAGCCTACACCCAGGGCACCACGGGCTACATGCGCGAGGCCGATGTCATCGCCCTCATCGAAGCCCACGGCTTCCGCCTCGTCGGGAAAAGCGAAGTCAACACCAACCCCAAGGACAGCGCCAACTGGCCCGACGGCGTCTGGACACTTCCGCCAGTGCTGACGCTCAAGGACAAAGACCGCGCCAAGTACGAAGCCATCGGCGAAAGCGACCGCATGACCTTGCTGTTCGCCAAGCGGCCTTGAAGCCTTCGGCGGGCAAGGGCCATCGCCCTTGCCCGCTGGCCGCACGAGCCCTTTGACAATTCCGCCCTGAGCCACCAATTCCCCCTCCATGACCAAACTCACCATATCCGCGCTGCAACTCGCCCTCAATGCGCCCGATCCGCAGACCAACATCGAGGCCGTCGCTGCGCTGGTCGAGCAGGCGGCGAAGCAGGGCGCGCAGATCGTTCTCCCGCCAGAGCTGTTCGCCGGGCCCTATTTCTGCACCGTTGAGGACGAAGCGCTGTTTGCGCTCGCGCATCCGCTGGGCGATGATCCTTCGGTCAAGGCCATGCAGGCCCTCGCACGCGGTCTCGGCATCGCCATCCCCACCAGCTTCTTCGAGCGCGACGGGCCGCATTACTACAACACGCTCGCGATGATCGGGCCGGACGGCGAAATTATGGGCACATATCGCAAGAGCCATATCCCCGATGGCCCTGGTTATGAGGAGAAGTACTATTTCCGCCCCGGCAACACCGGGTTCAAGGTGTGGGACGTGCTAGGCACGCGCATCGGCGTCGGGGTGTGCTGGGATCAGTGGTATCCGGAATGCGCCCGCGCGATGGCGCTGATGGGCGCGCAGATGCTGTTCTACCCCACCGCGATCGGCACCGAACCGTACGATCCCGATCTGGACACCAGCCGCATCTGGCGCCGCGCGATGCTTGGCCATGCAGCCTCGAACTGCATGCCGGTGATCGCCTGCAACCGCATCGGAAGTGAGAGTATTGGCGGCACCCCCGCCCAGCACTTCTACGGTCACAGCTTCATCGCCGACCAATGGGGCGATTTCCTTGCCGAGTTTGGCGCTGAAGAAACCGGCGTGCTCGTCGCAACGCTCGATCTCGCTGCAGCCGCGCGCCACCGCGCCGGCATGGGCTTCTTCCGCGACCGGAGGCCCGAGCTTTACACGCGCCTCGCGCAAGATATCTGAACGGAGTGCAGCAGCACTACCTGATCGCGCTCGGCTCCAACATGCGCCATCCGCGCCACGGCCTGCCGCCCGCCGTGCTGCGCGCTGCGCTTGCCGCAATGGCGGAGGAGGGCCTGGTGATCGAGGCAGCATCGCCGATCATCGCCAGCGCCCCGCTTGGCCCGTCGCGTCGCCGTTATGCCAATGCCGCTGCGCGCATCGCCACCCTGCACGAGCCCCCTGCCCTCCTCACCCTGCTTCAGAAGATCGAGGCGCGCTTCGACCGCGTACGCCGTGGGAGCCGCTGGGGCGCCCGCACGCTCGACCTCGACGTGATACTGTGGAGCGGCGGCCCATGGCGCAGCCCTGCCCTAACAATTCCCCATTCCGCCCTTCAGAGCCGCGACTTCGTGCTCGGCCCCGCCTGCACGGTTGCCCCGGATTGGCGCATCCCCTCCACCGGCTGCACCATTCGCCACCTCCACGCCCGCTTGACCCGGCGCGCCCCCATCCCTAGGTGACCGCCTGTCCAAGTGTGTGTGGGCCCTTAGCTCAGTCGGTAGAGCAACTGACTTTTAATCAGTAGGTCGCTGGTTCGAACCCAGCAGGGCTCACCATTTTTTCAATAACTTAGGTGCTACACTGCTCTCATGCGCGTGTGGTTGGCATCTCTAGCAATCACATAGCAAGCACGAACGGCATTTTTTGCCTCTCAGTTGCATTGAATGATCCAAAT
>JBJXEK010000137.1:0-11528 GCA_046155055.1 Novosphingobium sp. | reverse complement strand
CGCGATGATAGAGGCGGCCGTGGCCGCGGGCGCGGGTGACCGCGATGCGTTGGTTCTGGAAACCTTGCTGGCGTTCAAGCGTGCCGGCTGCTCGGGTGTGCTGACTTACCATGCGCTTCACGCGGCGCGTCTCATGGGTGCCTGAGCGGGATATGATCGAGACGGCAAGACTGATTCTGCGCCCGTGGCGCGATGAGGATCGCGATCCGTTCTGGGACATGGCGTGCGACAGCCAGGTCATGGAATATCTGCCGCCGCTGACCCCTGCGGAAAGCGATGCCGCAGTAGACCGGATGATGGTGCTGCAGGCTACGCACGGCCATGTTTTCTGGGCCTTGGAGCGCAAGGCTGAAGGCGATTTCATCGGCTTTTGTGGGATCATGGCGCCGCGTTCGCCCATTTTCGAGTACGAGATCGGCTGGCGGCTGGCCCATCACGCTTGGGGGAGGGGCTACGCGCGGGAGGCGGCTGAAGTCTCGCTGGCCTGGGCCTGGGCAAATCTGCCAGTGCCCGCAATCATGGCGATTACCAATCTTGCCAACACCCGCAGTTGGGGGCTGATGGAGCGGCTGGGGATGGCCCGTTACCCGGATGAGGACTTCGATCATCCCGAACTCGCAGAGGGTGATCCGCTGCGTCCGCACATCCTGTATCGTATTCACCGGCCGCAGCCGTCGGCAACCTAAAAGGCTATCCATGCGTCACGACGTCACCATCGCCGCGATCCACGGCAAGGCCCCACGCATACATCCCAGCGCGTTCATTGCGCCGGGCTGCCGCATCATCGGCGATGTCGAGATCGGGGAAGGGGCATCAGTCTGGTATAATTGCGTGATCCGAGGGGATGTGAACCGCATCGTGATCGGCCCGCGGAGCAATATACAGGACGGCACGGTGATCCATTGCGACAGTCCGGACTCCCGGCACCCGGAGGGCTTTCCCACGCTGATCGGCGAGGATGTCCTCGTCGGCCACATGGTCATGCTGCATGGCTGCGTGCTGGAGGATCGGGCCTTTGTCGGGCTCGGCGCGGTCGTGATGAACGGCGCCGTGATCGAGGGCGACGGCATGCTTGCGGCGGGTGCGCTCCTCACGCCGGGCAAGCGCATTGCCACCCGCCAGCTCTGGGGCGGGCGGCCCGCCACCTATATGCGCGAACTGACCGATGCAGCGATTGCCGAAATGCAGCTTGGCGTGGCGCATTATGTCGCCAATGCGCGGGCTCACGGGCATGCTCTGGCTGCAGATGGCCCGGCCCAAGGCTGAATTCCCGTCCGCTGCAGCCTTGCGTGCGCTTGCCGATGGTCATGGCCGGCTCGCAGTGCGAGTCACGCCCGGTGCGCGGAGTGAGGGGATCGAGATCGCGGGCGGACGCGTGTTGGTCAAGGTGCGGACCAAGCCTGAAGACGGCAAGGCGACGGTTGCGGTGACGGACATGTTGGCGACCGCGTTGGGTTTGCCGCCATCGCAGCTCACCTTGTTGCGCGGCGCGACTTCGCGCGAAAAGCTGTTCAGGATTCCGCCGGAAACCTGAGCGCGAGCAGCGCCATGATCGCGGCCCAGCCCCCAGCGATCCACAAGCAGCCCATCGGCAGACGGCTTTGCAGAAAGGCGCCCAGCACCGCACCGCACAGCAACCCCGCCCACAGCGCGCCCCATGTTGCCCAGCGAGGCTCGGCCTTACCAGTCAGCCAAAGGGCGAACCCCTGTCCAAGGCGGACCAGCGCTCCAGTCATATAGGTCAGCCCTACAGTCACCTCGCCGCCGCGCTGGAAGGTGTTGTTGATCGCGCCCATCGCCAGCACCAAGGCAAAGAGCATGGCGCGTTCGGTGCCGGCAGCGCGCACGCCGGCCCCCGCGAGCAGAAGCACAGCGACAAGCGCGAGCACGGCAGGTTTGCGTAGCCGGCCCGCGCGCAAGGCAATCAGGGCTC
Organism: Novosphingobium sp.; assembly: GCA_046155055.1. Taxonomy (GTDB): domain Bacteria; phylum Pseudomonadota; class Alphaproteobacteria; order Sphingomonadales; family Sphingomonadaceae; genus Novosphingobium. Next base: position 9,595 of record JBJXEK010000137.1, on the reverse strand, counting down.
CTGCCGTCACTCCGGCCAGGAAGCCAATGATGAGCAGCGCTGGGAGCAAGGCCTGTGCCGGATCGGTCCCAAGGGTGACGCCCAGCCTCGTGGTGTTGCCCGACATGAACGAGACGAAGTAGCCATTGGCCGATAGAAATCCGACCGCATCGACAAAGCCTGCCAGCGCCGAAAGGGCAATCGCAAACTGGCGGCGGGGGCGGTCGTATCGGAGCATGTGCACTCTGCTACCTGCCGACTGGCGGAATGGGAAACGACGAGTTCAGCTCACCATCGTGCGCAGCGTATCAAGCCGGTCTGCCTCATGCGCCGGCTTGTCCTGCCGAATGCGATTGATGCGCGGAAATCGCATTGCGAGGCCGGACTTGTGGCGCTTGCTCGTGTGGATCGAATCGAACGCGACTTCGAAAACCAAGCTCTTGTCGGTCTCGCGCACGGGGCCGAATTTGGCCACTGTGTGCTGGCGCACGTGGCGATCGAGCCATTTTAGTTCCTCGTCGGTGAAGCCGAAATAGGCTTTGCCGACGGGCAGAAGTTCGGCACCGGCATCTGGATCGCCGTCCCAGCAGCCGAAGGTGAAATCGGAATAGAACGACGAGCGCTTGCCCGAGCCGCGCTGGGCGTACATCAGGACACAATCCACCAGCAGCGGCTCGCGCTTCCACTTGAACCACAGCCCGGCGCGGCGGCCCGCCACATAGGGCGAGGCGCGGTGCTTGAGCATGACGCCCTCGATCGCGACATCGCGTGCGCTGGCGCGAATTTCGGCAAGGGCTTCCAAATCTGCCGCCAAGATTGTTTCGGAGAGATCGAATCGCTCGGGATCAAGCCGGGGAATCAGGTCTTCAAGTCGGGTGCGGCGCGCGGTCCACGGCAACTCGCGCAAGTCTTCGCCCTGGTCGATCAGCACGTCGTAGAGTCGCACAAACGCGGGCGCCTCAGCCAGAATGGCCTTCGAAACGGTCTTGCGGCCCAGCCTTTGCTGCAAGGCATTAAAGCTCGCCGCACCACCTGTTTCGCCGCCTTGCTGGTTGCCTCGAACCAGAAGTTCGCCGTCAAGCACTGCCGGGAACGGCAGTGCCGCAGCGATTTCAGGGAAGCTCGCGGAAATCTCATCGCCGCCGCGCGAATAGACTCGCGTTTCTCCGTTCACGTGGACGATCTGCACGCGAATGCCGTCCCACTTCCATTCGGCGACATAGTCGGTGAGGCTTATCACCTGATCCTCGAGCGGATGCGCGAGCATGAAAGGGCGGAACAGCGGCAGCAAATCGGTGCGCGGCGGGGGGGCTGCGCCGCTCGCCCATTGGAACAGCGGCAGGTAGGGCGGGGTTTGGCTATGCCAATATTCCTCCACGTCTTCGACCTGCACCGAGAAGGCTTGGGCAAACGCCACTTTGGCGAGCCGCGCCGAGATTCCGATGCGCAGCGCGCCGGTAGCGAACTTGATCAGCGCGTAGCGGCCAGCGGTATCGAGCTGGTCGAGCAGGCTGGCGAGCAGCGGCGGTGCTCCCGCTCGCGTGACGCTGCCCAAAGCCGCGACAACTTCCCCAAGCGTAGGTGGTGGCCCCGGCGGAGCGGGTTCGGGTTCGGGCCAAAGCAGGCTCGCGGTCTCCGCCGTATCGCCCACAAAATCGCGCGAGAGTGCCCACAGCACCGGATCGACCCGATCGGCCATAAGGCCGCGTATGGTTCCGGCCTTAACCGCGGGAAAGTCCACTGCGTTGGTCAAAGCTGCTAGCGCCCAGCCGCGGTCAGGATCGGGCGTTCCCCGCAGATAGTCCGCGATCAGCGCCAGCTTCCCGTTGCGTGACGGGGTCAGCAGAAGGCCGTCAAGGAGTGCGGCAAACCTCTGCATCAGGTTTCTCCACAGTCGGGGAAGACTCGGCCGCGTTTAGTCATCCTCGTCCTCATACCCCGTGAGCGCGAGGGTGCGGGCTCGGCGCTGGTGGAGTTCGCACCAGCGGAGCAGCGCTTCCTCGCGGCCATGAGTGATCCAGGTTTCGGCGGGATTGACCTCGGCGATGGTGGTGGTGAGCTCATCCCAGTCGGCATGGTCCGAGATGACCAGTGGCAGTTCTACGCCACGCTGGCGGGCACGCTGGCGCACGCCCATCCAGCCGCTCGCCATCGCGGTTAGCGGATCAGGGAGGCGGCGGCTCCAACGGTCGGTGAGCGCGGAGGGCGGACAGATGATGATGGCACCTGCCAGGTCAGCTTTGGGTGCGCCGGCAACGGGGCGCAAATCGCCTAGCGGAACTCCTTGCTCTTCATAGAGTCGACACATCGCCTCCATCGCGCCGTGGAGATAGATCGGCGCGTGCCAGCCTGCTGCGCGGAGCTCGGCAATCACCCGCTGCGCCTTGCCCAGCGCATAGGCGCCCACTAACACGCAGCGCTCGGGATTCGCTGCGCGCACTGATAGCAGCCGTTCAATCTCATCGGCAATTGGCGGATGTTGGAACACCGGCAACCCAAACGTGGCTTCGGTGATGAACAGGTCGCAGGGCGTGACCGCGAAGGGCAGACAGGTGGGATCGGGGCTGCGCTTGTAGTCGCCGCTGACGATCGCTCGCTCGCCCGCATGCTCCAGCAGGATCTGCGCCGATCCCAGCACGTGCCCGGCAGGCAGGAAGGTGGCGATCACGCCGCCGCGAAGCGCAATTGCTTCGTGATAGCTCGCGGGGACCGTACCTTCCGCCACACCATACCGCACCGCCATGATGGCGAGCGTGGCGGGCGTCGCGATGGTTTGCCCATGCCCGCCCCGCGCATGATCGGCATGGCCATGCGTGACCAGGGCCCGTGCCACGGCACGCGAAGGATCGATCCACGCGTCGGCGGGAACGATGCGGATGCCCATCGGCTCCGCTTTGATCCACGTGAAACATCCAGCCATGGTTCTAGGAATGGCGTGGATCGCGCTTTGTTGCCAGCGACAAAAGGGGCGGAAACCTGTCGGCCCCGCCCCATTGTCTATTCTCGATTGAGCGCTAGCTCACCTTAGGCCTCGTCAGTGTTCGGCTCCTCTTCCGCCGTCGCTGCACCGCCCTTGCCCTTGCGCGCCTTCTTCTTGACCAGTTTCGGCGCGGCCGGGGTCAGTTCGAAGGAGAGCGCGGTATCCTTGCCTTCCTCTTCCTTGAGGCTCACATGGACCTCGCCGCCATTGGCGAGCTTGCCGAACAGCAGTTCCTCGGCCAGCGGCTTCTTGACCTTCTCCTGAATGACACGTGCCATCGGCCTTGCGCCATACATCCGATCATAGCCCTGCTTGGCCAGCCAGGCGCGCGCATCGCTGTCGAACTGAATGTGCACGTTCTGGTCGGCCAACTGGAGCTCGAGCTGGAGGATGAACTTGTCAACCACGCGGCTGACAACTTCAGGCGGCAGGTAGGCAAACGGCACGATGGCGTCGATACGGTTGCGGAACTCCGGGCTGAACATCTTCTTGACCGCTTCGTCGCCCGCATCTGCCTTGGACACGTCACCGAAACCAATGCCGTTGCGCGCCATGTCGGACGCGCCGGCGTTGGTGGTCATCACCAGCACGACATTGCGGAAATCGACCGTCTTGCCATGGTGATCGGTGAGCCGGCCGTTGTCCATCACCTGCAGCAGGATGTTGAACAGATCGGGGTGCGCCTTCTCGATCTCGTCGAGCAGCAGCACGCAATGCGGCTGCTGGTCTATGGCATCGGTGAGTAGCCCGCCCTGATCGAACCCGACATAGCCCGGAGGCGCGCCGATCAACCTGCTGATTGAATGGCGCTCCATATATTCGGACATGTCGAAACGCTGCAGCGGGATGCCCATAATCTGGGCCAGGCTTCGGGCAACTTCGGTCTTGCCGACACCGGTGGGGCCCGAGAACAGAAACGAGCCGATCGGCTTGTCCGGGTCGCGCAGGCCCGCCCGGCTGAGCTTCATCGCGCTCGCCAGAACTTCGATGGCCTTGTCCTGGCCGAACACCAACCGCTTCAGATCGCGGTCGAGATGCTCGAGCACCTTCTTGTCGTCGCTCGAGACCGACTTGGGCGGGATACGCGCCATCGTCGCGATGACCTGCTCGATTTCGCGGGCAGTGATGACTTTCTTGCGCTTCGAAGGCGGCACCAGCATCTGCATCGCGCCGACCTCGTCGATCACGTCGATCGCCTTGTCCGGCAGCTTCCGGTCGTTGATGTAGCGGGCTGAGAGTTCGACCGCGGTCTTGATCGCGTCGGGCGTGTAGCGGACCTTGTGGTGATCCTCGAACGCCGTGCGCAGACCCTTGAGAATCTTGATCGTGTCCTCGATGGTCGGTTCGTTCACGTCGATCTTCTGGAACCGGCGCAGCAATGCGCGGTCCTTTTCGAAGTGGTTGCGGAACTCCTTGTAGGTGGTCGAGCCGATGCAGCGGATCGTGCCGCCTGAAAGCGCTGGCTTCAGGAGGTTCGAGGCATCCATCGCCCCGCCGCTCGTCGCGCCCGCACCGATCACCGTGTGAATTTCGTCGATGAACAAGATCGCGTGCGGCATTTTCTCAAGTTCGGAGACGACCTGCTTGAGCCTCTCCTCGAAATCGCCGCGATAGCGCGTGCCCGCGAGCAGCGCACCCATGTCGAGCGAGTAGATCACCGCCTCGTTGAGCACTTCGGGCACGTCGCCTTCGACGATCTTGCGCGCAAGGCCTTCCGCAATCGCCGTCTTGCCCACGCCCGGATCACCCACATAGAGCGGGTTATTCTTGGAACGGCGGCACAGGATTTGGATCGTGCGATCAACTTCCGGCCCACGCCCGATCAGCGGATCGACTTTGCCGGCAAGAGCCTTCTCGTTGAGATTGACGGTGAACTGATCGAGCGCCGTCTCCTTCTTGTTGCCGCCCTTGGTTTCGGCTTTCTCTTCCTGCTGGGGCTGAGCCTCCTCAGCTCCCTTCGGGTTGCGATTTTCCACCTGACGGCCGCCCTTGCCGATGCCGTGACTGATGAAGCTGACCGCGTCGAGGCGGCTCATGTCCTGCTGCTGGAGGAAATAGACCGCATAGGAGTCGCGCTCGGAGAACAGAGCGACCAGCACATTGGCGCCCGTGACCGTGTCCTTGCCCGAGGACTGGACATGCAGGATCGCGCGCTGAATCACGCGCTGGAACCCGGCGGTCGGCTGCGGGTCGGCCTTGTCCTGCGTCTTGAGCGACTGGTATTCCTGATCGAGGTACTGGCGCACGACATCGCCAAGGTCACCCAGATCGACGCCGCAGGCCTGCATTACCTGCGCCGCATCGGCGTCGTCGATCAGGGCCAGCAGGAGGTGCTCAAGAGTCGCATATTCGTGGCTGCGTTCCGACGCATTGCTGAGCGCGGAATGCAGCGTCTTCTCAAGGCTTTGGGCGAAACTGGGCATGGCGCTTCTTTCTGGCGAGCCGGCGGACTGCGGGCCCCGGGTGGTTCCCTTGCGGGAGGAGAACACGTTTCGGCTTAACCTTGGTTAAACCGCAAACACGGAATATCAACGAACTGGCGAGCGCATTGCCCCGCACCTCAGCAATATGGGTATGCCGCCCCGGTCCGTGAAGGGCGGCATGCATCACGATCTGCTGCCCTCTGTTGGGGGCGACCCCGATGCTGACCCGAACAGGGCATCTGCCGCGCGGCGATGCGAGACCGCTTTGTCGCGGTGTGCTGTCACCCTTGCGATTTCGGCTTCGAGCAACGCGACCCGTTCACCGAGCTCGTTGTGTGAATACCTGTCAAGCGACTCCGAAGCCAGCAGGCTGGCCAGATCGCCTGTGCGGCGCGGGCGCTCGTCTAATTCCATCAAGAATCACTTTGTGACCGCTTGAGCCTTGCTGTCAACCGGCTCCATGGGTACGTGGCGCTGCGGGTTGTTTACTATTTATCGGCCCAAAGGAATTGCGCCGGTTCGGTTACAGGGGGGCATGGCATGAAGCCGTTACCAGAGACTATGACCGCAATTGGCTTTGATGCCCCTGGCGGGCCTGATATGCTTCGGCTTGAAACGCTTCCGGTGCCCACCCCCGGGCCTGGGCAAGTCTTGCTCAGGGTTGCGTTTGCGGGCGTAAACCGGCCCGACGTGATCCAGCGCCAGGGCTTTTATCCGCCGCCACCGGGCGCTTCGCCGATTCCGGGCCTAGAAGTTTCCGGTCAAGTGGTCGCTACCGGCGCAGGTGTTACGACCCCTTTCACCGGCGAGATGGTTTGCGCGCTGGTATCTGGCGGCGGCTATGCCCAATATTGTCTCGCCGAGGCCGAACTTTGCCTGCCAGTGCCCGAAGGCTTGCCGCTCGACCAGGCTGCGGCGCTGCCCGAAACGGTTTTCACCGTATGGCACAACGTGTTCGAGCGCGGCTGGGCGACAGAGGGCGAGCGCCTTCTGGTCCATGGCGGCACCAGCGGGATCGGCACCATCTCGATCCTGCTGGGCAAGCTGTTCGGCCTGACGGTCATCGTGACTTGTGGCGGCCCCGAGAAATGCGCTGCCGCGCTGGAATTGGGTGCGGCCTACGCCATCGATTACAAAGCCAGCGATTTCGTCGAGGAAGTAAGCCGCATCACCTCTGGCGAAGGTGTGCATCTGGTGCTCGACATGGTGGCGGGCGATTATGTCGCGCGCAACCTGAAGTGCCTTGCCGACGACGGTCGCCATGTGACCATTGCCGTGCAGGGCGGCCTGCGCGCTGAGATCAACATGGCGGAAGTGATGCGCCGCCGGCTGACTCTAACAGGTTCAACACTACGACCAAGATCAAATGAATTCAAAGGATTACTTGCGAGCGAGATCCATGAAACGGTTTGGCCCTTGGTGGCGGATGGCCAGCTTCGGCCGGTCATGGATAGAACATTTCCGTTGGCCGAGGCCGGCGCGGCCCACGCGCGGATGGAAGGCGGCTCGCACATCGGCAAAATCGTTCTGGCTGTCGGCGAATAGGACGGAGGCCAGAATTGGCCCGAATAGGCTTGCCGTTCGTGCCCCTGTCGCCTACATCGGGTGCACGATGGCCGCTCCGCAAGGGGCGGCCCTTATTGTTTCCACCCCATTGGTCATGCTGTCCGGAGAGGCTCCCCTTGAGCAACCAGCCCACATATCCGCTGATGCCCCATGCCACGGCATCCTGGCTTGTCGACAACACCGCGCTGACCTTCGAGCAGATCGCCGAGTTTTGCGGCCTGCACATCCTTGAGGTGCAGGCGATGGCCGATGACCTGGCCGGTGCCAAGTACACCGGGCGCGATCCCGTTCATTCTGGCGAACTGACGCAGAGCGAGATCGAGCGCGGTCAGAATAACGCGAACTACCGCCTGAAGATGCAGAAGGCCCCGATCTCGGTCAGCCGCACCAAAGGACCGCGCTACACGCCAGTTTCCAAGCGGCAGGACAAGCCCGATGGCATCGCGTGGATTTTGCGCAATCATCCGGAAATCTCGGATGCGCAAGTTGGCAAGCTGATTGGTACAACGCGCAATACGATTGCCGCGATTCGTGATCGTAGCCACTGGAACATCGCCAATATCAACCCGAAAGACCCGGTCACGCTGGGCCTGTGCTCGCAGCGCGAGCTGGATGGGCTGGTTGCCAAGGCCGCCAAGAAGGCGGGCATCGAGGAAGACGAGACAGCGAGCAAATTGCGTCTCGGTAACGATCGCGATGCCTTGATCGAGGAACTGCGTGCCGAACGTGAGGCTCATGTCAAAGCCGCCTCGCAGGCCGCACAGGAAGCCGAAGCTGCAGCCTGGCTGGAAGCACGCCGCGCCGAAGGCGTTTCCGACAGCTGAGTTTCCAGCGCGGATGATGCGCACAAACAAAAGCCCCTCTCTAATCCAGAGAGGGGCTTTTTGCTTTTTAGTTAGAACTTTGCAGGAGGCTGGTCCAGCTAGCTGACCAGGGTCAGCGTCGCCTCGCTATCCAGCGGTTCCAGCCCATGGCTCAGTCGGCCATCGATATGCGCGCCCTGTTCGATGGTCAGGACATCGTACTTCACATCTCCGTGGATCCGTGCCGACTTGAGGATGACGAGCTGTCCGACCTCGATCCCGCCTTTAACGGTGCCGGCCAGCCGCGCGGTCTGTGCGCGGATCGCTCCGTGGATCGAGCTGGCCTCGCCCTGGACCAGAGCGGCGCATGTAATGTCACCTTCGACATGGCCGTCGATATGCAGATCGGCGCTGGCGGTGATATCACCTTTGACCGCCAGATCGGCGCCCAGCACGGAAAAAGTCGTTGCAGCCATGGCGTTACCCTGCGGTGCCGGCCGGGCGGGGTGCTCTGACCCCGGCGCGGGCTTCTTGGAAAACATGCGGCATTGCCTCCAGAAACGGTCGCGGATCGACCGGTCGGTCTGCGATCCGTACTTCAAAGTGCAAGTGGGGCCCGGTCGAGCGGCCGGTGCTGCCAATAGCGCCGATCACTTTGCCTGGCTCGATGACTTCGCCCACACGGGCTTCGATTCGCGACATATGCGCATAGCGCGTAAGCAAACCGTTGCCGTGGCTGATCTCGACGCAATTGCCATAGCCCTGCTTGACGCCGGTAAAGCTCACCGTCCCCGCCGCCGCAGCAAGGATCGGCGCACCAACAGGCCCACGAAAATCGAGCCCAGCGTGGAATGCACCGCCACCAGTGAAAGGATCGATTCGATAACCGAAGCCGCTTGAAATGTATTCAAGGCTCGCAGGCAAGGTATTGGGAATGCGCACCAGCGCCTGTTCCATCGCGCTCATGCGCGCGAGGCTGGCACCGAAGCGAGCAAAGCGCGGGTCGAGCGCAAGGCCGTGCCCTGTCGATAGCGGAATGAGCGGGCCGCCCATGGCGCTCTTGTCTCCCGCAGCGATCATGCCCGGGTTAAGGCCAAGACGGCGAATTGCGATTTCAGCGCGGGCCGAGCGGGTATCTGCGTAGCGGGTGAGTCGCTCGATGAAGGCCAACTGCCGCGCCTCCACTTTGGCGAGCCCGGCCGCCTCGGGCAGTACCATCGAGATCTTGCGCACGGTCTTGTCAGCTTCGGCTGTGCTGTCGGAAACTGTGCCGCCTGGCAGCGAGCCCGGGAGCGTGCCGATCGCGCCCTGGACGCTTTTCTCGATGAACTCCTGTCGCTTGGCAAGGTCGCCCGCCACAGTTCCCAGCCCCGACCGATACTGTGCGACGCGGCTTTCTGCCGAAGCGACTGCGGCCTCACGCTCCAGCAACGAAGCTTGGTCATAGGCGGCAAGGGCCTGCGAAACGACCATCCAGCCCATCATCCCTGCCCATAGCACTACGGCTCCGGCTACTGCGCCCGCGATGCGCATCTGCAGCCGGGCCGAAAGACGGATAAACCGGACATGCCCGTTGGAGCGCATGAAGAATTCGCGATCCGGGAACCAGCTACGGACACGCGCGACAAGCACCTGCCAGCGGGACTGCGAACGACCACAATCCCGAGGCGGGCCCGCCTTGCGCCGTGTCGTGGTTGGTAAGATGGCGACCCCCGTCCGGACGCGGCTTGTTTTCTTCCGCGCAAGCCGGGCGCTTAGCCATGGCCGCCCTCAGGGTCGAATCCGCAGGGGGTTTCGCAAGTTGAGCCGTGCAGCGCTGGCGATGAATCGTTGTGCGTGTGATC
>JBJXEK010000136.1:0-10408 GCA_046155055.1 Novosphingobium sp. | reverse complement strand
GCGACGCCGAGGCCGTCTTCCTTGCGGTTGCGGGTGCGCAGCTTGATCGTGGCCTGCCCGTCCACACCGTCCTGGAGCGCGGCAGTGTGGAAGGTCTTGAACTTCACCCCGTGCAGATCATGCATCGTGACCTGCTTCTGGGCGTTGGAGGCGACGGTCGTAAGCATGGGCACGCGGTAGAGCTTGAGGTCGCCAAGGGCTTCCTCGGCGACTTTGACGGCCGACTCAGCGAGGTAGGAGAGCATGGGTTTGCGGCGCTGGGAAGTGACGATAATCTCGTCCATCATCATCGGCGGCGGCGCTGGTGCAAACATCACGTCTGGGTTAGGAACCGGGTGGCCCCCTAAATAGCACCTGAGCACCAGATCGCCGCCCTGCACCCCCTTGCGCTCGTGCGCATCCTCCCGGTTGACCTTGCCTCCCACGACGGCGGTGCTGGCATCAGCAAAGCTCGTCGGATCGCTGCTCGCCAGCGTCACCCAGGCCAGAACATCCGCCTTGCCCGTGGCGGGGTTTAGCCGCACGACATAGTTGGTCTGCCAGTCAAACCCCCAAGCGAGGTATGAGAGCGTGATCGTCGCGCGCTTTGCTTCAGCGCTCTCGGTGCGCACCGACAGCGTCGGCTTGGCCGAAAGCCCCACGGGCATTTCGCCATAGACCAGTGCATCGGCAATCCCGCGCCCGCAATTGGCGACTTCGAAGCCATCCTTGGTCTGCAGGATTGCCGCTCCATCGGGGGTGGAGCGGATGACCGCGCGTTCCTCGGTCACCGTGCCTTCGCCGCCCTTGCCCCGGTAGCGGCGCAGGATCACTGGGCGGCCAAAGGCGCGTGCATAGAGATTGCGCGCCGAGAGCAGCTCGGCATCGAGGTTCTTTTCCCGCACGCCGGAGGGCAAGCCGGAAACCAGCGCGGACTCCGGCAGGATCCCGCCCGCCACGCCTTCAAAGCGGATCGTCGCTGCACCCGCCGGGATATCCACGGTCCGCGTCTCGGTGATCAGCGCGTAGCCTTCCAGCCAATCAAGGCTCATCGCCGCATCCGCTGCGCGATCCGGCGCGCGGTAGATCGTGACGGCCACCGCATCCGGCGCGGGCGACAGCACCGCGCGCTCCTGCGCGGCTGCGGGCAGGGCAGTGCCCAGCGCAAGCGCGGCGGCCACTATGGCCAGCAAGGAAAGCGCGCGCGCCACTGTGCGGGTAGTCAGTAGCGCGTGTCGAACTGGACGGTGAGGGTGGTTTCGCCGTTCGCGGGTACATCGAGCGTCCATGTCCGCTCATCCAGTGTGCGCTGTGTGCCCTTGACCGATTCCCCCGGTACGCGCGAATCGCTCCACCAGTTGTCGAGCCCGGCCTGCACCACCTCCACCTTGACCGGCGATGGCCGCGCATTGGTGACCTTGTAGGCCATGGTCGTGCGCCAATATTCCTTCTGCCGCTCGATGGTCACGTCATCGGTCTTGCCATTCACCGTCACACGGTAGCGCCCGGACTTCTCCCATTCGTCGGAGGTGATCTTCTCGCGGCTCTCGACCGTGGGCTGCACTTTCACGTCGAACGCTTCGCCGGTGCGGAGCGACAAGGTTGATCCCATCGGCGTGTGGTCTATCGACTTTTCGCCGATGAACTGCGGCTGCCCGCGCGCATCGCGCATATAGACGCGCACCGTGCCCGCCGGCAGCGCATCGCCCAAGCCGCTGCCGCGTGCGGTCGAAAGGTTGAGCACCGTGGCAAAGCTCTGAGCCTCGTCGGAGCGGGCGAGCCAGTCGTTGCGGAAGAAATAGCCCTTGCTGGCAGGTGCGCCTGCAACATCGAGGAAGCTGACCTGCTTTTGCTGGGCGTTGGCGACGGTCGTGCGCGCATCGATGGGATAGAGGTAATAATCGCCCAGCCGCTCGCGGTCGGCGCTCTGGGTGCCGGGCTTGAATGCGATCTGGGGGACCATCCTGCCGCGTTCCATGTTTCTACCCATGTTGCCGGCATTGTCTTGCCCGGGGTTCCCCGCGACCAGCAGCACGCGGGCATTGGGGAAACTCGTCCCGGTGTTGTTCGTCAGCGTGATCCAGCCTTGCAGATCCATTTTGCCCTGCGCCTCGTCAAACAGCGCGACATAGTCTGCCTTCCAGCCGAGGCCGGAGGAAAGATAGCTGAGTGTGGCCGGGCGGAGGCCAGCCGTGCTTGTATTCAGCGTGATCGAGAGCGTCGGACGCGCGCGCAGGTTTGGCGGCAGTCCGGGAAACACAATGCGCGCGCCCATCTGCTCTAGCACCTCGATCCGGTCACCTATGCGAACGATCGTGCCTCCGTTGTTGGCGAGCACCAGCGCCTGTTCGCGCGTCTCGGCCCCGGTGGCTGGATTGGTTCGCACCACGGTGACGGTCTGGCCCACGGCCTTGTCGAGCAGCTTCTCAGGCGAGAGCAAGTCGTAGTCGAAGTTCTGCTCGATGATCCCCGCGCCCGCGCCGGATAACGTTACGGTTTCGGGCCGTATGGCGGCGGAAACATCGGAAAACTCCTGCAGGGTTCGGCCTTTGTGCAGGGTTAGCTTGCGGGTGTCCTGCACCAGCGCCAGATCGTTGTTATAGATGGTGAGGGAGACATCGCCCTGCGCAGAACCGGTTGCCGTTGAAACCTGTTGGGCCGAGGCGGGCTGGGCTGCGACGAGGCACAGGGCCATGAGGCAGGCGCGTGTGCTGGTGTCCATGGGATCCCCTCGCTATCGTTGTCGCTTGTCGAAGGGCAGTTCTATCGGACACCCTGATCCTTGGGAAGCCACGAGCGGAACCGATCCGGGGGTGACATTGCGTCCCGCTTCACCTATGGGCCACGGCTTCCATCAGCGCGACTCAAAGCGAAAGCGAGTGCAACAGCCATGAAACTCAATGAAATCCGTGACAATGATGGTGCCCGCAAGGGGCGCATGCGTGTCGGCCGTGGTATCGGCTCGGGCAAGGGCAAGACCGCCGGGCGCGGCCAGAAGGGCGCCAAGGCGCGTTCGGGCGTTGCGGTCAACGGCTTTGAGGGCGGCCAGATGCCGCTTCACATGCGCATCCCTAAGCGCGGCTTCAACAACATTTTCGCCAAGGACTTCGCCGAAGTGAACCTCGGCATGATCCAGAAGGCGATCGATGCGGGCAAGCTCGACGTCGCCGCCCCGATCACGCACGCCGCGCTCAAGGCCGCCGGCCTCGCTCGCGGCGGCAAGGATGGCGTGCGCCTCCTCGCCAAGGGTGAACTTACCACCAAGGCCAGCTTCGCGGTCGAAGGCGTGAGCAAGGGTGCCCGTGCGGCGGTCGAGGCGCTCGGCGGCTCGGTCACGCTGCCTGAGGCCGTGCCGAGCGAGCACGAGAAGAAGACCGCACGCCGCGAAGTCAACAAGGCGGCCAAGGCGTCCAAGTAAGGCGCACCGCTCGCGGGCCTGCTCAGGCAGGTCCGCAAGCCGCGTCTTTCCAACAAATGCGCGTGCGGGGGTTCGACATTGCCGAACCCTCCCTATATGGGCTAGCCACAAGGCGCTGCGAACCCATTCGCAGCTGGCCCATCAGCAAGGCATGAAACCCCACAATGGCATCCCGCGCCGATAACATCGCCAGCACGCTCAATCTGGCCAACTTCTCGAAGGCGACCGAACTCAAGTCGCGCATCTGGTTCACTGTCGGCGCGCTGATCGTGTTCCGGTTCCTGAGCTTCGTGCCGCTGCCCGGGATCAATCCGCTGATCCTGGAATCGCTGGCAAGCAAGACGCAGGGCGGCATTCTTGATATTTTCAACGCGTTTTCGGGCGGTTCGCTCCAGCGCATGAGCCTGATCGCGCTCGGCGTGATGCCCTATATCACCGCCTCGATTGTGGTGCAGCTCGCCTCTTCGCTGCATCCTTCGCTGATGGCGCTGAAGAAGGAAGGCGAAAGCGGGCGCAAGAAGATCAACCAGTACACGCGCTATGGCGCGGTGTTCCTCACCGCCATCCAGGGCTGGTTCCTCGCCACGGGGCTTGAAGCGTTCGGAGCATCGAGCGGCCTGCAGGCGGTGATCGATCCGGGCTACGTGTTCCGCGTCGGCGCGGTGATCAGCCTGATCGGCGGCACCATGTTCCTGCTGTGGCTGGGTGAACAGATCACCAGCCGCGGCATCGGCAACGGCATTTCGCTGATCATCATGGCCGGCATCGTAGCGCAGATGCCGACATTCTTCGGCAACCTGTTCAACCGGGGCCGGACGGGCGAGCTCGGCGGGTTCATGATCTTCGGCGTGCTGGCGCTGCTGGTCGGTGTCGTTATCTTCATCTGCTTCTTCGAGCGCGCCTCGCGCCGGCTGCTGGTGCAGTATCCCAAGCGCGTGACCCAGCGCGGCATGATGGCGGCAGACCGCAGCCACCTGCCGCTCAAGCTCAACACCGCGGGTGTGATTCCGCCGATCTTTGCCAGTTCGCTGCTGCTGCTGCCGCTCACCATAACCCAGTTCGCCGGCAGTTCGGTCTCGCCGGATTCCACAATGGGGCAGATCATTGTCGGGCTGAACCAGTATCTCGGCCACGGCAAGCCGGTCTATATGATCCTCTATGCACTGGGGATTATCTTCTTCAGCTTCTTCTACACCGCCGTGGTGTTCAATCCGGAAGAGACCGCCGACAACCTGAAGCGCAATGGCGGCTTCATTCCCGGCATCCGTCCTGGCAAGAACACCGCGAATTATCTGGATTATGTGCTGACGCGCATCACCGTGCTGGGTGCGGCCTATATCACTCTGGTCTGCGTGGTGCCGGAAGCGATTATGGCAGAAACCGGGATGGGCTCGCTGTTCTTCGGCGGCACCAGCCTGCTGATCGTGGTCAACGTGACAGTCGACACCATCACCCAGATCCAGTCGCATCTGCTGGCACACCAGTATGGCGACCTTATCAAGAAGGCCAAGCTGAAAGGCCGCATGCGCTGAGCGATGTCCTGATCTATCGGGACACGACAGGGGCGGTGTATGGGGAGTTCGGGGCGTGAATATCATCCTGTTGGGACCGCCAGGGGCGGGCAAGGGTACGCAGGCGCAGAGGCTGGTTGAGCGGCATGGCATGAAGCAGCTCTCGACGGGCGACATGCTGCGCGCGGCGGTCAAGGCCGAGACTCCTGTTGGCCTCAAGGCGAAGGCCGTGATGGAAGCGGGGGAACTCGTTTCAGATGAGATCGTCTCGGCGCTGATCGGCGATGAGCTGGATGCCATGCCTGACGGCATGGGCGCGATCTTCGATGGCTATCCGCGCACCGCACCGCAGGCGGAAGCGCTTGACGCCATCCTGACGGTCCGTGGCCGGGCGCTCGATCATGTGATCGAGCTGGAAGTAGACGAGGACGCTCTCGTCGAACGTATTACCGGGCGCTACACCTGCGCGACGTGCGGCAAGGGCTATCACGACACGTTTGAACAGCCGGCCGTGGAAGGCACCTGCGACAAATGCGGCGGCCACACTTTCAAGCGGCGACCCGACGACAACGAGGAAACCGTGCGCACGCGCATGGCCGAATACCGCGCCAAGACGGCACCGATCCTGCCGATATACGACGCGCGCGGGATTGTCAGCCGCGTTGACGGCATGGCGGCCATGGACGCGGTAACAGATGCCATTGAGGCCATTCTGATATAGACCCGGTTATGCGCCGGTGGGGTGCACCAGCGGGGAGGGCGATCATGAAGAAGGCGAAGCGCGGCGGTTTGGGGCTGCGGATTTTGCTGCTCCTCCCGGTTGTCCTGTTCGCGCAGCCGGCCCGGGCCGAAGTGGTCACACAATCCGAGAACGGGTTCGTCGTGCGGGTGACCACCGAGGTGACTGCCAAGCCGGCCGATGCGTGGCGAACCCTGATTAACCCGGCGCAGTGGTGGTCCAGCCAGCACACCTTTTCCGGCGATGCGGCAAACCTCATTCTAGATCCGGTGGTGGGTGGCTGCTTCTGCGAGACCTTGCCGCGGCCTGATGGCGCGCCCGCCGCGCAGAAGCCCGGCGGTGTGCAGCACATGCGTGTCATCTATCTCGAACCCCCGCGTGCTATGCGCCTTGTCGGCGCGCTGGGGCCGCTGCAGAGCGAAGCGCTGGCCGCCACCATGACAATGACGATCAAGCCGACCGATCGCGGCTCGCGAATCCTCTTCGAATATGTCGTCGGCGGATTCATGCGTTACAAGCCTGAGGAGATCGCCCCGGCAGTCGACCGCATGCTGACGGGGCAGGTGTCGAGCCTGGCGGCAAAGTTGGGTCCGGTGGAAGCGGCGCCTGCTGCGGCGGCCAAGGGCGCGGCAGCAGCAGGCCCCCCCGCGTCGGACGCGGAGGAACTTTCGCCAGCCATCCTGCCGGGCGGTCCCAAACCTGTTGGGCCGCTGAGCGGTGTGGAGGATTACCGCTTGCCGCCTGCTGGGGCAGCGACCGCAGAACCGGCCCCGAAGCCGGCCCCGAAGCCGGACGCCAAGCCTCCGGCTTCGGCCGCGTCGTCAGCGCCTGCTGCTCGGAGCAAGATCGCCGGCAACCCTGCAGCCAAGCCAGCAGTCGCGGAAACCAAGCCGCCGGCCATTCCGTCGGCAAAGTCGGCGGCCAAACCGGCGGCCAATTCAGTTGTAAAGCCGGCGGGCAAGGTCGCGGCCAAGCCGGTTGCCAAAGCAGCAGCGAAAGCCCCCGATGACGATGCGCATCGCGACGCCAACACCGCGTTTGATGCCGCCCTGGGGGCCACCCCTGCGCCTTGATTAAAGCTCCAGTGCGCTGCTGCACTATCGCGCGTAACAAAACCGGGTAAACATTCGAACAGATAGGGCGCGACTCGCTGGGCTAGACCGGACGAGCGGCTTTTGGGCGGTCGCACGCTAAACCTGAAGCCGGATACCGGCTTCGCCAAAGGGGGAGAATGCTGTGGCTGTTTCCGATCACGTCGACCTGCCGACTTTTATGGCTGGTGTGAACAAGCGCAACCCGCATCAGCCTGAATTCGTTCAGGCGGTCCAGGAGGTTGCCGAGGATATCTTCGATTTCATGGCAGACAAGGAGCAGTATCACACGGCCCAGATTTTGCGCCGGATTGCCGAGCCGGACCGCGTCATCAGCTTCCGCGTGTGCTGGGAAGATGATGCTGGCAACATCCGCGTGCAGCGCGGCTGGCGCGTGCAGAACAACAATGCGATCGGACCCTACAAGGGCGGCATCCGCTTCCACCCGAGTGTTACCGAAAGCGTGCTCAAGTTCCTCGCGTTCGAGCAGACATTCAAGAACGCGCTGACCGGCCTGCCGATGGGCGGCGGCAAGGGCGGTTCGAACTTCAACCCCAAGGGCAAGAGCGTGCGCGAGATCATGCGCTTCTGCCAGTCGTTCATGACCGAGCTCTACCGCCACATCGGTGCCGACGTCGACGTGCCGGCAGGCGACATCGGCGTGGGCGGGCGCGAGATCGGCTACATGTTCGGCCAGTACAAACGCATCACCAACCAGTTCACCGGCGTGCTCACGGGCAAGGGCCTCGAATGGGGCGGCTCACTGATCCGCACCGAGGCGACAGGCTACGGAGCCGTATACTTCCTCGCCAACATGCTGGCGGTGAAGGGCGAGGACCTCACCGGCAAGACGGCAGTGATCTCCGGCTCGGGCAACGTGGCGACCCATGCTGCGGAAAAGATCGTGCAACTGGGCGGCAAGGTGCTCACGCTGTCGGACTCGGGTGGGTTCATCCACGATCCGGATGGCATCACGCAGGAGAAGATCGACTGGGTCAAGGCCCACAAGACCCACCGCCGCGGGCGCATCGAAGAGTATGTCGCCGAGTTCCCCGCCGCGACATTTACCGCGGGAAAAACGCCGTGGGGCGTGCCATGCGATGTCGCGCTGCCTTGCGCCACGCAGAACGAACTGCTGGGCGAGGACGCGAAGACGCTCGTCGCCAACGGCTGCCGTGCGGTCTCCGAAGGCGCGAACATGCCGACCAACCTTGACGGTGTGCACATCTTCAAGGCCGCCAAGCTGCTCTACGCGCCGGGCAAGGCGAGCAATGCGGGCGGCGTCGCGGTCTCGGGCCTTGAGATGAGCCAGAACTCCGAACGCCGTTCGTGGAAGGAAGACGAGCTGCAGCAGATGTTGAAAGACATCATGCTAGGCATCCACAAGTCCTGCCTCGAATATGGCGATCAGGGCGGCGGTTACATCGACTATGTCAAGGGCGCGAATATCGCGGGCTTCAAGAAAGTCGCCGACGCGATGCTGGCCTTCGGCGTGGTGTGACGGGCAAATGCAGGCGTGTCATGCGGGCCGCAAGCTCGCCTGGCGCGCCAGGAGCGCCAGCGTGGCGGAGCCCAGTGCCATCGGCAGCAGCAGCGCGATGCCGAGGTCGTAGCTGCCGGTGCGGTCGGCCGCGATGCCCCACAGCAGCGGGCCGATGAACCCGCCGCCTTGTGAGATCGTGTTCGCCATGGCGAGGCCTGCGGGCCGGTCCACTGCCGGGATCAGCCGGCTGACCACGGCGAGCGGCAGCATGCTCGCCGTTTGTGCGGCCGCGATGAACACGATGTAGCCGGTGATCGACGTGGCCGACGTGCCGCCGAGCCACAGCAGCGCCAGCCCTGCAGCCGCCAGCACCATCAGTCCGCCATACGTCGCCAGCGTGCGCGGGACTGTCCGCCCGGCAAGCCGGCTGACCGAAAGCAGCCCCAGTGCGATCACCACGCCGCCCAGCGAGACGACGCGGCCCACCCCGGCCACATCCAGACCCGTATCGTGGCCCAGCAGCTTGGGGGCGGAAAAGAGGATCGCGTTGATCGCGACAAAGTTCAGGGTATTGGCAAACCCCATCATCAACACAAACGGATTGAGCAGGGCACGAATCAGGTTGTGCGGGGGTTCGCCGATTGCGGCGGCCTCTGCCGCCAGCGTGCGCACCAGCCAGTCGCGCTCGTCCGCGCCTAGCCAAGTGGCGGTTTCGGGCTTGTCGGGCAAGGCCATGAACAGCAGGGCTGCCATCAGGACCGAGGGAATGCCCTCTGCGATCAGCAACCACTGCCAACCATGAAATCCAAGCCAGCCATTCATTGCCAGCAGCGGGGCGGCGAGCGCTCCCATTACAATCGATGACAGAGGCAGGCCGATATAGAAGCGGCTGATCGCCCAGGCGCGGTGCTCGCCGGGAAACCAGCTTGAGATGTACAGGATCACCCCGGGATAGAACCCGGCTTCCGCCACGCCCAGCGCAAACCGCATCGTATAGAACTGCCATGGCGTGTGGATGAAGGCCGTCAGGATCGAGATCAGCCCCCAGGTCAGCATGATCCGAGCCAGCCAGCGCCGCGCCCCGAACCGGGCGAGGAGAAGATTGGAGGGGATTTCGAGCAGGGCATAGCCGACAAAGAAAGCGGATGCGCCGATGCCGTAGATCGTCTCGCTGAAGCCAAGGTCTGCGTTCATCGTGGCGGCGGCAAAGCTGATGTTCGACCGGTCGACAAGCGCGACGAAATAGCTGAGCAGGATGAGCGGCAGGGTGCGCCAAGCGATCTTTCGGATCGAACCCTTGTGGTTAACCCCGTGCGCAGGTGGGCCCGTATCCGGCTGTGCCGATACTGTCATCGCCTGCCGACCCCCATGTGTTACCCGGCATTCCGGTGTGCCCCGGGCGTACTGCTAACAGGCGGCAAGGCACAATGACAAGGCAGTCAGATCGCAATGGGTTACGGGCCGTGACGAGGCAACTTTGACGAGGCCCCTGCAGACGTGTATATTAAAAGTCGGTAATCACCGTCCGCCCCTTATGTGGGACGTGGATTGGCGTATGTATTGCTTTGTGGTTGACGCTTTGGACGAATCGTCTTAAGCGCCGCTTTCACCTGATACCGGAAGGGTTATTGCGTCGGATGGGATCCCGTGTTTCGGGCGTCCTTCAGGCGAAACTTCTGACGCGTGCCGGGTGATCGCGATGAGATGGGGCTGGGCCCGGTGCGACAGCACTGCAGCTAAAGACCCTGTGGAGCATGGAGAATAGAGTGGCTCGTATTGCCGGGGTAAATATCCCCACAAATAAGCGCGTGATCATTGCGTTGACCTACATTCACGGAATCGGTGCGCACAAGGCCAAGCAGATTGCCGACAAGCTCGGCATTGATCATGCCCGCCGCGTGCAGGATCTGTCGGACGCTGAAGTGCTCCAGATCCGTGAGACGATCGACGCCGATCACACTGTCGAGGGCGATCTTCGTCGCAACACCGCGATGAACATCAAGCGCCTGATGGACCTGGCCTGCTATCGCGGCCTGCGTCATCGCAAGGGCCTGCCGGTCCGCGGCCAGCGCACGCACACCAACGCCCGCACCCGCAAGGGTAAGGCCAAGGCGATTGCCGGTAAGAAGAAGTAAGGCGGCGATTTACGCCCCGACTTCGCATCACCTTTTCGACAGGAATAGAAGA
>JBJXEK010000135.1:0-4122 GCA_046155055.1 Novosphingobium sp. | reverse complement strand
CGACTTCGGAGACGCCAGTGCCAAGTTTGCCGTTGATCAGCACCGCAGTCGAGTTGAAGTCGTCGATCGCCAGCGTCGAGTGCGCCGCCGTGGCACGCAGGCCCTGCGCGAGCCGCAACGGAATGAGGCCGCCAGCAAAAGCCGCGCCCCCGCAGTTGACGATCAGCCGCTCGCCGCCATGGCTATACTCGAAGGCGAGGGTGGATGCGCAGCCATCGCGGGCATGGCGTGCGAGCGGCGGCGGCGCGGCGTCGAGTTGCAACACTGCGCGGCCTGCTGCGACACGCTGATAACCCCATTGCCTTGCGTCGCGCAACGGACGGGTACGGACGCCGCTCGCCTTGACCAGCGCCGTGATCCGTTCGGCTGACACCGCCCCGGCACCCTGCCAGGAACCAAGCGCTCCGTCACTGTGCAGCAGCGTGAGCAGTGGAGGCACGAGCAGTTCAAGGATAGTCTCGAGCTGCGGCGGCGGCGCGGCGCGCACCGCCGCGTAACACGCCCGCAGCGCAACCAGCAGTTCGATTGCCTCGATCTGTCCCAGCGGGCTGCGTGACAGTACCCCGCCATCGTCGCTGACCAGATCACCGAGTGCGCGAATGAGCCCGCTCTCGCCGTAGAGCCGGCGCGCCCGGCCCTCGGCCAGCAGCAGGCCCGCCGCGGTGATCGCGGCCCAGCCTGCGACTTCCGACAACGTATCTTCGGCACGGCCGACATGACGATCAAGCCAGCGCGCCGTGTCCTCAAACGTCAGAAGAACTTTGCTGCGCAGCTTGCGATCCTGGCTGGAGAGCAGGAGGGGTGCATGGATCAACCAAGCGAGAAGGCGATGCCCTGTGTGGCCAACGGCCCAAGCCGGGCCGGGCCCGGGGCGTGGATTCGCGGCATACCAGGCCGCAAAGACCCGCTCGGCAACCGGTGCGCATTGTTGGCGGGGGGCGCAGCTCGCAAGGTCGTCCAACCAGACGAAGCCGTGCACCAGTCGCTCGAACGGGGGGGAAAGGCGCGGTCCCGAAAATTCGGTATCGGCAATCGGAAGCTTGACGCCGTGCAGGAGGAAGTGGCCTGCGCGTAGGGCCGTTCCGGACGCCGGATCGCCCGCAAGCGGACTCGACACCGTCGCGGTGAGCCGGGGCCGGGCGCGCTTGCGGAAAGGATTGAGCGCCGAGGCGGGCAGGCCAAGTCCGTAAGCCAGCCTGATAAGCCGCTCACTTGCACTGACCTGTGGCGGTGAAAAGTCCGCCAGCGCGAGCGCGCGGCCTGGTTCGGGGGACGCTGGATCAACCGCCGCAGCCCCGTCCGGCAGCTCAGGCTGCGCGGCACCGCCGACAGACGCGGCTGCGGGTGAAATCTTGCGTGCCGTGTCCGGCAGCAGCGCAAGGGGCTCTGGTTCGGGTCCAAGTGGCAAAGCTTGTCGCGGCGCCGCTTGTTCGATCGAGGCAGCGACCACAGGGTCCAGGAGCATACCCTTGCCCGGGCCCTCGCGTGATCCATGGACGGGGTGGGACATTGGCTCAGTCGGTGCCTTTGAGGATGGCGATGTTGGCGGCATAGCAATCGCCACCGCCCTTGAATGTCGCGGTTCCGGCGACCAGCACATCGGCACCGGCGTTGACGCATTGCCGGGCCGTGACCGTATCGACCCCGCCGTCCACCTCAAGGTAAATGGCGCGGCCGCTCTTCTCGATCATCTTGCGCACCGCCTCGATCTTGCGCATCTGGCTGCCAATGAAGCTCTGCCCGCCAAAGCCCGGGTTCACGCTCATCACCAGAATCAGATCAATCTCGTCGATCAGGTAATCCAGCATCTTGGCGGGCGTTCCCGGATTGAGCGCGATGCCGGCCTTCTTGCCCAGCGCACGGATGGCTTGGACCGTGCGATGGACGTGCGGTCCGGCCTCGGGGTGGACCGTGATAATATCGGCTCCAGCTGCGGCAAACGCCTCCAGATAATGGTCCACAGGCGAGACCATCAAGTGCACGTCAAATGGTTTCGCACTGTGGGGACGGAGCGCTTTGACCACGGCCGGGCCGACCGTGAGGTTAGGCACGAAATGCCCATCCATCACGTCGATGTGAATCCAGTCCGCCCCGGCGTGGTCGATCGCCTGCACTTCCTCGCCGAGGCGCGCAAAGTCTGCGGAAAGGATCGAAGGGGCAATCAGCGGCGCGGCCATGAAGAAAACTCTCAATCGTGGAACGGGCGGCTGCTAGCACACAGGGCGCTTGACGGCGGCTATAGAACCTTAGCGATTACCGGTGGCGAATCGGCCGAACAAGCGCGTTTACCCCGCTTTTCCACACGCAATGTCCCTATTCTCGGCCGTTTCGCCGCAAAGACCCGCGAACTGCCCAATCGCCGGCAAGTCTGTGTTGGCTAGTGCACAGTTGGTCTTGCCCAACAGGGGCAAGCGCGCCTATTCACGCCCGCGCAACCTCGCACCGCTTAACCAGCCACCATGTTCGGGAAGAATACCATGATCGTGCCGAAATGGTGCCGCTTGCCAGCCGCTGCACTGGGCTTGTGCCTTGCGTTTGCGGGAGTTGGGCCGACAGCGGCACAGGCTGCGCCTGCTTGCATTGGACCCGCGAGCGATCTTTGGATCAACCTTACGGTGGACCGGGTTCGCAGCAGCAAGGGGCTGATCACAGCGACGCTTTACCCCGATGAAGTTAAGCGTTTTCTGGTGAAGAATGGTTCGCTTTATGTGGCGAGTACGCCGGCGTCGATTGGCCAGACACGGTTCTGCCTGTTTGTGCCCCGGCCGGGGCCTTATGCGATCGCGATTTATCACGACGAAGATTCGTCGGGTACGATAAACCGTGGTGGCTTGTTCGGCATTCCGACCGAAGCCGTCGGGTTCTCGAACAACCCCATGATTCTGTTCGGGCCGCCCTCGCTCCGTTCGGTCCGCATCGATATCCAGCATGCCAGCCAGTCGGCGACGATCAACCTGAAGCGGTTCTAGGGTCAGGTTTCAACCTAGGTGCAGCAGCGCGGCATGGAGGTGCCGCGGCGCGAGCTCCTCGGCAAAAGCATGCGCGCGCGGGTCGTCGACATCCATCCACCACGCCCCGGCAATCTCGTATGTAGCGGCGCGACGACGGTCAGCCAGCGTCTGCATCCCGTCAGATAGGCTTCCCGGCTTCCCGGCGGCTATCGCTTCTTGAATCGCGCGGGCGAGGGCCGGTGTCGCAAGGAACGCACCGCAATCGACTGCGTCATAGGGCGCAATGGTTTTGCCAATCGCGATGATGCAGCCCTGTGCGTCGGTTTTGACCCAGGTTGCATCATCCGGATCGACGAGGGGGTTGTCGACATGTCGGTCGATCGCAAGCGTGACATCGCTGGTCTCGCTACCGCTAGCGAGCAGGCCCGCAAGCAACTCGCTCTGGAACAAATGGTCAGCCATCATCAGCAGATAGTCGCCCGTGCAACAGGCTGCGCCTGCGATCACTGAATAGCCGTTCGGCTTGCTCCAGTCTTCGACCCGCACAGGCTCGATGGTGATGGGAAGGTGCTGGGCGAGGTCAGCGAGAAACACCTCGAGCGAATCGGCCCTGTGGCCCGTCACGACCACGACCCGCGTGATCCCTGCGGCCATAGCCTGACGAATCCCGATCTCGATCATCGGCACGCCGCATACGGGCGTCAGGGGTTTTGATGGTGAGAGCTCGGCGAGGCGGCTGCCGTAGCCCGCAGCGATAATCACGGCATCCATCAGGTTAGTCCTTCAGACGTGGCCTTTTCCGCAAACACGGACGGCGCCGGTCCTAAACCAGGACCGGCGCCGTCACGAACGCATAGAAACTGCGCTTATTCGGCAGCCAGCGCGGTCTCAGCGATATACTCGTCGACCAATTGCGCTGCAACGTCATCGTTGAACTGCTGCGGCGGATGCTTGCAGAAATAGGCAGACGGGCCAATCAATGCACCGCCCTCACCGCGTTCGAGTGCGATCTTGCAGCAGCGGATTGCGTCCATCACGCAGGCCGCCGAGTTCGGGCTGTCCTCGACCGAGAGGCGCAGCTCGAGGTTCATCGGCACATTGCCCCACTGCGTGCCTTCAAGGCGCAGGAAGCACAGCTTGTTGTCCTTCTGCCAAGGAACGTAGTCTGAAG
>JBJXEK010000134.1:0-4166 GCA_046155055.1 Novosphingobium sp. | reverse complement strand
ATCCAGTTCTCCTGCATCGTGCGGACCTTTTCGGGCCACTTGTCGAGGGTGGAGAGCCCTTCCAGAAGCTCGTCGGCGAAATCGGTGATCTTGAGGAACCACTGGTTGAGCTTGCGCTTCTCGACCAGCGCGCCCGAGCGCCAGCCGCGCCCGTCGATCACCTGCTCGTTGGCAAGCACGGTCATGTCGACCGGGTCCCAGTTGACCGTCGATTCCTTGCGGTAGACGAGGTTTGCCGCATAGAGGTCGAGGAACAACGCCTGTTCGTGGCCGTAGTATTCGGGCTCGCAGGTCGCCAGCTCACGGCTCCAGTCGAGCGCGAAGCCGAGGCGCTTCAGCTGCGCCTTCATGTTGGCGATATTGCTGCGGGTCCAGCCGCCGGGGTGGACGCCCTTTTCCATCGCGGCGTTTTCGGCCGGCATGCCAAACGCGTCCCAGCCCATCGGGTGGAGCACTTCGAAGCCGCGCATGCGCTTGTAGCGCGCGAGCACGTCACCCATCGTGTAGTTGCGCACATGGCCGATATGGATGCGCCCCGAAGGATAGGGAAACATCTCGAGAACATAGCTGCGCGGCTTTGCCGACGTATCGTCGGCGCGGAACGATTGGCGTTCATCCCACACCTGCTGCCAGCGGGTGTCGGCGGTTGCGGGGTCGAAGCGGTTGGGCTCAGGGCGCTCGGAAGTCATGCCGCATCCTCTAGGGAGCAGCGCGCAGCCGTGCAACCGTCAGAGGAGCGTCAGCCTCGAACCGTCAGCCTCTGACCGTTTGGCGGCGCAGATCGCGCGCCTTGGTCAGAATGATGTCCTCCAGCTTCTGCACTGTGGCGGCCTGCACCGGTGCATCGATCCAGTTGCCGCCTTGCGCAACCTGGCGGCTGGCGGCGATCCGCAGCGCATCGGCGCGCAGATCCTGGTCGAGGATCGAGACAGTGACCTTCATCCGCTCGCCCGGATTGCGCGGGTTGGTGTACCAGTCCGTCACCACTACCCCGCCGTTGCTGTCGGTTTGCACCAGCGGCATGAACGAAAGCGTCTCCAGGGTGGCGCGCCACAGATAGGCGTTCACGCCGATCGTGGTGACCTTGCTCGCGGCAAGGTCCAGCTTCGGCCGGGCTTTCTGGCTGCAGCCGGCGACCATGCCGGTGGCGGCAACCATGAGCAGGCCGGTGGCCACTACCCGGGTGATAGCGGCTGAAATGCTGGGACGTGTCGTCACTTCTATCCTGTCCTTGCTGGCGGGAGCGCGGGGCCAAGCCGCGTGTCCGGCACGAAATCCATGCGCCGAAATCAGGCGCCGCAATGTTGGCGCTCTATCACCCCGGTGCGCCGCGCCGCAAGGGCGTTGCGCAGACAGCCCGGACGCGGCAGTCTGCACTGTCATCGGGTTTTGAGCTGGGACGTGTCGCCACCCTGTGGAGAATGCGCAACAGGTAAGCCGTATGTGGCAGAAAAACGTTGCTGCACTGGAAATTACCTTGTGGGGACCGTATGTCTGCAACAGTGTAATGGCAGATGGATTCGCGGGATTGATTTTCAGATCCGGCGACAAAGAGAAAGTTTGGGCAGACCATGAAGCGCAGGGAGGGCAAATTGGCGAATACGCGCGCGAATGCTCGCTCGCGTCTGCTGCCTTTGCTCGGCTTTGCGCTGATCGGCTTCGCCGCTGCGCCCGCGCTGGGCAACGCCCTTTCGGCAACATTCAGCTCGGCCAATCCAGCTTTGGCGAATTCCGTGCGGGTCAGTCTGTCGGCTCGCGGCGGCATCGGCTCGTTCACGCCGGCATCGGTTGATCCGCGGCTCGTCTCGCAAATCACGTCGCAGATCGCCGGGCGCCCGACGGGTCGTGGCCGGCTGTTTCGCTTCACGCCTGCGGGCATGGAAAACCGTCCCGACCGGGTGGTGACTGTGGCGGTGCGGGTTGGTGATCTTGGCGTTCAGGATTTCGCAGTGCGGTCTTCCCTCCCGGTCAGCGCCGGTGCGGCAGGGGCGGCACCGGTGCGGATTGCCCCGTTGGTCTACAATCTTGGCCTGGCACGGGGTTACCAGAGCTTCGCGGCTTCGGCTGCCGTCTCGCGTCAGCTGCCCAAGCTTGAACTTCAGCGGCTGGACATGCCCGATCTGCGCGCGTTTGTCCGCAAGGATGCGGGCAATACCGCCGGGTTCGCTGCGCCAGGGCGTCTGGCACCGCGCATCGAACTCGACACGAAAGACCGGTCCGGCCATGCGCCGCGGACGTTCGAGAGCCAGGGCGATTATCAGGTTGATCTGGGCGGCAGCTATCGCCTGACGCGCAACCTCGATGTAACGGCTGGGGTGCGTTATTCGCCCGAACGGGATCGTTTGCGCCCGCTCACTGATGGCAAGAAAGACAGCCAGGCTGTCTATGTCGGAACAAAGTTCCGCTTCTGACCCCGTCGCCCGCGGCAACCCTCTGAACATTTGGCCTGCGGCGGCCTTTTGGACATGCCGCCTGTAGCGACTTTTTTGATTTGTATGCCTTCTGATCAAATGACCTTCCGCTAACAGCTTGTAGCCGCGGCTTCATCGCTTTACGCTGACCAGAATAAGTCGGTGAGGGAGATGGCTATGACAATGACACGCGTTGCAGTGGTAACCGGTGGTTCACGCGGAATCGGAAGCGCTATCTGCAAGGCCCTTCAGGCTGAAGGGCGCACTGTCATCGCCAACTATGCCGGCAACGACGCCCGCGCCCACGCCTTTGCCGAAGCAACCGGCATTCAGGTCTATCGCTGGGACGTGGGCGACCATGAAGCCACGATCGAGAACTGCGCGCGAATCGCGCAAGATGTCGGGCCCATCGATATCGTGGTCAACAACGCGGGTGTGACCCGTGACGGCGTGCTCCACAAGATGTCGTTCGAGGACTGGAACGAGGTCATGCGCATCAACCTTGGCGGCTGCTTCAACATGGCCAAAGCGACGTTCCCTGGCATGCGCGAGCGCGGCTGGGGCCGCATCGTCAATATCGGTTCGATCAACGGGCAGGCCGGACAATATGGCCAGGTGAACTATGCCGCGGCCAAGTCGGGCATCCACGGCTTCACCAAGGCACTGGCGCAGGAAGGCGCCAAGTATGGCGTGACCGTGAATGCGATCGCACCGGGCTATATCGACACGGACATGGTGGCCGCCGTGCCCGCGCCGGTTCTGGAAAAGATCGTCGCCAAGATCCCGGTTGGCCGCCTGGGCCAGGCCGAAGAAATCGCGCGCGGCGTGGTGTTCCTGACCTCGGAACAGGGCGGCTTCGTCACCGGCTCGACGATGAGCATCAACGGCGGACAGCATATGTATTGAAGGGGGCGACCCGTCTTCTGCAGGAGACGGGTCACTCTGGCCCGGTTATTCGATCATGATTCCGGCGACCTTCCACGTACCGCTCTCGGCTGCCATCTGCAGCGTTTCCGTGGCGCGGCCCTTTTTGCTGTAGCTGGCATTGAAGGTGACGACCCAGTATCCACTGGGCGGTGCGGCCGTGAAATCGACCATTGCCAGTTCCCGCGAACTGGACGTGCCAACCTCGCTCCGCACGGCTCGCGAGGATTGGGCCCACCATTCCACCGTGTTGAGCAGCTGAAATGACTTGTGGGTCGCCTGCCAGCTCGCGCTCCAGTCGTCACGATCGAGCAGGGCGAGGAACTGCCGCGCAGCGTCAACCGCGGCCGCTTCGCTGGCAGGCGTGGCGGCAACTGCGGTGTGCGTGGTCGCTGCGGGAGCAGCCGGGGCCTCACCCGTTTCGGACAGGGCAGACGTTCCGGACAGGGTCGACAGGGCAAGCAGGGCAAGGCTGACGGTCATGGCAAGTCCTCCAACAATCCAGGCGGTACGGCGCCATTCGCCGTCGCTGCGGTCTGGTTGCCGGACCAGTTGCACCGCCTCGGGGATCACCACATCCCCCAAAGCCTTGTCCCCCAACAATTCGGGGGCCTGCCCTTCGATTCCGCGCAGAAGCCGGGCCGCCTCGCGGCTGCTCGATACGGCCATCTTGCGCCGGGCATCGCGCAGGCGCTCGTTGATGGTGTGGACCGACAGACCAAGATGCTGTGCCATCGATTTCGCATCGTAGCCTTCCACAAGCAGCCGCAGGGTCTCCTTCTCCCGGTCCGTAAGCGCCTGATACCCTTGGTTCATCGGACTGCCCGTGTT
>JBJXEK010000133.1:0-4346 GCA_046155055.1 Novosphingobium sp. | reverse complement strand
AGAAGCCAGCGCGAGTTTCTTGACGAGCCCATCGGGGATCGGCTGGCTCGGCGAAAACGTGATGCCAGTTTTGGTCGACTTGAGCCCTGCTTCGGCAATGTCGTCGGCATGTGCCGTTATGGCGGCAGGAGATAGATAGAAGCCGCATTGCTTGCTGAACGCTGCATAACCCGCGATGATGGATTTGCCGATTCTGAAGCCTGGCATTTTATAGGCGATGACTTCTTCGGCGTCAGGCAGCGCACGCGCCAGTTGAGCGCGCAATCGAACCAGCAGAGGGCGGAGCTCTTCAGGAGCCTCAGCAATGTAGGCGTCGTGATCGGCACCCGTGGTCATAGTGTTTCAGCGTGCTGTGCGAAGTTGCTCAGGATGGCTTGCCATCCAGTCCGCTGCTGCTCTTCGGAGTGCGTTGGCTCACTATCAAAAGTCACCCGCACCGCAACATCCTTCCCACTGGGGATGAACTCGACCTTGGCGGCGCGATCGCCGAACGAGTACTCGATCAGCTTGTGCTCGATGACGTTTGTATAGGTGCCTTCAAAGTCGAAGCCCATGCTGCCGTCCTTGGCTTCCATGCGCGAGCTGAATTTGCCTCCTGCACGGAGATCGCCGGTAGCACGCGGGCAATGCCAATCTTCAGAAGCAAAATTCCACTTGGTGACGTGCTCGGGGGATGTGTAGGCACGCCAGACCTTGTCGATGGGCGCCTTCACGCGGGTCTCAACGGCGATCTTCATTGTTGGTTCTCCGTTGGCTTGCATGATCGTTAGTGTATCACAGATCTCCGCCTTGTCGACTTGAGGGCATAGTCGGGTTGTTGCCCATCGCGCCCGCCGGCAGCCGGCGTCCATCGCATTGGAAGCACTGGCAGCTCAATCGGTCGCCTTGCGTCTGACCTGTCCTAGCACTGTCCCATAGCTCCGCCTGCGCAATTGCTAGTGCAGACGGGTTCGCCGCCGCAGGAGGCGCTGCAGAAGCTGTCATAGTTGAAGTTATCTCGGTGACTCTCACTATTGGCAGGTATTCTTCGCAGGCTTGCCTTCGAAACGGTCGCGCGTCCACTGGATAAGCTCGGGTACCAGCGGGGAATCCGGGGCAACGACCGAGACGTGGTCCCGGCCCGGAAACGTCCGCAAATCGATCCGCTGCCCCGCCGCGCACCGCGCAGTGACATAGCCTTTCTAAAGCTCGGGTAGCACCAGATCATCAGTCTCGCCTTGCGCGATGAGCAGAGGCGAGGGGACGAGACTGGTCGGTGTATTCTCACCAAGTCGCGTACCGAGCGGCCCCGATGTTGGATCTTTCTGAAAGATGCCTTCGGCCGGCAGCAGGAAGGTCTCCAGCACCGAGAACAAGGTCGGATAGCCAGCAACACATCGTCTCGCGATATCGCCGGCGATCACGCGGGGGCCATGCCCGACATACTCGTCCACTTTCACATCCGGATAGGCCTGCGCGTAGGCAAAGATTACGTAGGATGAGACGATCTTCCCGAACAAGCTCCCCTTCGACGCCTGCACAAGCCCCTTGAGATCGCTCGCGGGTGCCAGTGCGGCAACGCCGATCACTTGCAATTCCGGGGCGAACTCGACGGCGCGCATACCGGTCCATAGGGCCGAGTTCCCGCCCTGCGAATGCCCCCACACGACGACGCGGTCACCGAGATTGGCGTCCTGCAACTGCCGTGCGGCCCGAACCGAGTCGAGGACAGCGCGCGCTGCATCGGCTCCGACGAGATAGGTGTGGCCGCCCTCAGTTCCGAGCCCCGGATAGTCGGTGCCGACATAGGCCCAACCTGCGCGCACAATCGCGTTGATATCCGGCAAATTGTCGAAAGGCTTATCGAGGACCGACGGCGCGCAGCCCTCAGCGATACCCGTCGTACCATGGGCCCAGGCAATCACCGGCCGTGCGGCGCTCGAGCCTTCAGGCACGACGACGACAGCGCTTGCAAGCGCGCGTTTTTCGCCACGGGTGGTGATGTAGAGGATGCGCCAGCCTTTCGCGCCGGCCGGAACAGCTTTGGCAAAGGGCTCGCTCCTGAGCAGCGTGCCCGGCGCAGCGACCTGAGGGAGCGCATGGCTGTAGAAGGCATCAGGCGTTGCGGGGCGCGTTGCGATCCATGCACCTGCAGTGACGGCGACAAGCAGCAGTATCAGTTTGATCACCAAGCCGATCAGCCTGCGGATGACGCCTCGCGAGGATGCTGCTGCTTTCATTGAGAGATCCCGAGCTTCTGAAAGGGCACCGCAGCCCGCCTCGCCGAGATGCCCGTCGTCGAATGAATGCAACACTACCGATGAGCAGACGCGCGGCAAGGATTAGTTCTGGGCTGCAAGACAGTCGGTAGTGTTGAGGGTTCCGGATGCCGGCCCGATCGATGACCTCGACACACGCAAGGGGGCTGGCGTCCTATCGATGTCGGCGACGCGCAGCAATCATCCTTAGCGCTGGTAGTGCGGGCGCTCGGTGTCCAGCGACCGGCGGATCGCGGCCCATTCCAGATCGCCCTCGTAGCCATACCATTCGCTGGATGCCATATCCTTGAGATGGCGGGCGATTTCGGCATCGGGGATTTTCCGGATGGTGGCGCCGCCAGCGGCAGACATCTGCACCTCCAGTTGCACGGCGCAGGCCTGATCGAGGTAGAACGAGCGGAAAAACGCTTCGCCCGCCGAACGGCCAAAGACGAAGGCGCCGTGCCAGGCTTCGACAATCATCTTGCGGCCGGTTCCCGCCTTGAGCAGGCCGCCAAGGAAATCGTCCGTGCATTCGAACTCGTAATCCGTGTAGCCGATTACGCTGCCGCCGCCGATCATCAGGTAGGCTTGGCTGAGCGGTTGTAGCCCTTCGGCTTGCGCCGAGACACCCATGATCGCCTTGGTGTGGATATGCATGATGCAGTTCATCGCCGGGTCGGCCTCAAAGAATAGCTTGCCGATTTCGGTGGCCGACGGATTCGGCGCACCGTTTTCTGGATTGTGATTGGTGCGATCAAAGCCCACTTTGATCAAGTTCGACGCCGTCACCTCGTCATGCATGAGCCCGTAATGATGCGTGAGCAGCGCTGGCTCGCCGGGCACGCGCACGGCATGCCACTGGTTGGTCAGGTCGGTCAGCCGGTATTTGACCAGCGCCTGATAGATGGCGGCGAGGTCGCAGCGGGCGGCCCATTCGGCCTCGGAACAGGCTTGCGGGCGGGCAGGCACAGACTGGATGTTCATCGCGGTATCTCCGGTTGAGGCCGCCACCAGACTAGGCGCCGCCAGCTCTCAATGCTTTCCTTGATCCGCCAGAGACTTTTGATAATCAGACGGCATGATCTCGGTTGCACTGATCCTTTTGCCGCGCTTTCAAATGTTGGCCTATGTGCTGGCCACCGAAACGCTGCGCATTGCCAACAAGGTCGCCGGCGCGCCGCTGTTCCAGTGGCAAACGTTGACGGCAGATGGCGCCCCCGTGCTCGCCTCGAACGGCGCGCAAAGCACCGCGGATGCAAAGCTCGGTGATCGGGCATTGGATCACGGCCTCGTGCTGGTGATCGCTGGCTATGATCCCCTGGCCAGTGTGACCAAGCCGATGGCAGCTTCATTGCGGCGGGCGGCGCGGCAAGGCCGCATGCTGGGCGGGCTCGACACTGGCACGATGGTGCTGGCGCATCTTGGGCTGCTCGCCGGCTACCGCGCTGTGCTGCACCACGAGGCCGAGGCGGATTTTCGCGCGCAATGGCCCGATATTGCTATATCCGATACGATCTATTGCCTCGATCGAAACAGACTGACTGCCGCAGGCGGTATTTCGACGGGCGACGCGATGCTGGCTTGGATCGGGCGGACGGTCTCGCCGACGCTGGCAGAAACAACATCGGTAGCCATGATTCATGGCCGCATCCGCCCGCCTGAGGAGCCACAACGCCAGGTGTCACAAACGCTGCTCCGTGCTCTGTCGATGATGCAGCGTGAGCTCGAGTTGCCGGTGCCTATTGGTGAGCTCGCCCGGCAAAGCGGCGTGTCGGAGCGTCAACTCCTGCGGTTGTTCCGGACTGAACTCGGCTCGACCCCCTCCGCCCATTACATCGCGCTTCGTCTCGATCACGCTCGCACCCTGGTTGAGGCCACGATCCAGCCCATGCGCAGTATTGCCGCCGCCACCGGATTTGCGTCTGCCGCCGCTTTTTCCACGGCGTTTCGCGCCCGTTTCGGGCAGTCACCGATGCAGTTGCGAAGCAGAAGCGGATCATGAAACACGCCGTCTGATCATCCATGACTGCCTTGTTCCGCTCCTGCCCATCACGTCCGCCGGCGTCGATCGCATTGGAAGCACTGGCGGCTTAAACGGCCGCTTTG
>JBJXEK010000132.1:0-2530 GCA_046155055.1 Novosphingobium sp. | reverse complement strand
GGGCCGGACGAATGGTATGTCGTCCTCCCCGACAATTTCGACCTGCCGCGCGGCGAGGGGCTGCCCGTCAGCGTGGTCGAGGTCTCCTCGCGCGCGCTTGGTTTCGTGCTTGACGGTCCCGGCGCGCTGGCTGTGCTTTGCAGCGGCTGCCCGCTTGATCTGGCGCGCATCGATGTGGGCCGGGCGACGCGCACGGTGTTCGAGACCGTCGAGATCGTCGTTTGGCGGACAGGCGCAGAGCAGTGGCACGTGGAAGTGTGGCGCAGCTTTGCTCCATGGCTGTGGCATGCGTTCCTTGCAGCTATGAACAGTTCTGGTGGGCACGCCGCGAAATGAGCGACGCTGCGCTGAAGGACGCGCTGGCCGCGCTCGGCATCGGCTGGAACATCCTTGAGCATGAGGCTGTTTTCACCGTCGAGGAAAGCCTCGCGATCCACGATGCGCTTCCTGGCGCGCATACCAAGAACCTGTTTCTCAAGGACAGCGGCGGGCAGTTCTGGCTGGTCACGGTCGAGCATGCCAAGCGCGTCGATCTGAAAGCGCTTGCCGGCGCAATCGGGGCGAAGAAGCTGAGCTTCGGCAAGGCCGAGGATATGGAAGCGCTGCTCGGTGTAACGCCGGGCGCAGTCACCCCGCTCGCGGCGCTCCACGATACCGGACATGCGGTGCTGGTTGTGCTCGATGAGGATCTGGCCGGCGCGGATGCGGTCCATGTCCACTCCTTGCGCAATACGGCCACGATTGGCCTGTCGGGCGCAGAACTCTGTCGTGCACTCGCGCAATGGGGCCATGCACCATCGCTGGCCGCGATCCCCGTGCGACCGCAAGTCGATCCGGCATGACGGTCAGCACCTTCGAGCTGTTCAAGATCGGTATCGGGCCCTCAAGCTCGCACACTGTCGGCCCGATGGTCGCCGCGCGCCGGTTCTGCATCACGCTTCAGGATAGCGGGCTGCTGCCCCAGACCACGCGCGTCGAAGTCGATCTTTACGGGTCGCTGGCATTGACCGGCAAAGGCCACGCCTCCGATACAGCTGTGCTGCTCGGCCTGATGGGTGAGACCCCGTCCGAGGTCGATATCGACGCGGCGTACGCGAAAATTGCTGCGGTCCATTCGACCGGCGAAATCGATTTGCTGGGCAAGTACCGCGTGCGTTTCGCCCCGGCCGACGACCTCCATTTCCACCAGCGCGAGCGCCAGCCGTTCCACAGCAATGCCATGGCGCTCACCGCCTTTGCCGCCGATGACAGCGTGCTGGCGCGGCGCTTCTACTACTCGGTCGGCGGCGGCTTCGTGCTCGATGAAGAGGAAGCGCTGCGAAATACGCCTGCGGGGGACAGCGCGCCGGTGCCATATCCATTCACTTCGGGTGACGAGCTGCTTGCCATGGCCACTGCAGCCGGGTTGTCGATAGCCAACCTGATGCTCGCCAACGAGATCGTGCTGCGTCCGTTGGCGGAAATCGACGCCGGGCTTGATCTGCTGGCCGATACGATGGCTGCGTGCATCGATCGCGGCACATCGCAAGGCGGGGTGCTGCCGGGAGGACTGCGCGTCAAGCGCCGCGCGCAGGCGATTGCGGCGGAGCTTGTCACGCGCCAGCAGGCGGCACTGAGCGATCCGCTGGTGGTGCTCGACTGGATCAACTTGTGGGCCATGGCGGTCAACGAGGAGAACGCCGCAGGCGGCCGTGTTGTCACCGCGCCTACCAATGGTGCGGCAGGAATCATCCCGGCTGTTCTGCGCTATTACGAGCGCTGCTACCGCGGCGATGCTGCCGGGCGGCGCACCTTTCTGCTGACGGCGGCGGCCATCGGCGCGCTCTACAAGCGCAACGCCTCGATCTCCGGCGCCGAAGTCGGCTGCCAGGGCGAAGTTGGGGTTGCCTGCTCGATGGCGGCGGCGGGGCTGACGGCGGTGCTCGGCGGCTCCAACGCACAGATCGAGAACGCGGCCGAGATTGGCATGGAGCACAACCTTGGGCTGACGTGCGATCCGGTCGGCGGGCTGGTTCAAATCCCGTGCATCGAGCGCAATGCCATGGGCGCGGTGAAAGCCATCGACGCATCGCGCTTGGCGCTGCTGGGCGACGGCGAGCATATGGTGAGCCTCGATAAAGTGATCGAGACCATGCGCCAGACCGGGTTCGACATGCGCGACAAGTACAAGGAAACTTCGCAGGGCGGGCTCGCGGTAAACGTCGTGGAGTGCTGAGCGAAGGGATTCGACAGCGCTGACTCGCCTTGATAAGATCTAGGACGAGCGTTCGGGATTTACTGTGAGCGGGGGCAAGGGCATGGCAGGTTCGCGTATTGGCAAGTTGCTGCAGGGCGGTTTCATTGCAGCCAGTCTGGCTCTCCCGGCAGGGCAAGCGGTAGCAAAAGAGGCCGTCGACCTGATCCTCCACCATGCGCAGATTATCACTGTGGATCGCGCTTTCACGCTCAAGACCGCGGTGGCGGTGAAGGGCGACCGGATCGTGGCGGTGGGCGGCGAGGAACTGCTGGTAGGATATTCCGCGCCCAAGGT
>JBJXEK010000131.1:0-4255 GCA_046155055.1 Novosphingobium sp. | reverse complement strand
GCGCCACAAAGCGCCTGCGCGCTGCGGGCAGCGTCACTTTGTCAAGCAACAGCCCCAGCGCAATCCCCATGATGCCATTGGTCAGCATGCCGATATGCACCGTGCGCCATCCCGCCATCGTGCCGGGAATCGCCCACGCGAAGAACACCGGAATGGGCGAGAGCGATATGCCCCCGATCAGCGCGAATACCAGTCCGAAGCCCGCAACCAGCGCAACCAGCAGCGCGGCGAGGCCATTGCGAACGAGCAGCCACGCCTCAGGCTGCATGAAGCGCCGCTTCCTCAGGAATGTTCATCATTTGCGCCATCCTTGCGTGATCGAGCTTGAGCACGTCGCCATCTTTCAGCGCAAACCGGCGCCACGCGACCTGAATCGGGTTTTGGGCATCATTGACCAGCGGATGGCGGCGGGGATGATAACTGCGGCGAAACACCGGCAGCGCGCGCCATAGCAGGCGGCCCAGCATGCTGGCGCAATAGCCCATCTCACGCACCGCGCTGAGCGGCCCCCTGATCCAGCCTTCCACGCGCGCCATGTGCCACTACGTCTTCATCGTTTCCGCGGCGATATGCGTCAGCGCTTCAAGGATCATGCGGCGGCGATAGCCCTCCTGCTCCGGATAAAGGTGCTGCCACACTTCGAACGCCACCGCGCCGTGTTCCACCTCTTCCACCTGATGCCACACCCAGATCGCCTTCATCACCGGATGCGCATCGGCAAACCAGCGGTCATGGTTATCGAGGATAATCAGCCCCGCCAGAAACGTGAACGTCTCATACCCCGCCGTGAAGCCCACGGCGCGGCGCAAGTCATCACGCTCGGCGCGGTGCCGAAAATCGGTTTCAGCAGCGGTGTCGAGCGCGGCGACCCTGGGATAGCGCGCCGCCAGCGCCCGGTTCACTTTCAGGAACGTTTTGGCGTGCTGCGCTTCCTGCCCGATGATCGCATCGACATCGGCGGCCAGCTTGGCATCGGTGATATGGGGCCGCGCCTTCGCCATTGCCCGGCACAGATACCGCTCAAAATGCGGCACATGCAGGCCAAGCGCATTGAGGAAGGCTGAAAAATGCGGATCGGTCCGGCTCCACAACACATCGTCCGGGCCAATGTCATCGATGGAAAACTTCAGCCGCCGCACCGGAATATGATCCATCGGGTGCGCACTTGGCAGGTCCGGTCGGACCGCAATGGGGGCCGTCGTGTTCATTGCACGAAACTGCGCCTTTCCGCCGAATCAAGTCAAGCGTTTCCAGATCTGCAATACCTCGACCAGGCCCGGATCCGCAAAAAGGCCTGTCCTACAGACCCCCTCTTGCGATAATCCCTGCGCATGCCCTGCGAACCCCGCACATTTCCGCGCCAAACCAAGGGCTTCAAGGCGTTTATGAGCGCACGAAAACCACCCCTCGAGTTTTCCCTCAGGACCATGTCAACCGTGTAAACCTACCGAAAAATGGAAGGGTCAGGCCGCTGCCGACAGCGCGGCAAAATCCTCCGCCGAAATCGGCCCCGAACGCAGGAAGCCCTGGAACAGATCGCAGCCTTCGTTCTGGAGGATCGCCAGCTGCGCGCCGGTCTCCACCCCTTCCGCAATCACCTTCAGCCCCAGCGCACGCGCCATGGCGACCATGGCGGAAAGAATCGCCCGGTCGCGCGCGTCGTGCACCACGTCGCTCACCAGCGATTGGTCCAGCTTCAGCGCATCGAGCGGCAGCGCCTTCAGCGCGCGGAAATTGGAGAAACCTGTGCCGAAATCATCGAGCGCGACGCTCACGCCGATCTCTGCCAGTTCGCGCAGAGACGCCGCGCAGGCTTCGAAATCGGTGATCAGGGTCTGCTCGGTGATCTCGATCGTCAGCCGCTCCGGCGGAAATCTGCTCTGCGCCAGCGCGGCGCGCATGCTCGCCGCAAAGTCGCCCACCGCGAAGTCCTCAGCCGTGACGTTGAGCGAAAGTCGCATGGGCGCGCCGTCGGTTTCTGGCCACCGCGCTGCCATGGTCAGTGCGCGCAGGCCGATATGGCGCGAAAGCTGCGCCACGTGGTCACCCCTGTCTGCCACGGCAAAGAGCGTTTCAGCCGAAATGCGCCCGAAACTCGGATGCTCCCACCGCGCCAGCGCCTCGGCACCCGCCAGCGCGCCGGTCGCGACATGGAACTGCGGCTGGAACAGAATCGCGATTTCGTCGCGGTGCAACGCGCCCAACAGATCACCTTCAAGGCTTGCCGCGCTGCGCCCGCGTGCCGGATGGCTGCCATCGGCCCAGAGCACGCGCCGCCCGCTGCGGCGCTGCAGATCGCCCGAGACCTGATCCAGCCGGTCGAGCAGCGCCGCCCCGCTTTCGCCCGGACGTCCGCGCAGAAGCGCCATGCGCGGCGCAAGGCTCAGCCGCTCGTCGTCCACCACCAACGGCCGCGCGATTGCCCGGCCCAGCGCCTCGGCCAGCCACTGCCAGCGCTCACGGCTGAGCGCCGCGCGCGAGGCGACGAGAAACGCCCCGCCCGCCGCGCGCGCCACTATGGCCTGCGGGCCGAGCTCATCCGTCACGAAATCCCTGAGCCGCCGCGCGACTTCGACCAGCACCCGGTCGCCGCCCGCCATGCCATACGCGAGGTTGACGGCCGGCAGGCGCTGCAGGCTCACGAGCATTGCCTGGACGAAGCCTGTGTCCCCTGCGCCATCAAGCCACGCTGCGGCGCTGTCCACCCCCGCAAGGCCGGTCAGAACATCACGATCTTCGCCAGAATGGAGCACTGTGCCAGTCATAGATGCTGGCCTTAGGCGATCGGAGCGCCGAAATCATCCTCTCTGTGCCTTTTGTCATTGCACCAGTTTGGGTCGCTCCATATCAATCGCCGCGTGGACGCTGATGGCAGCGCCGCCGCCCGGAGAGCCTGGACCGATGCCCGATACCCCCCGGCTGGCGCTGCTGGCATCTCCGACCGACCGCGCGCAGGAGGCCGAAGTCGCGCTCATCGCCTCGCGCGAATGGGTGCCGCTGGAAGAGGCGGACGTTGTCGTGGTGCTGGGCGGCGACGGGTTTATGCTGCAGACGCTGCATCACATGCTCGACACCGGCCGGGTCATCCCGGCTTACGGGCTCAATCTTGGAACGGTCGGCTTTCTGATGAACCGCAGCAAATCTAGCCGGCCGATCGGCGAACGGATCGCGAGGGCGCGGACCATTGCCGTCTCGCCGCTGCTGATGGAAGCCACAACCCGAACCGGCGAGCGGCATTCGTCATGGGCCATCAACGAAGTCTCGCTGCTGCGCGAAACACGCCAGACGGCAAAGCTGGAGGTTTCGGTCAACGGCAAAGTGCGCATGGCCGAGCTTTCGTGCGACGGCGTGCTCGTGGCGACCCCGGCGGGATCCACCGCCTACAACCTCTCCGCCAACGGACCGATCCTGCCTCTCGGCAGCGCAATGTTGGCGCTTACCCCGATCAGCCCGTTTCGCCCGCGGCGCTGGCGCGGCGCGATCCTTCCGGAGAGCTGCGAGATCGT
Source organism: Novosphingobium sp. (assembly GCA_046155055.1). GTDB lineage: Bacteria > Pseudomonadota > Alphaproteobacteria > Sphingomonadales > Sphingomonadaceae > Novosphingobium. The sequence goes on along the minus strand of JBJXEK010000131.1, from coordinate 749 downwards.
GTTCCGCGCGCTGGAATCGGTCAAGCGGCCCGTCTCGGTCGTCGCCGACCAGAAGGAGGTGCGCGACATCAGCGAGGTGCGCGTGTGCGCCGCGCGCGAGCACAGCCTGTCCTTGCTGTTCGATCGCGGTAAGAGCCTCGACGAACGGATTTTCGCCGAGCAGTTTTTGGTATGACCGCACGGTCCGAATTGGAGGGCCGATTTTGGGTATTCTGGCGCTTGCCAAACCGGCATCGCCTGCTATTAGCCCGCTCCTGCCCCGGGCAACCGGGACCGGTCCCTGATAGCTCAGCGGTAGAGCTCTCGACTGTTAATCGAGTGGTCGTAGGTTCGAATCCTACTCAGGGAGCCATTTTCTTCAAGAAAATCGCTGAATTTCAACGCTTACGATGGAATTGCGATTATATATCCCCACAAATTTCCCCAATTTGAGCGCTGGCTGGCTATGCATGCAGGCTGAAATCCTTGCTGGCGCATCCGGCTGGTCGATTTTTCCATGCGCACCTCCACTAGCGGGGACCGGCGCAGATCGATCCCGAACCGAGCACAATTTAAGGGCACACCGTACGCAGTTACTCTGCAAAGGTATGGGAAAAAACGCCGTAAAATCAGTGCGTGAGATGCTGGGGTTGCTCGGCAGCCGGCATGCCGTTGAAGGCCATCTGGTCCCCGCAAATGACTGGAATTCCGCGACTTTTGATCCCAGTTTTGATATGGGCGATGGCTATATGGTCCCCATGCGGCGAAAG
>JBJXEK010000130.1:0-7970 GCA_046155055.1 Novosphingobium sp. | reverse complement strand
GCCCCGTTCGAGCCCGACCCGAAGATCGCCGCCGCGATGCGCGCTTTCGCGGCGAACGTTGCGGATGAAGTCGCCATTGCCGTGCTGCGCGCCAATCCCGCAACGGTCGGCAAGGTTGGCACCACCTGCGTGCCGACGATGGCCGAGGCGGGCCACGCGCTCAACGCCCTGCCGCAGCGCGCCGATGCCTTCATCAACTGCCGCATCTTCCCCGGCCACACCCTCAAGCAGATCCAAGACGAGCTGGCGCGCGTGATCGCTATGCCCGAGGTGAAGATCATCGACGTCACCGAAGGCTCGTTCGAAACCGAAGCGTCACCCATGCGGCCCGATTTCGTTGCGGCTTCGACCAAGGCGATCCGCAAGGCCTGGGGCAAGGACATACCGGTGGTGCCCTCGCAGTCATCGGGCGCGTCGGACAGCATGTATTTTCGCCGCCTTGGCATCCCGGCCTATGGCGCGAGCCCGCTGTTCACCAAGGACAGCGAGGAGTTTTCGCACGGCCTTAACGAACGTGTTCGGCTGGAGAATATCCGCCCAGGCGTGATCTATTACCTCAGCCTGATCACCGATCTTTCGAAATAAGCGTATCGAGGAAGCGGCGCGCGATTCCGCTCGCTTCCTCCGCGCTGAAGCAGCCGGGCGAGAGGCATAGCTCGAGCCACAGCCCGTCGACCAGCGCGGTGACGGCGATGGCAGCGGTGCGCTGGTCCGCCTTCGGCACACCGCAATCGCCCAGCAGCGCTTCCAGCCGCGTGCGCGAGCCGGAATACTGCTCGCCGTGCTGTGCGGCGATGGCGGGCCGGGCGGTGACGAGGCTCCAGAACGCAATCCAGGTGGCGAGCAACTGCGGATCGGCGATCGCGGGCGCAAAGCTGGCGGTGACGAAGGCATCGAGCCGCGCGCGCGGCGCCGCGCCTGCCGCCTCCACCGCGTGGTCCAGCGTTTCTGCCACCGCGCCTTCGACATGCGCATAAGTCGCCGCAATCAGCGCCTCGACCCCGCTGAAATAATGGCCAACGAGTCCGGCCGAAACCCCAGCTTCCACCGCGATCGCCCGCACGCTCGCCCCCGCAGCGCCGACCCGCGCCAATACGCGAGCGCAGGCTTCAATCAGCGCGAACCTGCGGGCATCAGGTTCGATTCTGCGGTAGGCGGGCGTTTTCATCTTGCTCATTCTATGCGTTGTTGTACGATCGTCCAACAAGCAATTTTCAGCGTAAGGGATTCGTCAGCATGGGTGACCAAACGGCCATCGCCGCGCTCGCGGATGTTTCGGCAAATGCGGCATTCGCGGCGGGTGAGCATGATCCGGACGCCGACTGGAGCCTGCCCGGCTGGCTCTATACCGATCCAGAATACCACGCGGTCGAGGTGGAGCGGGTGATCCGCCCTTCGTGGCAGATCGTCTGCCATGTCAGCGACATTCCCAAGGCCGGCGACTGGCGCACGATCGACTATATCGGCGAAAGCGTGATCGTGGTGCGCGGCGAGGACCGGCAAGTGCGCGCCTTCGTCAATGTCTGCCGCCACCGCGCGATGCGGCTGGTCGAGGGCTCGGCGGGCTGCGCCAAAAAGCTCGTCTGTCCTTATCACGCCTGGGTCTATGAAACCGACGGGCGGCTGACCGGCGTGCCGATGAAGGCCGATTATCCCGCCCTGAAGCTGGAGGACAACGGTCTCGCCCCGGTTGCGATCGAAGTGTGGCACGGCTTCGTGTTCGTGTGCCTGAAACCCGGGACCTTTCCCACGGTCGGCGAGATGATGGCTCCGCATGAGGCCGAGATCGCGCCCTACCGGTTTGAAGACATGCGCGTGATCAGCGACATGCGGCTGCGTCCGCGGAGCGTGAACTGGAAGAACGTCGGCGACAACTATTCGGACAACCTCCATATTCCAGTCGCTCACGACGGCCTCGTGCGGATCTTCGGCAAGTCGTACGAGATCGGCGCAGATGACTGGGTCGATCGGCTCAAGGGCGATCTGGTCGACAAGCCCTCGGCCCATTTCTGGGAGCGCTTCTACCAGACGCACCTGCCGCGCGCGGAGCACTTGCCCGAGGACAGCCAGCGCCGCTGGCTCTACTACAAGCTCTGGCCCAATACCGCCTTCGACGTTTACGCCGACCAGATCGACTTCATGCAGTGGCTGCCAATCAGCCCCACCACCTGCCTGCTGCGCGAGATGGCCTATGCGCTGCCCGACGCCAATCTACCCCTTCAGGAACGCCGCACGATGAAGCTGGTGCGCTATGCCAACTGGCGGATCAACCGCGTGGTCAACAAGGAGGACACCTGGCTGATCGAGCGCGTGCAGCAGGGCATGGCCTCTGACAGCTATGGCGCGGGCCCCATCGGCAGGAGCGAGGTCTGCCTGCGCAGCTTCGCCCGCAAGATCCGCGCGCTGACACCCGAGGCACGGCTGCACAAGGCGCCGCCGGCGGGGTGGTCGAAAGCTTAACGCCTTCTCCCCTTCAGGGGAGAGGGTTGGGAGAGGGGAATGTGCACAACAGCCCCTCTCAACTCCGGCTAGGCGCTCCGCGCTACGCCTGCGTATCTCTCTCCTGAAAGGGAGAGAGCAAGACATTGATTATCGGGAGCAATCGCATGACCAACCGCCCAACCTCAAACCGCTACGACGCGATCATCATTGGCGGCGGCCACAATGGGCTGACGTGCGCGTTCTATCTCGCCCGCGCCGGGATGAAAGTGCGTGTGCTTGAACGCCGCGACATCGTCGGCGGCGCCTGCGTGACCGAGGAGTTCCACCCCGGCTTCCGCAATTCGACCGCGAGCTACACCGTCAGCCTGCTGCGCCCCAAAGTCATTGCCGACATGAAGCTGCACGAGCGCGGCTTCCGCATCATCGAGCGCACGATCAGCAACTTCTTTCCGTTCGAGAACGACTACCTGAAGCTCGGCGGCGGGGCAGGGCGGACCGAGGCAGAGTTCGCGCGCTTCAACCAGAAGGACGCGGACACCTACAAGCACTACGACGCGGCGCTGGAAAAGGTGGCGCAAGTGCTGCGCGATATAGCACTGAAGACCCCGCCCAATGTCGGCGGCGGGGTGCGCTCGCTGCTGAGTGCGGCGCAGCAGGGCTGGCCGATCGCCAACCTCAGCCTTGAGGTGCAGCGCGATCTGCTCGACATCTTCACCAAGTCGGCGCGCGAATTCCTCGATGGCTGGTTCGAAAACGATTATGTGAAAACCGCGTTCGGTTTCGATGCGGTGGTCGGCAATTATGCCGGCGTCTCCACACCCGGCTCGGCTTATGTGCTGCTGCACCACGTGTTCGGCGAAGTGAACGGCAAGTTCGGTGCCTGGGGCCACTCGGTCGGCGGCATGGGCGCGATCACTCAGGCCATGGCGCGCGCCTGCGCCGAAGAGGGCGTGGAAATCAGCCTGGAAGCGCCGGTTTCCAAAGTTCTGGTGAACAACGGCAAAGCGGTCGGCGTGAAACTGGAAGGCGGCGAGGAGCTTTATGCTCCCACCATCGCGGCCAACGTCGGCCCGGCGCTGCTCTATCGCCAGCTGGTCGACAGCAGCGATCTCGATGCCGATTTCAACCGGCGCATCAAGAACTACAAGACCGGCTCGGGAACGTTCCGCATGAACGTCGCGCTGTCCGAGCTGCCCGATTTCACCGTGTTGCCGGGCAAGGAAAAGGCCGAGCATCACACCGCCGGGATCATCATCGCGCCGGGTATGGACTATATGGACCAGGCCTTTATCGATGCGCAGCAGTTCGGCTGGTCGAAGAAGCCGATCATCGAGATCAAGCTGCCCACCACGATCGACGACAGCCTCGCCCCCCCGGACCAGCACATCGCCAGCCTGTTCTGCCAGCAGTTTGCGCCTGAGCTTCCAAACGGCAAATCATGGGACGATTGCCGCGAGGAAGTGGCCGACCTCATCATCGACACGGTCACCGACCATGCGCCCAACTTCAAGGGCGCGGTGCTGGGGCGGCAGATCCACTCGCCGCTCGATCTGGAACGCAAGTTCGGGCTGATCGGCGGCGATATCTTCCACGGCCAGATGGGGCTCGACCAACTCTGGGCCGCACGCCCCGTACTGGGGCATGGCGATTACCGCTCGCCGATCAAGGGCCTTTACATGTGCGGATCTGGCACGCATCCGGGTGGCGGCGTGACCGGCGCGCCGGGCCACAACGCAGCGGCAGAGATCATCCGCGACCGCGGCACGCTGTGGAAGGCGCTGCACCGCGGGCGGTGAAGCACGGATGGTGAAGTGCGGCCGCTGCGCCGGGATCAGGCGGCGGCGCTGATCTCGCCCGGCACCGGAGGGGCGGTCTGTACGCGGTCGCGGCCCAGAAGTTTGGCCCGGAGCAGCGCTTGGTCGGCCCGGTCCAGGGCAGGCTCGGGGCTGGTCTCATGAGGTTCGAACTCGGCAACGCCAATGCTGACCGTGCAGGTCTGGTCGCCCAGGCAAAGCAGCCGCAGCGCCGCGACCGCCCGGCGGATCCGCTCGGCGATCATGGCCGCATCCGCAAGGCTCGAGCCCGGCATGGCCACCACGAATTCTTCGCCGCCGAAGCGTCCGAACCAGTCTGACTGGCGCACTTCGGCTTCGGCGGCCGCGGCCACTGCCTTGATCACCTCATCGCCCACGGCATGCCCAAACCGGTCGTTGACCTGTTTGAAGCAATCGATGTCGATCATGAGAAAGGCCAGCGGTGCCTTGTTGCGCACCGCCCGGTGCACTTCGTTTTCCGTGCAGCGAAGCCAGGCGCGGCGACTGAGCGTGCCGGTGAGGGCATCGCTCGTGGCGGTCTCGCGCATTTCGATGTCATCGATCACAAGGCTCGCAAACTTGGTCAGAATGGCCAGTTCCGCTTCGGAGAAGTCTCGCGGAACCTGATCGATCGCACACAAGGTACCGATATTGAAGCCGCTCTTGGTCTTGAGCTGGGCGCCGGCATAGCTCCTGATCCGGGGTTCACCGGTCACCAGCGGATTGTTTGCAAACAGCGGATCGCGGGCAGCATCCTGCACGATAAACGGCGTGTCCTGCTGAATGGCATGGGTGCAGAACGAGATACTGCGCGGAGTTTCCGACACGGCCAGGCCGCGCATCGCCTTGAACCACTGCCTGTCGTGATCGATGAGGGACACCGCGCAGATCGGCACTTTGAGCACGTCGCGGATCAGGTCGACAATTGTTTCGAACGGCAATTCCGGATCTGAATCAAGGATTTCAAGCTGGTGCAGCGCGCGAAGCCGCTCGTCCTCGTCGTGCACTGTGTCGATGTGGGGACGGGCGGAGCAGTCCACCGATCAGGGTTCCAGCCGCATCGCACGGGCCGATGAGCGGCCTGTATCGAGGGCCAGCCGCAGCGTTGATGGCCAAAGAATGGCGGATAAGGCTAGTGGATTTTTGAGCATCGTCACGATAAACCTGTTGTCTCCGGCGCCTCTCCAAGACGTGAGCAAGCGAAGTTAACTTTGCGTTTATACATGCCTGCGCTGCACTGCCTAACCGATGCCGGCGGAGGCCATCGTCAGCCGCAGCCACCAGGTGGTCCGGGAGGCGCTGCATTGAGCCCGCAACGGCTCATTCCGTCGTTCGTGCAGCCATGATCGCTGCGACTTTTTGCATACGGATCTTGCGACTTGCCTGAAGGCCCGATTCCGTTACCCACAATCAGGGTTGACGGGGGAACACCATGCTGACTGTGCTGCTCATTCCTTTGCTGATGGGGGCGCTCCTGTTTCTCGGCGTGCTGCTGCGTGCAGCGTTCCGCCAGCGCGCAGTCCCCAGCGCCGAAGGCATGGTGCTGGGCGCAGTGACCAATTTTTTCGACACGCTCGGCATCGGCTCAATGGCCCCCACGATGGCCTGGCTGAAATTCCGCCGGATGGTGCCCGATCAGTTGATCCCCAGCACCATGATCGTCGGCCTGACTTTTCCAGCGACCATGCAGGCGATCATTTTTCTGATTCTGCTCGGCGTGCTGGTCGATCCGGTGCTGCTCGCCGGGTGCGTTGTGGCGGTGCTTTGCGGCGGGCTTATGGGCGTGCCGCTGGTTGCCAAAGCGCAAGTCTGGATGGTTCAGGCGCTTGCCGCGCTGGCGCTGATCATAGCCGCCAGTATCTACACGCTGATCAACCTGCACATGATGCCCGGCGGCGGCGCCGCCACATCGCTCCCCCCCAACCTGATGATCCTGGCGATTGCCGCCAACTTGGTGTTCGGCATGCTGCTCAATTTCGGCATCGGCAATTATGCGCCCACGCTGATCATGCTCAGCCTGATGGGCATGGACCCGAAGCTGGCGTTCCCGATCATGGCGGGCGCAGCGGGCATTGCGGGCTTGAGCGTCAGCACGCGCCACGTGCTTATCGGCAAGATCGATCTGCGCGTCGCGACGGGCATCGCGCTCGGCGGCATTCCTGCGGTGCTGATCGCCGCGTTTGTGGTGAAGAGCATGCCGGTCGAAGCGCTGCGCTGGCTGGTGATCCTCGTGGTGTTCTATGCCGCGCTGGTTATGGCGCGGTCGGCCTATGCCGGCGCAATAGTTTCGGCGCCGGATCGCCGCACCGCCCAGTAAACCGGCACCCCCGCCAGCACGAGCCCGGCGCCATAGCCGACGGCGCTTGCGCCCAGCCCCCAGGTTGCCCAGCCGATGAACGCCGCGCCGGTCAGTGCCAGCACCGTCAGTCCGCGCTCCTGCGGCAGTAGGCGGATCGCGGCCAGCATGCTCATGAAATACGACAGCATCCCGGCGGCGAGGCTGATCGATGCGATGAACTGGAACAGATCGCCCATGCCGCGCCCGAAATTGAGCAAGGTCACCGCCGATAGCAGGATCGAGGAGACGACATGCGCGCGCACCGGAGTGCCGCGCGCGCCGTCAGCTGCAAACCATGCCGGAAACACCCCGCCGCGCGCCATCGCCTGCGGCATCTCGCCTTGCAAAAGGATGAAGCCATTGAGCGCGCCGAACGCGCTGATCGCGGCGAACACTGCGACGACCGAAGCCATGCTGCTGCCGAAGGTGCGGCCAAGAAAATCCGCCACCGGCGCGGGCGAGGCGGCCGCCAGGTCTTGCGGCATATAGGCCCAGAACGCGAGGCTGATGCCAAGGTACACTGCGCCAGTCAGCACCACGCCGACCAGCGTGGCCAGCGGCACCACGCGCGCGGCGTTCTCCACTTTGCCCGCCGGCACGGTCGCGGATTCAAGGCCGAGGAAGCCCCAGAACGTAAGCCCTGCTGCTGCAGCAATCGCCCCCGGGGCAATACTGACTGGCGGCTGGACCACATGCGGTGTGCCGCTGAGCGTTAACCACAGTGCAAGGCCGATCAGCAAGACCAGCGGCATCAGCTTGAGCGTGGTTGTCACCACCGAAAACGCCCCCGCCGCGCGCACCCCGCGAATGTTGATCCAGGTCATCAGCCAAACGCAGCCAACCGCCAGCAGCGCTGGCACGCCCTCGGTCTGGCTGATCCACGGCATAACGAGGCTGAGATTGCTCACCACTGCCACTGCAATCGCGCCATTGCCCGCCCAGCACATGATCCAGTAGCTCCATGCCGCCGCAAACCCGGCAAACGGCCCGAACGCCGCCTGCGCATAAGCATAAGGCCCGCCTGCAATCGGCAGCTTCGCGCCCATCCGCGCAAACACGGCGGCAAGGCACGTCGCGCCGCCGATGGTGACCAGCCAGCCATAAAGCTGATTTGTGCCCAAAGGCGCGAGCGTCGCGGGAAGCAGATAGATACCCGAGCCGATCATGTTGCCCACGCACAGCGCCAGCACCATCCAGAAATTGAGGCCGCGGGGTTTGTTCAATGCCGATCCCTTCTGGTTGCGCTGATGCAGACTAACGCTTGATTGCGCTGCGTCACCGTGTTTGTTGCGGGGCGCAATGGCCAGCCTTCCCACCTACGATCCCCGCCTCGTGCGCGCCGCGCTCGCGATGAATGACAATCTGCTCCACGAGGC
>JBJXEK010000129.1:0-5624 GCA_046155055.1 Novosphingobium sp. | reverse complement strand
CGCAAGCTCCTTGCGCAAGCGGCTGAAGCGATGCGCCTCTCCGCGCGCGGCTACACCCGCATGCTGCGCGTGGCGCGCACGATCGCCGATCTGGCGGGCGCGGAGACGATCGGGCGGGTGCATGTGGCCGAAGCGCTGAGCTACCGGCGGATTGCGCCCAGGGCCTAACGCCCCGCCATCGCCTTGGCCTTCGCCAGATACGTCCGTCCGATGCGCAGCAGCTCGCCATCGACTAGCTGGGCTGACCATACACCGAGGCCGTCATGCTTCAGGCCCGCGATCCGATCACGCCGCACGATGGTGGAGCGGTGGAGGCGGATGAATCGGTCCGGATCGAGCCGATCTTCGAGGCGCTGGATGGTGTGGAGCAGGAGGTAGCTGCGCGTGCTGCCAGTCTGGCCAACGTGGAGCCGCACATAGTCGCGCTCTGCGTCGATCCGGTCGATATCGCCCGCCGCGATGCGCACGAGTTCGCTGCGGTGAGGCACCCAGAACTCCTCGATCCATGGGCTTTCGGCGGCGGCGGGTACGGTTGTGTCCTGCCGAGCGAGCGCGCGTTCGACCGCGCGTTCGAGCCGGTCTTGCGCCACGGGCTTGAGGACATAGTCCACCGCATCGAGATCGAACGCCTCGACCGCGAAGTGATCGTGCGCGGTCACGAAAATGACGGCTGGGCGGGGAGACTGCTTGGCCAGCCCGCGGGCGACGCCGATCCCGTCGACTTCGGGCATCGTCATGTCGAGCAGCACGAGTTCGGGCGCAAGCGCCTCGCACAGGCGCAGCGCAGCGGCGCCGTCGCTGGCGGTGCCGACCACAGAGAGCGCCGGGATCCGCGCGCAGAGGATCTGCATGCGCTCCACCGCAAGCGGTTCATCATCGACAATGAGTGTGCGCATAGAGCCCCCTACCCTTAATCGCAGCCAGCCCGAACGATCGGGATGGTCAGCACCGTGGCATAGCCCCCCGCAGGCAGCGAGCCGCTTTCGACTCGCGCCAGATCGCCAAACCTCGCAGCCAGCCGGCTGCGCACGTTTTCAAGGCCAATGCCGGTGCCGCCCTGCTGCCCGCTCTTGCCCGGACCATCATCGGCCACCGTCATCACCAACATGCCGCCCGCTTCCTCCGCTGCAATGCGGATCGTGACAGGCCGGGTACTCGCGGAAACACCGTACTTGATCGAGTTCTCGACCAGTGGCTGAAGGATCATGCCCGGCACGCAGGCATTTTCCAGCGCTTCAGGGACATCGAATTCGCAGACCAGCCGCTCTGGGAAGCGCACGGTTTCGATCTCGAGATAATGGCGCTGCAGCGCAATCTCGTCGGCCAGTGGTACATCGGCAGTGGGATCGCCCGCGAGACTGTGACGATAAAAGCTGGAAATCGTCTGGATCATCTTCTCCGCCTGCTCGCTGCGGCCGACCATGACCAGCGCGGACAGCGAGTTCAGCGTGTTGAACAGGAAGTGCGGATTGACCTGATAGCGCAGCGAGCGCAGCTCCGCCGCCTTGGCCGCGCGCTTGTATTCGCCCTCGCGCCGTTCGGACGCACGCGCCACTTCGGCATTGCCGAGCGCGACATAGAGCGCAGCCCACGCGATCAGCAGGAAATAGCGGCCGAGCGCGACATCTGTGAGCTGCTTCCACAGGCCCTCATCCTCGATCATCTTGCGGATGACGACGCTGGCCAGCTGCGGCGGAAGTTCGGATGCGGGGGGGGCAGTGGCCACCACCACTGCCGGTTCGCTGGCGGGCGAGGAACCCGGGACGGGCGACGAGCTGGTGGGCGCGGCCTTCACCGCCGGAGCCGGACGGAATGGCTTTGGGCGAGCCGCCGCATGGCGGGCGCGGGGCGGACGGGGGGCAGTGCCCGGCGGGGCAGGCGGCACCTGAGCTTCAGGAATCAGGCCTTCGTCCGCCAGACTGCGCAATACGTCATGGCGGAGCGTATCGGCCAAGGCCGCCTGCGCATCTTCGGAGGCCTGACGGGCCAGTTGGTGCGCGCGCGCGATATCGCGCCTGGCGTCGGCGAGATCTTCGGCCACTTCATCGGCATGGTCCACATCGGTTACCACGATCCGGTTACCGACGCGGATTTCTGCTGTGCCATCGGCGCGGCGCAAGATCGAGACGCCGCCGGGCGCGGTGATCAGACTGTCGGCTTCCGGATCTTCTTCAGCTTCGGACGGGTCGGCGGTGGCCGGCAGCGGGGGTGCCTTGTTCGCGCGCGACACTTTTGGGGACGCAGGCGGGGCGGGAGGCTCTGGTGGTTCCGACAGAAGCGAGGGGACGGGTGGCGGATCGGCGACATCGATCAGCACATTGCCCGAAACATCATGCCGAACGCGCACCGTCGGCACGATGGGTATGGTTGGTATCGGTCCGGCCGTATTTGAACCTGCACCTGCGCCTTGGCCGGCGCGGATCGCCTTGGCGGCAGCCTCGGCCTGGGCCTGCGCCTTCTTCGCCTCGCGCTCGATCAGTTTCTGCTCGACCGGCGCGAAGCACTGCTGATTGATCGCCGCCAGCGCGAGCGCGGCGGGCAGCATGATGACCAGCGCCACCGCAATCCGCAGCGCGCTGCTGCGCCCGTCAAACCGGCGCAGCACCGGCCACACAAGCAGGGTGATCGCGATCCCGGCGATGGTGACAAGCGCGCGCCGCCACAGAAGTTCGTGAAATTCGCCCATATCGACCACCACACCGCGCACGGTGATCAACAGAAAGTAGGTCAGCCACAGCGCGGACGCCGATAGCAACACCTGCCGCGCCGGCACATGCGGGCGCGGCGGCAGCTCGCTCAGGGCATCGGGATGGGTGGCCATCGGCTTATGCTACTCCAGGCAGGCGCCTTGGCACCAGCCGGACAGTCGAACCCAGTCTGCCGTTGGTCGAACGAGAGCCATGGTGCTCAGGCAGGCAAAAGCCCTTCCTCCGCGATCTTCTTCTTCCACACCAGCGGGGCAAGCTGGTGCACGTTCTGCCCGGTCGAATCGACCGCAACCGTCACCGGCATGTCCTCCACGGTGAACTCGTAGATCGCTTCCATGCCGAGATCGGCAAAGCCGACGACTTTCGACTGCTTGATCGCGCGCGAAACGAGATAGGCCGCGCCGCCCACCGCCATGAGATAGGCCGACTTATGCCTGGCGATGGAATCGGTTGCGGCCACGCCGCGCTCGGCCTTGCCCACCGAGGCGAGCAGACCCTGATCGAGCATCATGTCGGAGAATTTGTCCATGCGCGTGGCGGTGGTGGGTCCGGCGGGACCGACGACTTCCTCGCGCACCGGATCGACCGGGCCGACATAGTAGATCACCCGGCCCTTGAAATCGACCGGCAGCGGCTCGCCTTTTGCCAGCATGTCCTGGATGCGCTTGTGCGCAGCATCGCGGCCGGTGAGCATCTTGCCGTTGAGCAGAAGGCGGTCGCCCTGCTTCCAGCTCTGCACCTCCTCGGCGGTCAGAGCGTCGAGATCGACGCGCTTGGCCGCGGCATCGGGCGTCCAGTGCACATCGGGCCATTCATCGAGCTTGGGCGCTTCTAGGAAGGCCGGGCCCGAGCCATCGAGCGTGAAGTGTGCGTGGCGGGTGGCGGCACAATTGGGGATCATCGCGACCGGCTTGCCCGCGGCATGGCACGGCGCATCCATGATCTTCACGTCGAGGATGGTGGAAAGCCCGCCCAGCCCCTGCGCACCGATGCCGAGCGCGTTGACCTTGTCAAAGATTTCGATGCGCAGCGCCTCGATATCGTTCCGGGGCCCGCGCAGTTTGAGTTGCGCCATGTCGATTGGCTCCATCAGCGCTTGCTTGGCAAGCAGCACACAGTGTTCCGCCGTGCCGCCGATGCCGATGCCGAGCATGCCCGGCGGGCACCAGCCCGCACCCATTTGCGGCAGCATCTCCAGCACCCAGTCGGTGATCGAATCGCTGGGGTTCATCATCTTGAACTTGGACTTGTTCTCGCTGCCGCCGCCCTTGGCCGCGACATCGACCGAGACGGTCTTGCCGCGCACCATCTCGACATGCAGAACGCACGGCGTGTTGTCGCGGGTGTTGCGGCGGGTAAAGGCGGGGTCCGCCAGCACTGAGGCGCGCAGCTTGTTTTCGGGATCGAGATACGCGCGGCGTACGCCTTCATCGACAACATCCTGCAAGCTCTTGTCGCTCTCCAGCCTGCAATCCTGCCCCCATTTCACGAAGACATTGACGATGCCGGTGTCCTGGCAGAGCGGGCGGTGCCCTTCGGCGCACATGCGGCTGTTGGTGAGGATCTGCGCAATCGCATCCTTGGCGGCCGGGCCGGCTTCGGCCTTGTAGGCTTCACCCAGCGCGCGGATGTAGTCCATCGGGTGGAAGTAGCTGATGTACTGCAGCGCGTCGGCCACGCTTTCGATGAGGTCCTCCTCGCGGATCGTCGTCATTTCAGCCATGGCCCATTTCCTTCCCGCTGTTTCGGGTCTGCAGTCGGCAGGCCCTTTCGTTGAACGCTTTCGATCAACGCTTTCGATCAATAGGGGTTTAGCCATCGACCAGCGTCATGCAAAGCGCTTGGCGCGCCCCAGACGATATTCTAAGGGCCAAAGAGGACTTGGCGGCAAACGCCACGATCTAGATTGTGCCGGTTTTCTGAGCGATGCAGTCCGGCTCGCAAGTGAGGGTTTTCATGACGGTAGTGGAAGAACGCGCAGGAACCGCCGAAGCAGGGACGGCTGACGCTGGAACCGCGGCGGCCCGCCGCGCGATGATCGACAGCCAGCTGCGCGTAAGCGGTATCAACGATATGCCGATCCTGGCCGCCTTCCTCGCCGTGCCGCGCGAAGACTTTGTCCCCGAGGCCCGCCGCGCGGTTGCTTATGCAGATCGCGCGATCGTGCTGGACGATGGTTCAGTACTGGCCCCGGCGCTGACCTACGGCCAGATGCTCACTGCCGCGCAGCCCATCGCGGACGACACCGTGCTCGTGATCGGCGCGCCCGGTGGCTATCTTGCCGCGCTGGCAGAGCATCTTTGCGACAGAGTAACCCTTTGCGCCGCAACCGGCGATTGGTCCGCAAGCAGCTCGCATTCGCTGGTTCTGATCGACGGCGCGATCGAAGATGTTCCAGCTGCATTGGCAGGCGTACTCACCCCGGAGGGCCGTTTGGTGACCGGCGTGGTGGAGCGGGGCGTGACCCGGCTGGCGCTGGGCCGCAAGGTAGGCGATGCACTGGTGCTCACCGTTCTAGCGGAAGCCGATTTTGCCCCGCTGGCGGCCTTCGCGGCGCGCCCGCAGTGGAGCTTCTGAACCTTATGATCCGCACTTCCCTACGCAGGTTTGCCGCTGGCCCGGCGCTGTTGGCGCTGGCCATGACGACGACCGCCGGGACTTGCATCTCTGTGGCCCGCGCCGATGATCTGCAGGGCGCGCTGGCTGCGGCTTATGCGACCAACCCGGACCTTGCTGCCGCGCGGGCCAACCAGCGCGCCACCGATGAAGGCGTGCCAATCGCGCGCGCGCCAGGCCTCCCCAGCCTTTCGGGCACGGCGACCTACACCGAGTTCCTCAGGCAGGGACCCAACGCCTTCATCGCGCCAAAGCGCCTGCTCACGGTCGAGCCTTCGCTCAGCGTGCCGATCTACTCGG
>JBJXEK010000128.1:0-25025 GCA_046155055.1 Novosphingobium sp. | reverse complement strand
GCTCGCGCTCGCGCGCGGCCAGCATGCGCTCACCTTCCATCGTGCGGCTGGAGCCCATCGGCAGTTTGTCGAGCATCTGCGCGCCGGTTTCGGGGGTGGCGAGCGCGCCATCGGAGGCGGCAACCATACGCGCCTTGTAGAGATCGTTCTCGCCCACGGTGACCGCACCGGTGGCGTTGTCGATGGTGTAGGCGATCGAGGCCTTGTCGAGCGCTGAGGCGACACCTGCGCGCTCGCTGTCGCTGAGGTCGCTGTAGAGGATTCGCTGCGGCGCGGGGGCCATGGCCATCCACAGCATCGCAGTAAGCCCGGCGGCGGAAACGCCAGCCAGCAAGGGCAGCGCACGGCGCACCGGTGGCTGGCCGAGGAAGGCGCCCGTGCGCGAGAGCATGCCCCCGCCCGCCGGGTCGGTGAGCGGGGCAAGCAGCGATAGGCTGGGTGCCGGAGCAGAGGATGTTGCGCCATCAGCCATTTATCAGACCCCCATCCGCATGATGTCTTGGTAGGCGGTGAGCAGCTTGTTGCGCACTTGCAGTGTCGCCTCGAAGGCTACGCCGGCCTCCTGGCGGGCAAGCATGACCTTGGCGATGTCGGTGACCTCGCCCTTGTCATAGCCTTCGCTCAGCGCGTCGGCTTTGCCCTGCACCGTGTTCACGCCGTCGAGTGCGGACTTGAGTGCGCTGGTGAAGCCGTTCTGCGGCGTCTCGGCGGCAGGCGCAGTCGCATTTGCTGCGGCTGCTTCGGGCGTGCGGACTTGCTGGAGGAGCTGCGAGCGATCGATGATCTGCTGGCGCAGCGCCATGATCTGCTGGAGCCCCCCGGCCCCGCCGATGCCTCCCCCAAGGGCTCCAATGCCGCTCATCGCCGGCTACCGGCCACAGCGATACCGTTCTCGCGGAATTCGGCGAGACGGTAGCGCAAGGTGCGTTCGGAAATGCCGAGCTTGCGCGCGGCGGCAACGCGGCTGCCGCCGCAGGAATCGAGCGCGGCAAGGATCGCGCGCGTTTCCGAAAGCTGGACGATGTTGGAGAGTTTCGCACCGGTCGTGCCCGGCGCGGTCGGTGCGGCAAGCGAAGTTTCGCCCGCAACACGCACCGGGCGATCGAAGGCAATATGCTGCACACCGATTTCATCGGCATCGCCGGCCAGAAGCAGCGCGCGGCGCATCACGTTTTCAAGCTCGCGCACATTGCCGGGCCATGCGTGGGCTTCGAGCAGGGCGATCGCGCCTTTGCTGAGCCACGGCACGGCGCGGCCCGAGGGCCCATGGTGCGGCACATGCCGCAGCATCATGGCGAACGCGAGCGGGGCGATATCGGCCGGGCGTTCGCACAGCGCGCACAGCTCGAGCGGAAATACGTTAAGCCGGTAGAACAGGTCGGCACGGAAACGGCCTTCCTCGACTTCGCTCGGCAGATCGCGGTTGGCGCAGGCGATCACGCGCACATCGACCTTGACCGGCTTGGTCGCGCCCAATGGCACCACTTCGCCCTCCTGTAGCACGCGCAGCAGCTTGGCCTGGAGTGAAAGCGGCATCTCGGCAATTTCGTCGAGCAGCAGCGTGCCGCCGTGTGCGGCGCGGAAGAAGCCCTCAGCGGCGGCATTGGCACCGGTAAACGCGCCCTTTTGATGGCCGAACAACATGGCCTCAAGCATCGTTTCGGGCATGGCGGCGCAATTGATGGCGATGAACGGCGCGGCAGCGCGCGGCGAACGCATGTGGATGAAGCGGCTCAGGACCTCCTTGCCGGTACCGGTGGGGCCATTGATCAGCACGGGAATCTCGCTGACAGCGAGCCGCTCCGCCAGCGCGAGCACCGAAAGGCTTTCCGGATCGGCAGCGACCGGGCTGCCCGGAGGGGCGGCACAAGCAATCAGCGCGGCGAGCACGGCGGGATCGGCGCTGTCAGCGTAGGTAAGATCGTGGCGGCCGCCGTTGCCGCGCTGGATCCGGCAAGTCTCGCCCCGCGCCAGAACGACGGTGCGATCAAACAGTCCGGGGGCGGACTGCTCGTCTGATCCGCGTAGAGATGTAGTTCCCGCGGGGCAGAAACTGCTCAGCACCGACTGTGCGCGCTGCAGCAAGGCGGTGTGCTGCCCCCCCGTGTGCGCTGCGGGAGTCCGTGCGGCCAGCAGTGCGGCCCGATCCGTGTTCATAATTCCAAGCCCTGTGTTAACCATCGCGGCTGGCCTTTTGTCGCGCGAAAACGTCAAGCGGGTCGGAACTTTAAGCTCCGTGCTAATAC
Source organism: Novosphingobium sp. (assembly GCA_046155055.1). GTDB lineage: Bacteria > Pseudomonadota > Alphaproteobacteria > Sphingomonadales > Sphingomonadaceae > Novosphingobium. Next base: position 22,779 of record JBJXEK010000128.1, on the reverse strand, counting down.
TAGGGGTAAAGCCTGATACCCGGCAGTTCGCTGCCGCACCCCCCCTTAAAACCGGCAACGATCTGCCGGTCTTTGCCGTGGCTGCCGCGTCGATCCCCGACCGGCGTCATACGGGGAACGACCCCTCTCACTGGAGACAAGACATGGCGGTTATCAATACCAACATCGGCGCCATCAAGGCGGCCAACAGTTCGAACATGGCGTCCAAAATGGCCAGCATGTCGATGGAGCGCCTTTCGACCGGCAAGCGCATCAACGGCGCCAAGGACGACGCCGCCGGCCTCGCCATCGCCACCACGATGACCTCGCAGATCAAGGGCATGAGCCAGGGCGTGCGCAACGCCAACGATGGCATTTCGCTGGCGCAGACCGCGGAAGGCGCGCTCAACGAAGTCACCAACATGCTGCAGCGTGTTCGCGAACTCGGCGTGCAATCGAAGTCGGGCACCTATCAGCAGTCTGACCGCGATGCGATGCAGTCGGAAGTCGGCAACCTCAACGCCCAGATCTCGGACGTGCTGAACAACACCAAGTTCAACGGCCAGGCCGTGTTCAACACGGTCGGCGCGGCTCCTGCCGCTGCCGGTACGGACGACAAGAAGTTCTCGATCCAGACCGGTGCCAACACCGGCGATACGGTCGATATCGTGAGCAAGGCGTTCAACGGCACCAAGCTGTTTGGCGGCACGCTGACGGCCTATAGCGCGTCGGCGGCCACCCAGGCGCTCGACGTGTCGTCGGCCGCCAACGCCTCGACCACGATCGACAACGTCGACAGCGCGCTCGCCAACGTCAGCTCGACCCGTGCGACGCTGGGTGCCGGTCAGAACCGTCTGGAATCGGCCGTCAACAACCTGAACGACAACATCACCAACCTGTCGGACGCCCGTTCACGCATTCAGGACACCGATTATTCGGCTGAAACGACGGCGATGGCCAAGGCCCAGATCCTGAGCCAGGCTTCGACAGCGATGATCGCGCAGGCCAACCAGAGCCAGCAGAACGTGCTTTCGCTGCTGCGTTAAGCTTCACCCTCCCCCCAACGCCCGCCTCCACCGGGTGCAAAACTGCCCGGCGATCCTCAACAGGGATCGCCGGGTTTTTTGGCACAAAGCGCGCGGCAGATCAGGGTTCGCCCCGCTTCAGGAAGCGACCGGGCCAGGTTCCGGTGGGCTTGCCATCGGCATAGACGAGCTGGCCGCCGACGAAGACGCGGGAAACGCCCGTCGCCAAGGCTGAAGGATCGCCCACCACGGCATGGTCGGTGATCGTCTCCGGATCGAACAGCACGAGATCGGCCTTGTACCCCGGCCGCACGAAACCTCGGCCGGCGAGACCGAGCTGTTCGGCCGTCTGCCCGCTCATCTTGCGGATTGCTTCCGGCAGGCTCAGCCTGTGCTGCTCGCGCACATAAAGCCGCAGGATCTTGGCAAAGCTGCCCGCGCCGCGCGGATGGTGAGACCCAATCATGCCATCGGAGCAGACCACGCTGTGCGGCCAAGCGAGAAAATCGGCGACATCACCCGGTGCCATGGCGGTGCCGATCACCGCTTCGGCATCTTTCGCTTCGGGGTGGGCTTTCGACCAGGCCTCTGCCCGCTGGATCAGCCAGAGATAGGTCGCCGCAGGCTCCTCGCCGCGTTGCGCCGCGATCTGGGCGATCGTCTTGCCTTCGAAGGCGTGCTCGGGCGCATAGAAGTCGATCAACATACCTTCGGCCGTCGTCAGGTGCGTGAGTGCGAAGCGCGCCGCGGTAAGGTCGGTGAAGTCGCGCTTCGGGAACAGCACGGTGAGTGTCGAGTGCCAGTATTCGTAGGGATAGACGTCGGCGGTGACGTTGATCCCGCGCGCACGCGCAGCATCGAGCTTGGCCAAGACCGTCTTGGCCTGGCCCCAGCGATCTGCAATGCCAAGCTTCATGTGCGAGATCTGCACCGGAATGCCGGTCTTCTCGCCAAGATCCAGCAGTTCATCGAGCGCGGCATCGAAGGCCACGTCCTCGCTGCGTATATGGCTGATATAGCGCCCGCCACCCGCCGCCGCGGTGCGCGTGAGATCGAGCAGTTCCGCGTGGTCCGAATAGATGCCCGGGTCGTATTCGAGCCCGCTGGAAAGCCCGAGCGATCCGGCCTTGAGGTCATCCGCGAGGAGCTGCTGCATGCGGCTCACTTCTGCGGGATGGGCGATGCGCTTGTAGTCCGTGCCCATAGCCATATCACGCAGCCAACCGTGGCCAGTATAGGCCGCGACATTGACCGCGGCGGGCCGTGCGGCATACTTGGCGGCGACTTCGGCAAAGGGTCCTTCGCTGCCGCCGTCCTGCCCGACGACGATCGTGGTGACGCCTTGTGTGAGCAGCAGTGCCATACCCCGATCAGCATAACCGCCCACATCGTGGTGACTATGCGCGTCGATGAAACCAGGCGCGAGCGCAAGGCCAGCCGCGTCGATCACAGTCTCGCCCGCGCGCGGGCTCAGCGTGCCCACCTCCGCGATCCGGTCGCCCTCGATCCGCACCGCCACGCGCTGTTCGGGCCCGCCCGAACCGTCATAGACTACTGCGCCGGCAATGAGTGTGGAGGCGGCGGCGGGCATTGCGACGGCCAGCGCCGCTGCCAGCATCAGGCAGACATTCCCTGCAACCCGTTTCCGCATCGCCGATCCCCATGATTTTCCCTGCTCGGGCGAGCAGGCTGCGCGGGGAGGCTAGGCGGGCTGGGGTATTCGGTGCAAGGCGTTTCGCGGGTTCCTTCTGCGGCGAAGGAAACGTTCAGTTCATCAGCAGGATCGACATCCGGCGGTTGCGGGGGTCGGTCGGGCTGTCGGCGATCAGGGGTTCCTGATCGGCGACGCCTTCGATGCGGCGGAAACGCTTCTCGTTCACACCGCTTTTCATCAGGGCCTGGCGCGTGGTTTCGGCGCGGCCCGCGCTGAGCGACCAGTTGTTGGCTGGATCGCCGGGTCTCCACTGGAGCGAATCGGTATGGCCGCGCACGGTCAGCGCCGAGGCATCGGTGGCCACGGCCGCACCGATCGCGCGCAGCAGTTCGCCCGCCTCGGGCGTGAGCAGCGTCGTGCCGAGCCGGAACATCGAAAACTTGGCATCATCGAGCAGATCGATGCGGATGCCCTCGGGTGTCTGCGAAACATGGACCTGGTGCGAGAGCTTGCGCAAGGTGGCGCTGGCCGCCATCTTCTGCTGAAGGCGCTGCTGCAGGCTGGCGGTGCGCTTGGCCTTGGTGCCGCCGTCCTTGGCCCCCCCGGTGGCATCGCGCGGGATTGTCAGCGTCTTGGTGCCGGTCTGCCCGGCGCGGAACTGGTAGTTGTCGGCATCGGTGAGCGAGGAGCCGCCGAGCAGGCCATAGGACCCTGCGCTGCCTTCCTTCATCTTGACGAGAGTGGGTGTAAAATAGTCGGCGATGCCCTTGCGCTGCTTCTCGGTGGTCGCGCCCAGCAGCCACATCAGCAGGAAAAACGCCATCATCGCGGTCACGAAGTCGGCATAGGCGACTTTCCACGCGCCGCCGTGGTGGCCGGCTGCGACAACGGTGATCTTCTTGACGATGATCGGCCGGACCGGCTCGTTGCGGCCCTTTGGTGCCTTCGCCACGGGTTACCTTCCGCGCAGTGCGTCGAGAAGCTCCGAAAGACCGGGGCGGAACGCGTGGCCCAGCCCGGAACGCGCGCTTTCGACGACCAGCGGCTGCGGCCAGCCGTGGAGGCTGGCGATGATTACCTGCTTGACCGCCTGAAAGATCATCTCGTCCTGATCGAGCACCTGCTTGAGCCGTCCGGCCAGCGGTGCGACGATGCCATACGCGAGCAGCACGCCCATGAACGTGCCGACGAGCGCCGAGCCGATCATCGCGCCGAGGACCGACGGCGGTTTGTCGATCGAGCCCATGGTCTTGACCACGCCGAGCACCGCCGCGACGATGCCGAGCGCAGGGAGCGCGTCCGCAAGGTTCTGCAGCGCGTGCTGTGGTTCGCTCATTTCGTGGAAATGGGTCTTCATCGCATTGTCCATCACGTCCTCGACCGCATGGACTTCGAGCGTGCCCGAGGAGACGACGATCAGCGTCAGCGCATCGCAGATCAGCCCGACGAGCGGTTTGTTGGCGATAATCTTGGGGAACTCGGCGAAAATCGGGGAGTTGGCCGGATCGGTCACGTGGCTTTCCAGCGCCACCGGGCCGTCGCTGCGCAGGATCTTCATGAGGCGCGTGCACAGCACGATCGCATCGATGTGATCCTGCTTGGAGTGCTTTGGCCCCTTGAACACTTTGCCGAAGCCGCCGCCGAGCGCTTTCAACTCGTGCAGCGAGTTGCCCGCGATCACGGCGCCGAGTGCGGCACCGCCGATGATCAGCATTTCGTGGGGAATGGCCTCCATCACCGGGCCGAGCGCGCCGCCGGTAATGGCGAAGCCCCCGAACACCATCACCAGCAGGACGACGATACCGATTGCAGCATACATGGTGTGTGGTTCCCTGGCGTTCTAGTGCAGAACGTCGAAGATCGAAAGGTTGGCGAGCTTGGAGAAGCTGGCTTGGCTGGCTTGCAAAACTGTCGAAAGCTCCGAAAGCTTTGCCAGCGCCGAAGCCAGATCGGGCGAACCGATTTCGGACTGTTCGGAATTGCGCGCCTCGCTCATGGTCTGCTGGCGCTCGGTGCTTATATCGATCCAACTAAGCCGCGAGCCGACCACGGTCTGCGCCGTGGTGATCGCATCAAGTCCATTGCTCAGAGCACCAAGCGCGGTGCTGGCGACACCGGCCGTGCCGGCCGCGCCGCCGCTCAGCGCATCGGAAAGCGACTTGATCACCGTCATCAGGTCGGTCGGGTTGCCGGCCGAATCTTTGAAGGTCAGGAATTCGGGACCGGTGAGGGTGCGACTGACCGACTGGCCGTCGCCCAGCGAAAGCTCCCCGGCCGAGCCCGTACCGAGGTATTCGGCCGCGCCGGTCGCGACATTGATCCGATAGGCATCGCCTGCGCTGTCGCCGCCGAACAGCGCATGGCCGGCGCTGTCGCGGGTGTTGGCGAGGCTCACAAGGCTGGTGTGTATCTGCGCCAATTCGGTGCCGATGCTGGCACGCTGCGCCGCAGGGAGTAGACTGGAGGCGGCCTGTGTCGCGAGTTCCTGCGCGCGCGTCACGTAATTCGCGAACTGGTTGAGCGCGGCGTCGGTAAAATTGAGATCGGTGGTGGCGCGGTTGGCCGCCGCGGCATCGACTGTGCCCAGAGCCTCCTGGCGCGCGAGCCCGCGCAGCAAGGAGGCAGCGAGGGGGTCGTCTGAAGACTTGGTCAGCTTGCTGTTCGAGCCGATCTGGTTCTGCAGCGCTTCGGCCTGCCCGCGCAGTGAGCTGAGGCTCTGCGTGGAGCGATCGAAGAACGCGCTGGTGCTGGTGGCGAAGATGGTCATGGCCTGGTCCTCTCGCGTCCCTAATGGATCTGGAGCAGCGAATCGAAGATCGTCGATGCCACCTGCATGACCCGGCCCGATGCCTGAAACGCCTGCTGGTAGCGCACGAGATTGACACCCTCAGTATCGAGATCGACCCCGGTCTGCGCCGTGAGCGCGGTCTTGGCCGCGTCCGAAATTGTGGAGAGCGCATCGCGTGTGACGGTGCGACCGGCGACGGTGGACGAGACATCGAACAGGATCGCGTCCATCTTGCCCGCCGGATCGGCGGTGTTCAGCGCGGCGCGCAGCGCATCGAGATTGCCGGCATCTCGGCTGTTTGGCAGCGCACCGGCAGGCGCAGTCGCAATCTTGGCCGGGTCACTGGTCGCAAGGCCAATGGTCGCGGCGGTTGTGCCAGCGAGCAGATCGGCCCCGGGGCTGCCGTCGCGTGCGGTGCCGGCGGTTTGCACATTGTTTACCGTCTTGACGATGCCCTTGGCCAGATTGTCCAGATCGCCGTGGAGCTGGGTCAGCTTGTCCAGCGCCAGTGCGTGGCCCGCAAGCGATCCGCCGGTCAGCGAAAGCGGCGCGCCGCCGAGTGTAAAGCCGATCGTGCCGTCCGCTGCGGTGGTCATTGCCAACGCCGCGGTATTGCCGCCGCTGACTAGCGGGGTCGTGGTCGCTTTGCCCATAGTGACAGTGGCGCTGCCATCGGCAGCGAGCGTGGCGGAGATGTCGCCATACTGACTGAGATCGCCGAGCAGCTTGTCACGCTGGTCGAGCAGCGCGGTCTGGTCGCTGCTGGCATCCGCAGCGCGGGCAAGGCGCAAGTTGGTGCGGGCCAGTTCGCCGGCGATCCGGCCCACCTGGGTCACGCCATCGGACGCCTGGAAGCGCAGGCCGGTGCCGATTGCGTCCATTTCCTTGGCAGCGATCCGGAAGGTCGATCCCATCGTGCGGGCAGCTTCGATGACTGAGGACCGCAGCGAGGTATCGACCGGGTTCTCGTTGAGCTTCTGTATCGCTGATTCGAACCCGGTGATCGCGGTGTAGACGCCCGATTGCTCGAGCGCGGCTTCGGCATTGCCGATCCCGCTGACTTCGGCGTCGGCGCGCGCGGTGTCAGAGCCGGTGCGCCGCACTTCGGACTGGCGGAAAACGTCGGCATTGCGCACGATCTTGTCGACCCGAACACCCGAAAGCGACACATCGCGCACGGTGCCCTGGTAGCCGGTGGAGGCGACTTCAGCGAGCCCGACACTGCGCCGCACATAGCCGTCGGTGCCGGCATTGGCGATGTTCTGCGCGGTCACATCCAGCGCGACGCGCGCTGCCTTGGCGCCCGAGAGGCCGATCGAGAGGAGGTCTGATGCCATCGTGTTCAGTCCTTTCCGGCAGGCTTGGCGGCGGAAGCGGGGACGGAAGCGGGCAACATCCGCGCGAGCTGCCCTTCAAGCTGTCTGGCGAGGCCGAACGCGCCGGAGTTCGCCGCGATTTCGGCAAAGCGCTCGTCGCGCATCGCGGCAAAAGTTTCCTGCGCCTGCCCGCCAAACAACGCATCGCTCCCGCCAAGGCTGGCGGCGCGCGCGGCGCTGAGCATCTGGCGCACGAAGATGGCCTCAAAGCCCTGTGCGGCCTTGCGCAGCTGCGTGCGATCGGAGGACTGGGGCGCGGCGGGGGCGTTTCCGGCGGCGGGGAGGGGCGTGAGCGTGCTCATATCACTTCCATTTCCGCCCTGAGCGCGCCCGCCTGTTTGAGCGCCTCGAGAATGGCCACAAGATCGGAGGGCGTGACGCCAAGCTTGTTGAGTGCATCGACCAACGAGGCGAGGCTGGCACCGGGCTTGAACAGCGCGACGTGGGCCTGGCCTTCCTCGACCGTGATCTGGCTTGCCGGGGTAACGGCCGTCTGGCCGCGGCTGAGCGGACCGGGCTGCGAGACCTGGCTCTTCTCGTCGATCTTCACGACGAGCTTGCCGTGGCTGATCGCGGCGGGCGAAAGGCGCACCGCGCTGTTGATCACGACAGTGCCGGTGCGGCTGTTGACGATGACCCGTGCTGCGGTCTCGGCGGGGTTCACCTCGATCATCTCGATCGAGGCCATCATGGTCGCGCGCTGGTCGGTGCTGGCGGGCAGGCGGATGGCGAGCGTGACGCCGTCCTCCACCGTGGCCGCGCCGGGGAAACGCGCGTTGACCGCATCGCGAACGCGGCTGGCGGTGAGGAAATCGGCGGTGAACAGGTTCCAGCGCAGCGTCTCGTTGCTGTCGAAGCCGGTTGCAACCGCCCGCTCGACGCTGGCCCCTTCGGCGATCCGGCCGACAGTGGGGACGTTGACGGTGAGCTGGCTGCCGTCCTTGGCGGTGACACCGAGGCCGCCAACCGCGAGATTGCCCTGTGCCATCGCATAAATCTGGCCGTCCGCGCCATAGAGCGGGGCAAGAATGAGCGCACCGCCGCGCAAGGACTTGGCCTTGCCGATGGTCGAGACGGTTACGTCGATACGCTGGCCTGGCTTGAAGAAGGCGGGCAATTCGGCGGTAATGAGCACTGCCGCCGCGTTCTTGAGGCCCGGGGCAACGCCCTGCGGCAGTTGTACGCCGAGCCGACCCGAAACACCGCGCATGGCCTGCGTAATATAGTCGAGATTGTCGTCGCCCGTGCCGGCAAGGCCGACGACGACGCCGTATCCGGTCAGCTGGTTGGTCCGCACGCCCTGGAACGCGCCAAGATCGCGCACACGGTCAGCGAGTGCAGGCGTAGGAGCGAGAAGGAGCGCGAGCAGCGCCGCAACGAGCAAAAGCAGGGAGCCGGGGATGGGCATTTTGGTACGGGGTATGCATTGCAACATGCCCACCCCCGACCCCTCCCGCGAACGGGAAGGCAAGCTCAAGATCGAGGTGGTGCCCGGGCGCAAGCCGGAAACGCCAGAACGACGCATCCGTGCGTGCAACAGCGCGGAGCGGGTGGCGGCGGGGCGCGTTTTGGCCGGCTGCATGGTCATGATCAGAACGGGTTGATCAGGCTGAAGAACTGCGCCAGCCAGCCCTGCCGGCTCGCACGGCCGATCGAGCCGTTGCCGGTGTAGGTGACGCGCGCATCGGCCACCTGGGTGGAGCGTACGCGGTTTTCGGCATCGATGTCGCCGAGGCGCACGATCCCGGAAACCTGTACCCATTCCTGGCCCTGGCTTAGCAGCAAGCGCTTTTCCCCTTTGACCAGTGCCGTGCCGTTTGGCCGCACTTCGGCGATGGTGACAGACAGCTCGCCGCCGAGTGTGCTCGTCTGCGAGGCATTGCCCTGACCGTTGAACGACGAACCGCCCGAGGCTTTAAGGGCGTTGGGATTGAGGAACGAAAGCGGCCCGGTGGTGGGCGGAACCACATTGAACGATCCGGCCTTCTGCGTTTTGGAGGCTGCGGTCTTGGAGGTGCTGAGCTGTTCGGTGAGCATGATCGTCAGCGGATCACCCACCGCGTGGGCGCGGCGGCCTTCGACCAGGCCGGTATAGCCCGCGGCGACGTTGAAAATGCTGCCATCGGCGGGGCGTGTCACGGGCGTCACCGGCATCGCGGGGGCAAAGCCCTCGGCAGGCCGCGCGGGGCGGCCATGCGCCTGTGTTGTTGGCGCGATGATGGCGAGCACTATGGCTGGGGGGACCAGCAGGAATGCGAGGATGCGCAGGCCAAGCGGCTTGCCGTCTACGGATGCCTTGAAGGCGTGGTCGAAAGGGCTTTCCATCATAACAAGGGCTTTCGGCATGGTCACAGTGTCTGGTTCGCGTTCTTGAGCATTTCATCGACGGCGGAGATCATCTTGGAATTGACCTCGTAGGCGCGCTGGCACTCGATCATGTCGACCAGCTCCTCGACCACGTTGACGTTGGACGCCTCGAGGGCCCCCTGGCGGACCCGGCCGCGCCCGTTCTCACCCGCGATGCCGACTTGCGCCGCGCCGCTCGCGGCGGTCTCGGTCAGGAAGTTGTCACCTGCGGCCTGCAAACCGGCGGGATTGGCGAAGCTCGCCGTGGTGATCTGGCCGAGCTGCGAAGGCTCTGCGGTGCCGGGCAGTGTGGCCGAGACAGTGCCATCGGGCGCGATGGTGATCGAGGCCGCGCCTTCGGGGATCGTGACCGGCGGCTGGACGACATAGCCTTGCCCGGTCACCAGCTGGCCTTCGGCCGAGCGGCTGAAGTTGCCCGCGCGGGTATAGCCAAGCTGCCCGCCCGGCAGCGTGACCTGGAAAAAACCCTCGCCGTCGAGCGCAAGGTCGAACGCATTGTCTGTGGGCTGCATCCCGCCCTGCGTGGCGATCCGGGTGGTCGACTGGATGCCGACGCCGGTGCCGAGGTTGAGCCCGGTGGCATATGTCGTCTCGCCCGAAGACTGCTGTCCGGCGGTCCGCGCATCCTGATAGGCCAGCGTGGCGAAGTTGGCGCGGTCGCGCTTGAAGCCGGTGGTGCCGACGTTGGCGAGATTGTTGGCAATCACGCGCATCCGCGTGTCCTGGGCCTCAAGCCCGGTGCGGGCAACGTGAAGGGCGGAACTGGGCATGGGGCTTTATCCTAAGGTTTCAGCGATTGGGGGATCAGGTGAGGCGCATCAGGCCCGCGCCGCCTTCATCAAGCTCACGCGCGGTGGAGATAAGTTTGGTGCGCATGTCGAACAGGCGCTGCGCTTCGACCATCTCGACCAGCACGCGTGTGGGATCGACATTCGATTGTTCGAGACTGCCGGGGGTGAGTTTGGCTTCCTCGTCCACCGGAAGTGCACCGCCTCCCATGACCCGGAACAGCCCGTCGAGCCCCTTTGCGATCTTCGAACCAGCGGTGCTGACCAGCTTCAGCTTGGCCACGACTTGCGGCGGCTGATCGGGGTTCTCTGGTGTGGCCGCCAGCACGGTGCCATCGGGCGCAATCGTGATCTTCGCGCCGGGCGGCACGGTGACGGGCCCAGCATCGCCGATGACCGGCCGGCCATCGCCGTTGCTGAGCACGCCGCTGGCATCGACCGTCAGATCGCCGCGCCGGGTATAGGCTTCCTCGCCATCCGTGCCCTGCACCGCGAGCATGGTGTGCCCGCTCAGCGCGACATCGAGCGAATTGCCCGTCTCGATCAGCGCGCCCTGCTTCATGTTGGCACCGCGCACGTCGCCCTGGGTCATGGCGCGCGCCTCGATGCTCGGGCCCTTCAGGGTGGTGGGCTGGTGATTGAGCATTTCGGCGCGAAAGCCGATGGTTTGGGCGTTTGCCATGTTGCTGGCGATCACCTGCTGGCTGACCATCGAGCCGGTGAGCCCGGAATAGGCGGTGTAGATCAGGTGGTCCATGAAGGGCTACTCTCAGCTGTGCATGTTGATAATGGTCTGCGAGATTTGCGAGGCCGTATCGATCGCCTTGGCGTTAGCCTGGAAATTGCGCTGCGCCGTGATCAGGCGGACCATTTCCTCTGAAAGATCCACGTTCGAACGTTCGAGTGCGCCCGAGAGCAAGCCGCCATAAAACCCGGCGTCCGGCTCCCCATAAGTGGCAGTGCCCGAGAGCCCGGTGGTAGTCCAGTTTGACGAACCTTCCTGGCGCAGCCCACCCGGAGAGAGGAACGCGGCAAGCGCCACTTTGCCGACCGCCGCGTTGGTACCATCGGCATACGAGGCGGTGATGACCCCGTTCTTGCCCACGGTGACGCCGGCATATTGCGCGCCAGCCGCGTTGGTTGCGGGAATCTGCACCGATTGCAGCGTGGCGCCGGTAACGGTGCCGGTGGCATCTGTCGGGAAGGCCTGCAGCCGATTGCTCGCGCCGCGCAAAAGAAAGCCCTTGTCATCGATCTCGAATGCGCCGTTGCGGGTGTAGAGTGTGTCACCCGAAACGGCCGATTTGGTGGTGAAAAACCCGTCGCCATTGATAACAAGATCAAGCGCATTGCCGGTTTGTTCGACGGGACCTTGCGTAAAGTTCTGATTGATCGCCTCGACCGTGGCACCGATGCCCAGCACCAGCTTGGGATTGGTGAATGCGCTGCCCGCGACGATATCGGAAAACGCGATGGTGCTTTTCTTGAAGCCGTTGGTTTCAGCATTGGCGATGTTGTGGCTGATGACGCCGAGATCGGTCTGGGCGTTCTTGAGCCCGTTGAGCGAAGTGTAGAACGACATGCGCTTGTCCTTTGTGAGCGGGTTGGAATCAGGCCGTCTTGCGGATCAGCGTATCGAGTTTGTCCGCGATAGACTTCAGCGTGTCCTTGCTGCTGTTGGCGGCGGACAGGCTGGAAAACTGCGCAAGCTGGGCAATCATCTGGCTGTTGTCGACCGGCGCGGTCGGGTCCTGGTTGCTCAGCTGCGCGGTCAGGAGCTTGATGAAATCGTTGGCACCGAGCGAACCAAACGAGTTTTTCGAAGGTGCCGTGGCGGCGGAGCTGGCCGACCGGGCGGCGGTTGCAGCGGCATAGGGGTTGATTGTTGTCATCACTTCATCCTCATCGTTTCGAGCATCAGTTGCTTGGCGGTCTGCATCGCCTCGACCACGTTCTGGTATTGGCGGGCGCTTTCCATCATCTCGACCATTTCGGCGTTCTCATCGACCGGAGCGGCCCACACGTCGCCATTGGCATCGGCGAGTGGGTGATCGGGATCGTGCGTGCGGATCGGGGCCGTATCGGCGCGGTAGACGCCGGTGACGCGCACCGAGGAGAGCCCGCTGGAACGGTCGAGCTCTTCCGCGAACACTGGGCGCAGCGGGCGATAAGCCGCCTCTGCCGTTCCGGCGACACTGCCAGCGTTGGCGAGATTTGAGGCCGAAGCGTTCATCCGCACGAGCTGCGCTGACATCGCGCGGCCTGCCACATCGAACAGCGACATCGGGTTTGGACTGGTCGGGGAGGTCATCGTTATTCGCCCTTGATCGCGCGGGTAACCGTCTCGATCCGGCCGCGAATGAAGGAGAGCGTGGCCGAATAGCTCACGGCATTCTGGGCGAAGGCGGTCTGTTCGGTAGCCATTTCGACGGTGTTGCCATCGAGGCTGGGCATGACCGGCACACGGTAGCGCGTCGCGCCGGCCATGGCCTTGTCTTCGCTTGCGCCGCCGGTGCGTGCCTGCAGCGCTGCCGCGAAATCGATGTCTTTCGCCTTGTAGCCGGGAGTGCCGGCATTGGCGAGGTTGGAGGCGAGCAGGCCAAGGCGCTGCGAACGCAGTTCCAGTGCCATGCCGTGGATGCCTAGCAGTGTTGAGCTCATGGTCGGTGCGCCTTGAAACGGAGGGCGTGTGCCAAGCGGTTCAGCAAAGGGCGTGCCAACTGCGCAAATCCGAGGCGCAACCCCTTCAAGACCGGGGCAAGGCGGCAAAGGTCTGCCGGACAGCGGCAAATTGCATCCGCTTCCTCTGAAGCAGAGCCGGCGGGTGCCGTTCTAAGCGCGAAGGAGCGAGGCGACAGGGATGGATATGAGCCATATGCTCGACCCAATGGCGGCGAGCATTGTCATCGGCGGGACGCTCGTCGCGACCGTGCTGCGCAGCGGTGTGGGCGATTGCCGCGCCGCTTTCAGCGCCTTGACCGCGCTGGCGCAGCCGCGCTTTCGCCCCGAGGCCGTGCGCGCGGTGCTGGGACCGCAAGTGGCGCAGGCGCGCAAAGATGGGCTGCTGCGCCTGCGTGTGCGGCCATGCGGCGATACCACGATCGATAGCGCGCTGGCCGGGCTTTTACAGACCCGCTCGCTCTCCGCTCTGCAGGACCGGGACGATGTGGACCGCGCGGTGCGGGTCTCGGCTGCGGTGCGCGCGGTGCGCGCGCTAGCGCTGGGGGCAGAGCTGGCACCGGTCTTCGGCCTTGCCGGAACACTTGTTTCGCTGAGCCAGCTGCCTGCCGAGGGACTGGCGAGGGGTCAGTTCATGGGTGCAATCTCAATGGCGGTGCTCACAACGCTCTATGGCCTGCTGCTGGGCAATCTGCTCTTCGCGCCGCTGGCCCGTGCGGTCGAGCGGCGGGTCGAAGCGGAAGAGGCGGCGCGGCGGGAAATCATGGACTGGCTGTCCGCGCAACTGGGCCCGGCGTGCCAGCCTTCCCGCCCGCGCCAGGCGGTGCCGCACTATCTCCGCGAGGTGCCATGACCCCAACCCACGGGCTCTACGGGGCGCCAATCGCGGCGGGCTGGCAGACCATTCTGGCCGATCTGTCGCTGATCCTGTTCATGGTCACTGCAGCCGCGCTGGCCAACGCGCCCGATGGGCCATTGGCACCGATCGCGTCGTCTCCAACCGCAACGACCCTGCCGCACCTGCAGCATGTGGCGCCGTCCCCGCGCGGTGAGCCGGTGGGGGTGTGGAGTGCCGGCCCCGGCGCGCCGCCGCTGGCCCAATGGTTGGCGCAGCAAGGGCGCGATCCGCGGCTGAGGGCGACGATCCTTGTGCGCCATGTGGCGGGCAATGGGCGCGAAGGCTTGGCGCAAGCGGAAGCGCTGGTTACGGCTGCGGGCACACGCGGCGCGGCGGCGCGCATCGTAATCGAGGAGGGCCCGGGCGACAGTGCGGCCGTGCTCCTGGCCTATGATGCAGAGTAAGGCCCGTAGAAGGTGGTGCATGCAGGTGGCACGATGATTGCTACGATGTTGGCGCATTCCTCCACCACGAAAGCCCCGGACCATGCGCCGCTCCGCTCTCCTGCTTCTGACCATGACTGCCGTGCTCGGTGTGGCCCCGTTGCCGGCGGCAGCCCTTGCCGCGACAGATCTGGCGATGATCGACAACGCTGTTGCCGCCTTTACGGGACAGCCGATCGGCGTGCCCGGCGGCTCGGCGCAGCCAGTCGATCGGCGGCTCAGGCTGGCAATGTGTTCGGCCACGCTCGCGCTGTCCTGGTATGGCGCCGCACAGACCAGCGTGCTGGTAAGCTGCCCCGATGCTGGCGGCTGGCGGATCTTCGTGCCTGTGGTGATGGCGCGGCGGGAGGCACCTGCCGCGATCGCGGTGGCGAAAGGCGAGGGCGTAACGATCGCCGTGACCGGCGAAGGCTTCTCCGTCTCCCAGACGGGCGAGGCGATGGATGCCGGCGCGGTGGGCGCGTGGATTCGCGTGCGCACCAATGCCAAAGCTGATCCAGTGCGTGCACGCATCGTTCGGCCGGGGTTGGTCGAGTTGCCACTGGATTAGCTTGCCGCCGCAGACAGGCGGATTTCTGCCGTCCTCTGCCGTGCCCGGCAAATTTTTTCCGCCCCTGCTTAAACTCTCCTGCAAAAGACCGTTCTCAGTTGCAGGAAACGCGAGGAGCGGACCATGACATCCTTTGAAATCGGAGCGTCGCGCCCGGTCAGCGCGGTGCAGGTCAATACAATTGGCACTGGCGCGAAGCCGGTCCAGACCGAAATTCCCACGGTTCCTGCTGCGGCAAGTGCTGCGGCAGCAGCGGCGGCGCAGGTGGAAACCAGCGATGCCGTCAAGGCCGGCGCTGTGCCGGTTGATCAGGAGCGGGTCGAGACGGTCCGCCATGCCATCGAAACCGGCAAGTACCCCATCATTCCTGCAAGGATTGCCGATGCGATGATTGCAGCCGGAATGCTGCTGAGGAGCCCCCAGTGAATTCTTCCGCAAGCGCACCTGCCCAGACCGTGACCCCCATTCGTCGTTCGATCGACCTTCGCGATACGCTGCGGCAGATGCTGGCCGTGCTGGAAGAAGAGCGGCATGCGCTTGCCGGGCTCGATGTTGATGGAATCATGGGCTGCGCGGCCGACAAGAACGCGCTGTGCGGCCGTCTGGACACGACTGCGCCCGAGGCGATCGACGAAGAATGCCGCGCGCTGCTGGAATCGGCGCGCCGCGTGAACGAGGCCAATCGCCGCGTTCGCAACCTGATTGCGGCCAATGTTTCGGCGCGTCTCGATGCGCTCACCGGCCAGCCTGCGCTCTACCGCGCGCATGCGCCGTCGGCCCGCATCGGTCGGGCGAGGTAAGTAGAACTCCGCGGCCAAATGAATTGGCACGCAGTTTGCTGATCCCTTTCCGCGCCCCGCATTGCGGCGGCCCGGAAAGGGATCAGGTTGAGTCAGTCTTCGCCCATTGCAGCTTCCATCGCCGCGCCGCGCACGTCTCCGCCAGGCGACGTGCGCAGCGCAATCGCGCGTGCGGCAGCGGCGACCGGGACCGACTTCAACTATCTGCTCGCACAGGCCCGGCTCGAATCCGGGCTCGACCCTTCGGCCCGCGCCGCGACTTCGAGCGCAGCGGGGCTGTATCAATTCACCGGTTCGACCTGGCTGGCGATGCTGGACAAGCACGGCGCGGCTTATGGCGTGCCGGGCACGGACGGTTCCGGCGGGCAAGTTTCGCGCGCGCAACTCCTGGCGCTGCGCTCGGACCCGGAGCTTTCCTCCATGATGGCGGGCGAACTGGCGGGAGACAACCGCCAGTATCTGAGCGGCATGCTCGGCCGCGCGCCCGACAGCAGCGAGCTCTATCTCGCCCATTTCCTCGGACAGGACGGGGCCGGCAAGTTTCTGGGCGCGCTGGCAACCAATCCCGGCACGAGCGCTGCCGCCCTGCTGCCCCATGCGGCTTCGGCCAACCGCGCGATCTTCTTCGGTGCAGGCGGCGCGCGCAGCGTAGGCGAGGTGATGGAACTGCTGCGCGGCAAGATGGCGAGTGCGATGGGCGAGGGTGATTTCGGCTCTGGCAGCCTGCAGTACACCGCCGCCGCGCCTGAGGCGCCGCGCGGCGGGCAGATCCAGCAGCAGTTCAATGCCATGGCCTCCGCGCCGGGTGGTACGCCTGCTCGCTCCATGGCCGATACCTTGCGCGATACTTTCGCGCTGGGCGGCTCGGGCGCTGTGCCTGCCCATGTCCGCGCGGCCTACGGGCAGCTCAAGGTGCTGGGGATTTAGCGCTTGATGCTGAAACGCCTTGGCAAGCCCAGCGCATTTGCGCTCCCGGCCGGTATCCTCATTCTTATCGCGCTCATGATCATGCCGATTCCGGCGTTCATGCTTGACGGGTTCTTCGTGCTCAATATCGCGCTGTCGGTCGCGATCCTGATGGCGGCGATGAACGCGCTGAAGCCGCTCGATTTCTCCGCGTTCCCCTCGGTGCTGCTGTTCGCGACGCTGCTGCGGCTTTCGCTTAATGTCGCCTCGACGCGCATCGTGCTGGTCAACGGCCACCTAGGCGGCGCGGCGGCCGGCCATGTGATCGAAAGCTTCGGCGAATTCCTGATCGGTGGCAATTTCGCGGTCGGACTGTTCGTCTTCATGATCCTGATGATCATCAACCTGATGGTCGTGACCAAGGGCGCGGGCCGCGTCTCGGAAGTTTCGGCGCGTTTCACCCTCGATGCCTTGCCGGGCAAGCAGATGGCAATCGACGCCGACCTCGCCGCCGGCCTGATGAGCGCGGACGAGGCCAAGGCCCGCCGCCGCGAAGTGGCGACCGAGGCCGATTTCTACGGCTCGATGGATGGTGCCAGCAAGTTCGTGAAGGGCGATGCGGTTGCTGCGCTGCTGATCCTTGGGGTCAATATCATCGCGGGCTTCTGCCTCGGCATGATCAGCCACGGCCTCACTGCCGAGGAAGCGGCCAGCCGCTACATCACTCTCGCGGTGGGCGACGCGCTGGTGGCGCAGGTGCCTTCACTGCTGCTCTCGATCGCCGCAGCCGTGATCGTCACGCGTGTTTCGGATACGCGTGATCTGGCCGGGCAGATCGGCGGGCAGTTTGCCGCGCCCAGCACCTGGCTGCCGGTCGCGGTGATCATGGGGGCGATCGGCGTGATCCCGGCCATGCCGCAAATCGTGTTCCTGCCCGCCGCGGGCATCGCGGGCTGGATATGGTGGAGCCTGCGCAAGCGCGCCCAGCGGCTCGCCCAGCCGGTGATCGAAGCGGTCGTGCCGGTCGATCCAGCGCGCATCACGCTGGAAGAGGTTTCCGATCATACACTGGTGACGATCGAGCTCGGCTACGGGCTCGTCCATCTCGTCGACGAAAAACGCGGCTCGCCGCTCGTCGCGCGCATCACCGGCGTGCGCAAACAGCTCAGCCAGACGTTTGGTTTTGTCGTGCCGCAGTTCCGTGTGCGCGATTCGCTCGATCTCATGCCCAACGCCTACCGCATCATGCTCGGCGGTGTGGCGCTGGGCGGCGCGAGCATCCAGCCCGATCGCGTGCTGGCGATCGATGCGGGCGAGGCGAATGCCAGCCATAGCCTGCGCGGCGAGGCGACCACCGATCCCAGCTTCGGCTGCCCGGCGCTGTGGATCGATGCGGCGCAGCGCGACCATGCCATTGCCGAGGGCTTCCTCACCGTCGATGCCAGCACGGTCGTAGCCACCCATCTCAACCAGATGCTGAGCGAGCGGCCGCAGGCTCTGCTCGGCCCTGATGAGGTCCGCTCCATTCTCGACGGGGTGCGCGAGCGCACGCCGGGGCTGATCGAGACAATCCATCCGCAGCCGCTCTCGCTCGGCGCGATGACCCGCCTGCTCCATGCCTTGCTCGAAGACGGGGTGAGCATTGCCCACCCGCTACCGATCCTTTCCGCGCTGGCGCAGGCCGTGCTCCAGACCACCGATCACGAGCGCCTGGTCGATCTGCTGCGCGCCGATCTCGGCGGCTTGCTCGTTGCACGCGTGTGCGGACCAGCGGACCGGCTGCCGGTGCTCACGCTGGAAGCGAGCCTTGAGCAGATGATCGTGCAAGGCATGCACGATCCCGTCACCGGGCAGCCGGTGATCGAACCTGATCTCGCACGCTCGATCGCCGAACGTGTCTCTGCCGTCATCGCTGGACGCGGGCCCGCCGCGCCGCCGGTCGCGCTCATCGTGCAGCCGCGCGCGCGCCGTGCCGTGGGTGCGCTGCTGCGCCTGCGTGCGCCGCAATGCGCCGTGCTCTCCATTTCCGAATTGCCGCCCTCACAGCCGATCGAAGTGATCGATGTGATCGGCGGCCAAGACCAGACTGACCTTTCCGACCAAACGGCCATGCCGCCCGAGGACCTTGCCGCATGAACTATGACCACCGCAGCTTTGCCGCCGCGCGCGCCTATCAGGGCGGAGCGGCCGACCGTATCCGCCGCTTCCTGCCGATGGTACGGCGATTGGCCTGGCACGTACACGGTTCGGGCCGCACCGGGATCGAGATCGACGATCTGGTACAGGCGGGCCTCGTCGCGCTCACCGAATGCGCGCAGAAACACAACGGGCCGACCGAGGACGGCTTTGCGGCCTATGCCAAGCTGCGGGTGCGCGGGGCGATGGTCGATCTCGTGCGCCGATCCACCCCGCTTTCGCGCGCGGCGAGCGACCGGCGCCGTACGCTGCGCGATGCCTCTGCCGCGCTTACGACCACACTGGGCCGCGCGCCGAGCGAGGACGAACTGGCCGAGGCGATGGGGGTTACCGCCAACGCGCTCGCTGAACTGCGCGCGGCGAGCGAGCCCCTGCGTTTCGAGCCGATCGACGATGCCTATTCCGATAGCGATTCCGCCTTTGCCGACGACCGGCCGGACAGCTTCGAATTGCTCGCGGACGAGCAGACGCGCGGACAGGTCGCCGCCGCGGTTGCCGCGCTGCCCGAACGGTTGCAGATGGTGATCCAGCTCTACTTCGTCGAAGAGCTCAATCTCGCCGAAATTGCGGGTGTGCTCTCGGTCAGCGTGCCGCGCGTGCACCAGCTGAAGGCCCAGGCGCTGGAGAAGCTGCGCGCGGGGCTGGGGGAGGGCTTCGATATTCTCTAGGTCTTGCGTGCCTCCGTCGAGCGGTTTAACCGTTCGCTTAAAGGAGAGTGAGAGGCATGAAGATTGATCACACTGTCGCCGCGGTGGTCACCGGCGGCGCATCGGGGCTGGGCCGCGCGACGGCCGAGGCGCTGGCCGCCGCCGGTGCGAAGGTCGCCATCTTTGACGTGAACGAGGAAGCTGGCCGCGAAGTCGCCGCTGCGATCGGGGGGGTGTTCGTGCGTGTCGACATCACCAGCGAGGATTCGGTGGTCTCAGGGCTAGCCGAAGCGCGCGCCGCGCATGGTCAGGAGCGCGTCTGCGTGCACTGCGCGATGACCAGCCGCAAGGGCAAGACCGTGAGCCGGAACCGCGAGACGGGCGCGTTCTCCCGGCTTTCGACCGAGGACTATGCCTACGCCGCAGAGGGCATTCTCGTTGCAAGCTACCGCGTAGCCAGTCTTTCCGCACTCGGCATGGCCGCGCTCGATCCCATCGAGGACGGCGAGCGCGGCATCATCATCCTGACCGCATCGGTGGCGGCGCAAGACGCGCAAATCGGGCAAGTCGCCTATGGCTCGCTGAAAGCGGGCGTGGTCGGCCTCGTGCTGCCGATGGCGCGCGATCTCATGGACCTTGGCATCCGCGTCAATGCGATCCTGCCGGGCATTTTCGATACGCCGCTGCTCGGCCGTCTGCCGGAAAAGGTGCTGGATGGGCTCAATGCCTCGGTGCCGTTCCCTAAGCGGCTGGGGCGGCCCGAGGAATACGGCAGCCTCGCGATGGAACTGGTGCGCAATACCTATTTCAACGGGCAGGCAATCCGGCTGGATGGTGCGATCCGCATGGCACCGAGGTAGGCCCCAATCACGCGCCCGTCTTGGGCGCGTGATCCTCCGGCTGCAGGATCGGTTGGCCCACATCGAGGCGCTTGCCGTCGGTGATGATCACCTTGTCGCCAAGGCTGGCGACGCCGAACAGCCGCTTGGCGAATTGGTCGGGTACGCCGATGCAGCCGTTGGTGGCATAGCCGCGCTCGACCTTGCTGCCGTGGATGGTGATGCCATCGCCCGTCAGGCGCAGCATCCACGGCATCGGCGCGTCGTAAATGTTGGAGACGTGATCGGCGTCCTTCTGGGTGATCGGGAACACGCCGGTAGGGGTCGGCTTGCTGCCATAGCCCTTGAGGATCGCGGTCGCGCCGATCTCATGCCCGTCGCGGAAGACCGAGAGCGTGCGCGCTTCCAGATCGACGGTGACGACGATGGGGCCGCTGCTGGCAGGGCCGGCGGCCGCACTCTCGTCCCAGAAGAACTGGCCGAACTTGATCGGCTCGTCGATCTTGAGGATCGATTTGACCACGAAGGGGCTTTCGACGGGCGCTGGGGCTGGTGTCTGAGCCGTGACTGCGGCAGCGGCGAGCGGCTTCGGCTTGGCCGGCATCACATGCGCCTCGGCATCCGACTGGCCGAACAGGACCTGCGCAACGTCCTTGCCCACATGGAACGCCAGCAGACAGGCGATCGACATCGCCATGAAGCCGAGGGGAGCACTGACCCAGCGGGTACGAAGCAGAGCAATGAGGGACTGGATAGACATTGCCGGCAGCGCTCCTTTCCCCTTAAAAATAGCGTAAACGCGGGGGAAGGCGAGCGGCATTCCAGCCGCGTCCCGCCTCGGGACGCTGCGGGTTCCGGGCCTTAAGAGGCGTGGTTAATTGCTCAGATCTCGCGCACTTCGATCGCCAGACGGCGCAGCTGCGCATCGCCGTAGCTGGTGAGAAAGCTGGTGTCCGCCGCATCACGCCCCACACCGATCCGTGCGAACGAGGCGGCATCGGCCATGAAGGTTGCGTCGACCATGTGCCAATCGCCGACGCCATCAGTATCAGCGAGCCAGACTTCGGCCACCGCATGGAAATCCTGCGGCTTCACCTGCACGCCATAGCCGCTGGAAAAACGCGCCGGGATGGCGGCGGCGCGGGCGAAGCAGATCATGGTGTGGGCATAATCGCGGCAAACCCCGCGCCGCTCGACAAAGCTGTCGATCGCGGTGGTGGAGGCATTGCTGACACCGGGCACATAGCGGTAGTGGGCCGCGATCCAGGCCTGCATCGCCGCAATTTTGGCACCGCCCTCGACGTCTGCGAACGCCTCGTCGACAAAGGGCGAGAAGCGGCTGGCGGGACAATAGCGCGAATCCATAAGGTAGGGCACAGTTTCACCCGGCAGGCGGTGCGGGGGCAGCGCGACAAGGCCGTCCAGCGGCACGACATGACGAAGAACTTCGACCTCTGCGGTATAGGTCACCGTGCAGTCGCCCTCCTGATGCAGCCAGATCCGCTCGCCGATCCCGTCCTGCGCGGACACGCGGGCGAAACGGCCTGCAGGCGTGTTTTCCAGCGTGCTGGAGACGAGTCGCTGGCCAGCCGCAGCGGCGGCTTCTATTTGCAGAAGGATATCGGTTGGGCCTGAGCAGTGCCACGCCAGAAATGTCGAGATGGAAAGGTGCATGGGTTGCCCGGGGCCGAGGCCGGAAGGGCCCCTTAAGCGATGGTGGATAGGGTTCGTTTCAGCACGATGAAAGGTTCGATAGCCTAAAGGGTTCCTCATGATGCAGATTTATGCCTGGCTGGAAGCTGAAGTGCCCTGGCTTGGGCACCTTTCCCCGCTGTTTGCAGCGACATGCGGTGCGCTCGCGCTGGTCGTGATCGGCGGCGCGGTATTGGCGCGTGCGCCGCGGCTGGGCAGGGCGCTGCGCTTTGGCGGAAACCTGCTGCTCATCACGGTCTTCGCGCTGGCCGTGATGCGTTTCGTGCGGATGGACCCCTCGTTCGATGCCGCGTTGCATGCGGTTGGCGCGCAGCCGCAGACTGTGGAGGGCGGCGAGACGCGCATTCCCCTCGCGGCGGAC
Organism: Novosphingobium sp.; assembly: GCA_046155055.1. Classification (GTDB taxonomy): domain Bacteria; phylum Pseudomonadota; class Alphaproteobacteria; order Sphingomonadales; family Sphingomonadaceae; genus Novosphingobium. The sequence goes on along the minus strand of JBJXEK010000128.1, from coordinate 770 downwards.
GGGCACTATTGGATCACCGCGCACGTCAACGGCACACGTCTCAGGCTGATGGTCGATACGGGGGCGACCGTTACCGCGATCTCGCAGGATGTGGCAGAGGCCGCCGGGATCGAGCCCGATCCGCTGCGCCCCGAAGCCGCGGTCGAGACCGCCAATGGCACGGTTACGGCCGAACCGGCGCGGATCGATAGCCTGCGCTTCGGCTCGATTGCCGCGCGGGATCTCGATGCGATCGTGATGCCGGACGAGGACGGACCCAATGTGCTGGGCATGAATTTCCTCACGCGGCTCAAGGGCTGGCGCGTGGAGGAGGGGGTTCTGATCCTGACCCCGCATAAGCCCCAGAAAGAAATCAAAGCCCCTGATGCGGATGCGCGGGATTCACAGGTCTAGGCGGCCCACCACGTCAGTCGCCGCCACAGGCCCTCGAGCGGCCCGATGCCAAAGCGCGCCAGCCACGCCTCGGGCCAGGCCACCATCGCCGCCCAACCGAGCGGCACGAACAGGGGCAGCCAACCGCGCGGCAGCATTCCGCCAAGGCCTAGGCCCCAGCCCGAAAACAGCGCGGTCATCAGCAGGGTCGTGCCGATGTAGTTGGTGAAGGCACAGCGCCCCGCCGCCGCAATCCGCCGCCCAGCCGCGCTTGCCGCGACCTGTGGCCAGATCAGCAGCAGCGCGGCGAGATAGCCCATCGTCATGACAAGGTGCGGCAGCGCGGCCAGCGAGCCCATGACGGCAAACATCGCGCGCGGCGGGAAGTGGTGCGTCCA
>JBJXEK010000127.1:0-8038 GCA_046155055.1 Novosphingobium sp. | reverse complement strand
GACGGACTTCAGCGCCAGGCTGCGCCAGCGGCGCTTGCAGTCCGGGATTCCAGCTTTCGCCCTTCAGCACTGTGCGGACACGGTAGCGGCCATTGGCCAGCTCGAGATCCGCGCCCAGCAGTCCCACGTTCACCGACGCCTGCTTTGGTCCTTCTCCGCCGGAAACAAAGGTATGTCCTACACTGATGTGGCCGGTCATTTCGGCAAAAAGGGCGCCCAGCTCTGCCCGGCTGGCCAGACCCGCCAAAAACGGCTCGTAGAGCTTTTCGGCGCGGGCCAGATCAAGCCCGTGCGTCTTGGGATCATAAAGGAAATCCCGTTCGATGCGCCAGACTTCATGGTACATCTGGCGCCATTCGGCAATGGGATCAACCTGGACGGTTGCTGCAAACTTCACCGCCTCCGGCTTGGCCAACCCATCGGTAGGCGCGTCGGTCAAAGCGACGAACCGGTCCGCCTTCTTGGCGAACAGGATTTTTTTGCCGTCGGCCGAGACCGACAGGGAATCGGCATCGGCGCCCTCGATCAAGGTCGCAGGTTTGCGCGTCTTGGCATCATAGCGAACGACGGTGACAGGGGTGGGCGCACCGCTGTCGTCGATCAGGTCGTGGTCGGTGGCGACAACCGGCGCAGTGACCGCCAGCACGGTGCCGGCCTCGGCCGGAAACAGCGCAACGTAATGTGCGACCGGCAAGCCGAGCGCTACGATCCGCTGATCTAGCCCGGCAAAATCGATCTGCACGGGCTTGGGTGGTGGCGCGGCCTTGTCTTTCTTGTCCGCGCCCTTCTTGTCAGCCGACTTGGCTTCAGCGGCAGGCTTGTCCTTCTTGTCGTCCGCATCGCCTTCCTCATCGCTTTGCGGCGCGGTGGGCGCGGCAGCATCCTTGCGCAGCACCGCTGCATAGACCGCGCCGTCGGTCGCGCGGCCAAGGCTCGACATGTCAAGCCAGCCAGCCCCCAGTCCGCGGCTGGTGTTGGCAATGAAGTAGAGCACTTCGCCGCCTGCGTCGAAGCGGGGCGATACGGCATCGCTCATGCCGTCGGTCAGTGCTTGCGAAGTGCCTGTCGCGACCGAATGGATCATGATCGTGTGCAGGTGATTTGTGCCCTGGACCGCATAGGCGATGAACCGGCTGTCGGGCGACCAGGCTGGATCGAAATTGAAATCAGGGCTGTCGTAACGGTCTGTGGCGATCTTCACCGGCTTGGGCGACGTTGCCGTCAGATCGGCTAGCCACAGGTTGAGCCGCTTGTCATGGAAAACGATTCGCTTTGAATCGGGCGACCAGACTGGCGCATAGAAAAACGAAGCGGGCGTGCCCAAGTCGATCTTTCGCACCGCGCCCGTTCCATCGGCGGCCCGGATATGCAGGGCATACTCGCCGCTTTCGTCGCTGAAGTAGGCCACCGATTTGCCATCCGGCGATGGTGCGGGATCGCGTTCGGCAAAGGCGGTTGTCTGGGTGAGATCGCGCACATCGCCCTTTTCGGCTGGAACCGAGAGGATTTCGCCATGAGCCTCGACCACGATGCGCTTGCCAGACGCCGTCAGGACGGCCTTGGCAATATCGCCTGCCTCAAGAGCCTTGAGATGCGGACGGCGTGCCAGCGCTTCGGCACCGATGGTGATGGGCGGCCGCATCACGGTGCCGGTGGCCAGATCATAAAGTTCGATCCGGCCGAAATGATCGATCACGATTCCGCCCGGTCCGGCCGAGGCGGACGCCATATCGAAACCGCGGTCATTGGTGACAACCCGGCTGACTGTGCCTGCCTGCGCTGAATAGCGATAAAGCGTGACCGGACCATCGCGGTCGGAGAGGAAATAGACATCATTGCCGACAAACATCGGATTGCGGTCGTTAGAGTTTTCCCGCGGAATCTTGGTGATCGCGCTGTCTTTGAGATCCGCGATCCAAATCCTGTCGGTCTGGCCGCCGCGATACTGTTTCCAGGCCGGCTGCCACTGGTTGAACGGGGTATAGGCGATATGGCTCCCATCCGCGCTGAGTGCGCCCGCGTCGCCTGACGGGAGCGGAACCGGGCGCGGGTCGCCGCCATCGACCGAAACGAGGTAGAACTTGTCGAGATCGCGGACTGTCTCGCGCGACGAGCGAAACAGGATATCGCGCCCATCGGCGGTCCACCCCAGCGCAACATCGTCACCGGGATGCCACGTTAACCGGCGAGGCACACCGCCTGCCGCGGGCACAACATAGACATCCCGATTGCCGTCATAGCGCCCAGTAAAAGCGATCATCGTGCCGCCGGGTGAATACACTGGCCGAGTATTGTCACCTTGCCCCGTTACCAGCACGTGCGCGGCCCCGCCGCTGCGCGGTGCCGCCCAGATTGCCCCGGCGTAATCGAACGCGATTTCGGTTGCCGAGAGGCTGGGATGCCGCAGCAACCGGGGCGGCTCGCGACCTTGCACAGGCGTATTGAACAGCACAGCCGTGATAAGTGCTGTCGTGGCGAAAAGTGCACCTCGCATTGCGGTTCCTTCGCGTGAAGATTTTGTCGTGAGCCCCTCGATCGACGAGATGAGAGCCTTGGCGGACATCAAAATCAACCCGGAAAAAGTGTCTCCAGCTCTGTTTGCATGCATACCGCCGCGCTGATACCGCAAGGTGATCCCGGGGAAACCCAAAGCCCCTGTCACGCCGCCGCCGAATCTGACATGAGGGCGGTCACTGCTCCTCTCGCACGATCGGCCAACTCCCTTGCTTTCCACACCGTTCATTGTCGCCGCCGGCGGCGCGATTGCGCTTGGGGGGCTCGGCGGGCTGATGACACCTATCGGGCCCTGGTATGCGAACTTGCGTAAGCCGCGGTTGCAGCCGCCGAACTGGGCGTTTGGCCCGGCGTGGACGGTGATCCTGGGGCTGGCGGCGTGGTCGGCGGTCGAGGCATGGAATGCTTCGACGAACGATGCGGCGCGCATCAGCGTGGTGGTGCTGTTTGGCACGAATGCGCTGTGCCATGCGCTGTGGAGCCCGCTGTTCTTCCGCCTGCGCCGTCCGGATTGGGCGCTGATCGAGGTCGTGTTCCTGTGGGGCTCGATTCTGGCGCAGGTGCTGGGGTTGCGGCCGATTTCGGCTTTTGCGAGCCTGCTGATCGTGCCGTATTTGCTATGGGTCAGCTTTGCGGCGTGGCTGAACTGGGCGATCGTGCGGCTGAACCGGCCGTTCGGCTGAGCGCGGGCCGTCCTCCCCGTTGGCGCGGTGTGCGCAAACGGGGCGACGCGGTTGGTTCAGTAAGGTGCGAGAAGGAAATCGTTCGCCACCAGCGCCGGGTGCGTGGCGGAGCCGAGCGTGGCGGCGGTGATCCTGACCAATGCCGACAATGGACCCACCTTGCGGCGCGTGTTCCAGCGGCGGCTGCTCGAAGTGCTGTATGATGGCAAGCCCGAAGCGCAGGGCGATGCGGACGCCGCGGTGAAACGCATCGCGGCCGAGCAGGCCGAATTCCGCTCGCGCATCCAGATGCCCGCTGATGCCAAGGTCCTGGCCGGTCTCGCCGCGCGCTACACCAGCCCGGAATTGGGCAGCTTGCGCCTAGTGGCCGAGAAGGGCCAGATTCGGGGATATACGCCTGCGTGGAACTCGCTGATGACCACGCGCCGCAACGATGATGGCACGGTCTCGCTGCTGTCGATCGATCCCGGCTGGATCGGCGACAGCGAGTTGGTGATCGGCACGGCGGGCGGCAAGCGTACGCTGACAGTGCGGGACGGGCAGCACGTCTATGTGTTCACCGAGCAATCCTGAGGCGGGGCGCCGAGTTCAGGCGGTCGCGACCGGGTAGGTAATCGCGATTACCTCCCATTCCTTTTCGCCGCCGGGGAGGGTGACCTTGCGCAAATCGCCGACGCGGGCGCCGCGCAGGGCGCGCGCGATGGGCGCGCTCCAGCCGATCAGGCGGGCGGTGGCGTCCTGTTCATCGTCGCCGACGAGAGTGAGGGTGAGGCGTGCGTCGTCCTCGTCCGCGAGCTCGACCGTCGCGCCGAACAGCACGCGGCTCTGGTCCTCCTGCCGGGCAGGATCGATCACCCGCGCGGCTTTCATGCGCTTGGCGATCCAGTTCAGCTCGCGGTCGATTTCGCGCATCCGCTTACGGCCATAGAGGTAGTCGCCGTTTTCGGAGCGGTCGCCGTTGCCGGCCGCCCAGCTCACGATCTCGACGATCGCGGGCCGTTCGGTGCCGAGCAGGTGGTCGTAGCGCGCGCGTAGGGCGGCCATGCCGGCGGGGGTGATCGGGTTGCCATCGAGTTGCATGATGAAGCGTGTAGCCGCCGGATCGGCGGCATGGAAGGTTGCTCCCGCGGCCCGTGCCGACTAGGGCGAGGCCTTGCTGACCACACCACTTCCGACGAGGATACCATGTCCAAGACCATTGCGCTGACCCTGACTGAAGAAGAACTCGAAATCCTCGTGGACGCGCTTGAAGCGGACCTTGATGGGTATGTCGAGGCGGCCAAGGAGGCGCGCGGCAACAATGCGCGCGACGATGTCGAGACTTTCAAGGAAGCCGCGATCAATATCCAGAAGCTCATGATGCGGCTGAAGGGTATGCTGCCGGAGGAATGAGGGCCAGAGGCTCGCTCGCCCACCCCAGACCCCTCCCGCAAGCGGGAGGGGTCTGGGGCGTGGGTGGCCCCCCTCAGCCCGGCGCCTGCTTGCCCAGGAAATGGCTGAGCGGATTGGTGCCCGTGTAACTGGCCCTTTCCGGGTACATCGCTTCATAGACCACCGCGTTCTCGAGTACGCGCTGCACGTAGTTACGGGTCTCCTGCAACGGAATGCGCTCGATCCAGTCGATCCAGCCAACTCCGCCCATCCGCGGATCACCATTGGCGCGCAGCCACTTGTTCACATTGCCCGCACCCGCATTGTAGGCGGCGACGGCGAGCGGATAGCAGCCGTTGTAGTAATCGAGCAGCCGCTGGAAATAGGCTCCGCCGACCTGGATGTTGAAGCCGGCATCGTCGATCAGCGCGCTGGTCGAGTAGGACAGCCCGAGCTTTCCGGCCTGCTCGCCCGCGGTAGCCGGCATGAGCTGCATCAGCCCGCGCGCCCCGGCGTGGCTCACCGCGTTCTGAGCAAACTGGCTTTCCTGCCGCGCGATGGCGTGGATCATTGTCCACGCGTGTTCATAGCCTTGCGGCACCGGGATGAGAGGGAAGGCGATGTGCTGGAAATCGAGATAGCCGCGCGCCGCCGCCGCCTGCCCGACGATCACCCCGAGATCACGCCGGCCGAGGCTACGCGCGAGTTCGGCAACGAGGACATGCTGGCCCTTGCTTTGCTGCTGGTCGCTGATCTCGCGGAAGAAGCGCACGGTGGTTTTCCAATCGGCATCGCGCGCCACTTCGCGCACCGCCTGCGTAAGGGGCGCGGCGTTGAACCGGGCCCGCTCGTCCTGCGTCGGCTGAATTTCGGCTTCCAGCGGAAAGCGCGGCACGGCACGGCCCAGCCGCTCGATCGCCAGCAGGCCGTAGAACTGATCGGCATAGGCGGCGGCCATTTCGAAATAACGCTGCGCCTCAGCAGCCTGCCCGCCTTGCGCGGCGGCGAGCCCGGCCCAATAGAACCCCTTGGAGCGCGTCCCCGGGGTGCGCGCGGCCGCGCCGTAGCGCCAGAACAGCGGCGCGGCATCGCCGCCATTGCCGAGATTGCGCAGCGCCTGCGTACCGCCCAGCCACATCAGCGAGGTGTAGTCGTCGCGCAGATCGTAAGCGGTCTGGCTGACGTCCTCCCCTCGCGCGAAGGCATCGTCGACGCCCGCTGCGATGCGATAGGCGGTGCGCGGATCACCGGCGGAGGCCGCCCCGCGCGCATTGGCAAGCAACTCGTCGACCCACTTGTCACGGCTGAGCGGCGGCCGCGCAAGCAGCGGGCGGTTGGCGATGAGCGCCTGCGCAGCCGCACCGTTGCCCTGACGGCGCAATTGGCGCGCGCGGGAATAGACGAAGCCAGCATCGGCGTTCAGCGCATCGCTGCTGGTGCCATCTGCCGCGCCATAGGGATCGAGCCCGAGCAGCGTTGCGAGCCGAGCGGCAGCGATGCCCTTTTGCGCCGACGTGACGCGGGCCATTTCCCGTGCGGCGGGGGAGGGGTTGCCGGCCCAAAGCAGTGCGTCCATCCGCGCGTCTTCGTCGTCTGGCGTGAACGTACCGCCCCACTGGCTGAGGATCGCGGTTTCGGCAGCATCGCTCATCGGCCCGCCGCGCCAGGCGGCGCGGGCCGCGCTATCGGCCTCAGGCCGGCCCAGCGCCTTCAGCGCCAGCGCATATTGCGCGCGGGCCGGATTGGTGAGCGGGGGCACCTTGTCGAAAAAGGCGACCACGCTGCTCGCCTCACCGCTCTGCTTGTCGAGCGCGCTTTCGGCATAGCGACGCAGCTTGTCCTCGTCCGGAAAGCCCCGGTAGCTGAGTATGAAGGCGGCATAGTCGCTGAAGCCGAAACGGTCCGAACTTGTGAGCAACTGCCAACGGCTGATGGCCTGCGCCATCGGCCCCTGGCTCTGCGCGATGAGCTGCGCACGCGCGGCATCCCACGCGCCCGCGCCCTTGTCGGTATCGCTGGCATGGCAGGCGACCGAGGCGGCAAGGCCAGGCAGCAAAGCCGCGCCAAGCAGCACCTTTCGAAGCACGGTGTTGATCTCCATGCTGGACATTATGGCTTTCGCCTCCTTATCACGCGCTGAACCATGCATCCGATTGCTTGTTGCCGGATGCATCGCGAACCAGCGCCTTGTGGCGCAGATCGAAGGGCAAAGTCCATGTTTTCCGGCTCCATTCCGGCTTTGGTGACACCTTTTCGCGGCGGTGTGTTCGATGAGAAGGCGTTCCGGCGGCTGGTTGACTGGCAGATCGAGAACGGCTCCTCGGCGCTTGTCCCCTGCGGCACCACGGGCGAGGCCTCCACGCTGTCCAACGCCGAGCACCACCGTGTGATCGAGGTTTGCGTGGAGCAGGCGGCAGGGCGCGTGCCGATCATTGCGGGCTGCGGCAGCAACGATACGATGAACGCGCATATGCACATGACCTTCTCGCGCAAGAGCGGCGCGAAGGCGGCGCTGTGCGTTGCGCCCTATTATAACCGGCCGAGCCAGGCCGGGCTGCTGGCGCATTTCGGCTATCTGGCCGAACACAGCGATCTGCCGATCATCCTCTACAACGTGCCCGGCCGCACGGTGACCGACATCCTGCCCGAGACAGTGTGCGAACTGGCGCGCCGCTATCCGGGCAAGATCTTGGGGATCAAGGACGCGAGCGGCGATCTGAGCCGCGTGACCGATCACCGGATGGGCATCGGCAAGGCGTTCTGCCAGCTTTCGGGCGATGACGAACTCGCGCTGCCCGCCAACGCCGCGGGCGCGGTGGGGTGCATTTCCGTCACCGCCAATGTCGCCCCGCGCCTCTGCGCCGATTTCCAGGCGGCCTGCGCGGCAAACGATTTCGAGCGCGCGCGCGAGCTCAACGACAAGCTCTATCCGTTGCACTACGCGATGTTCGAAGATGCCTCACCCGGCCCGCTCAAGTATGCGCTGAGCCGGGTGCACGACTGGCTGACCGAAGAACTGCGCTTGCCGCTGGTGCCTTGCAGCGAAGCGGCGCGCGCGGCGGTGGACGCTGCGCTGGTGCATGCAGGGCTGGTGTGACGGCTATTTGCGAAGCGCGCGAAAGAGCGATTGCCTGCGGGTTGCGTGGGGCCGGACCGGCCGGGTTTGGATTCCCGAATGCTTTAGCCCTGCCGTGCGGTCAATTTAGGTGACCTAACGGATAGCACTGTGCAATTTTGTGGGGTTGATGGGGGTGGAATGGGCGGCGAGGGCAAATTCCGCTCCGTCCTTAACGTCAGCTACCCGCAATTTTTTTTGGAAATTGCCGTTCCGGACACGACAACATTGCGGACACACGAAAAATCTCCCAACTTAGTCAACGTGAGAACACTTCGAACTTTGGCAATCGGACTTATCACTGCCGGGGCAATGTGGCTCTCCGCTTGCGCTAATGGGCGCGAGTTCCCGGAAG
>JBJXEK010000126.1:0-42675 GCA_046155055.1 Novosphingobium sp. | reverse complement strand
CGGCCATGTTGGCGAACATCATGCCCTGGCCGGGCTCGCCTTCGGCTTCCATCGACAGATAATAGAGGCCGAGGACCATGTCCTGCGACGGCACAATGATCGGCTTGCCGTTGGCGGGGCTGAGGATGTTGTTGGTCGACATCATCAGCACGCGCGCTTCGAGCTGGGCTTCCAGCGAAAGCGGTACGTGGACGGCCATCTGGTCGCCGTCGAAGTCGGCGTTGAACGCCGAGCAGACGAGCGGGTGCAACTGGATCGCTTTGCCCTCGATCAGCACGGGCTCGAACGCCTGAATGCCGAGGCGGTGGAGCGTCGGCGCCCGGTTGAGCATGACCGGGTGTTCGCGGATCACTTCGTCCAGGATGTCCCAGACTTCCTTCCGCTCCTTCTCGACCCACTTCTTGGCCTGCGTCAGGGTCATCGAGAGACCCTTGGCATCGAGGCGGGCGTAGATGAACGGTTTGAACAGTTCGAGCGCCATCTTCTTGGGCAGGCCGCACTGGTGCAGCTTCAATTCCGGCCCGGTCACGATCACCGAACGGCCCGAATAATCGACGCGCTTGCCGAGCAGGTTCTGGCGGAAGCGGCCCTGCTTGCCCTTGAGCATGTCGGAGAGCGACTTCAGCGGGCGCTTGTTCGCGCCCGTGATGATCCGGCCGCGGCGGCCGTTATCAAACAGCGCGTCAACGGCTTCCTGCAGCATGCGCTTTTCGTTGCGGACGATGATGTCTGGCGCGCGCAGCTCGATCAGGCGCTTCAAACGGTTGTTGCGGTTGATGACGCGGCGATAGAGATCGTTGAGATCCGAGGTCGCGAAGCGGCCACCATCGAGCGGCACCAGCGGGCGCAGTTCGGGCGGGATCACGGGGATCACGTCGAGGATCATCCACTCCGGACGGTTGCCCGAATCGATGAACGATTCGACGACCTTGAGGCGCTTGATGATCTTCTTGGGCTTGAGCTCGGACTTGGTGGTGGCCAGCTCTTCCAGCAGTTCCTTGCGCTCTTCGACCATATCGAGGTCCATGAGCATGTGCTTGACCGCCTCGGCACCGATCCCGGCGGAGAACGCATCCTCGCCGTACTCGTCCTGCGCGTCGAGAAGCTCGTCTTCGGTCAAGAGCTGGTAGCGCTCAAGCGGGGTGATGCCCGGCTCGATCACGACGTAGCTTTCGAAGTAGAGAATACGCTCAAGCTGCTTGAGCTGCATGTCGAGCAGCAGGCCGATGCGCGAGGGCAGCGACTTCAGGAACCAGATGTGAGCCACAGGAGCCGCCAGCTCGATGTGGCCCATGCGCTCGCGGCGCACCTTGGTGACGGTGACTTCGACGCCGCACTTTTCGCAGACGACGCCCTTGTACTTCATGCGCTTGTACTTGCCGCAGAGGCACTCGTAGTCCTTCACGGGTCCGAAAATGCGTGCGCAGAACAGGCCGTCACGCTCGGGCTTGAACGTGCGGTAGTTGATCGTCTCCGGCTTCTTGATTTCGCCGAAGGACCAGCTGCGGATGCGCTCGGGGCTCGCCAGACCGATCTGGATCTGGTCGAAAGTCTCGGTCTTGGCGATCTGGTTCGTGAACTTGGTCAGGTCGTTCATATCGGGCTCCGGTGGTGCCCTCTCCCCTGGAGGGGAGAGGGTTGGGAGAGGGGAATTTCCCCTAGAATTCAGTCGGAGAGGCGCACATGCCCCCCTCCCCGGCCCTCTCCCCTCATGGGGAGAGGGAGATTTGGCGTTACTCCGCCGCGATCGCGATGCCGTCTTCGTCGACATCAATCGACGAGAGTTCGACATTGAGGCCGAGGCTGCGCATTTCCTTGACGAGCACGTTGAAGCTCTCCGGAATGCCGGCCTCGAAGGTGTCGTCCCCCTTGACGATCGCTTCATAGACCTTGGTGCGGCCGACCACGTCGTCGGACTTCACCGTCAGCATTTCCTGCAAGGTGTAGGCAGCGCCGTAAGCCTGGAGCGCCCAGACTTCCATTTCGCCGAAACGCTGCCCGCCGAACTGGGCCTTGCCGCCCAGCGGCTGCTGGGTGACGAGGCTGTAGGGCCCGATCGAACGCGCGTGGATCTTGTCGTCGACAAGGTGGTGCAGCTTGAGCATGTAGATGATGCCCACTGTAACCTTGCGGTCGAACGCCTCACCCGTGCGCCCGTCATAGAGGGTCGACTGGCCCGAGGTATCGAGCCCGGCCTTGGTCAGCATCGCCGAAACGTCCGCCTCGCGCGCACCGTCGAACACCGGGGTGCCCATCGGTACGCCCGCGGTCAGGTTGCCCGCCAGCTCAAGGATTTCCTCGGTCGAACGGCTGTTGATATCGGCGTGATAGTTCTCGCCGTAGATATCATTCAGCTTGTCGATCAACGCCGTCGGCGGCGAGGCCGCTTCCGGGTTCGGATTGGCGTGGCGCCATTCCTCCAGCTCGTGCTTGATCTGCTGGCCGAGGCCGCGCGCAGCCCAGCCAAGATGCGTCTCGAAGATCTGCCCGACGTTCATGCGGCTCGGCACGCCCAGCGGATTGAGCACGATATCGACGTGCGTTCCGTCGGCGAGGAACGGCATGTCCTCGACCGGCAGGATGCGCGAGATAACGCCCTTGTTGCCGTGACGCCCGGCCATCTTGTCGCCCGGCTGCAACTTGCGCTTCACGGCGACGAAGACCTTGACCATCTTGAGCACGCCCGGAGCGAGTTCGTCGCCGCGCTCGAGCTTCTCCTTGCGATCCTCGAACTTCTCCTGGATCGACTTCACGGTCTCGTCATACTGCAGCTTGACGGCTTCGAGCTGCATCTGGCGCGCCTCGTCGGCGACCGAGAACTTCCACCATTCGAAGCGCTCGACATCGGCGAGCACCTGCTCGTCGATCTCGGTGCCCTTCTTGATGCCCTTGGGCGCGCTGCTGGCGGTCTGTCCGATCAGCATGTCGCGCAGGCGGTTGAAGGTCGCGCGGTTGAGGATGCCGCGTTCGTCCTCACGGTCCTTGGCGAGGCGTTCGATTTCCTCGTTCTGGATCGCGCGGGTACGATCATCGATCTCGATGCCGTGGCGGTTGAACACGCGCACTTCGACGATCGTTCCCGAAACGCCCGGCGGCAAGCGCAGCGACGTGTCGCGCACATCGCTGGCCTTTTCGCCGAAGATCGCGCGCAGCAGCTTTTCTTCCGGCGTCATCGGCGATTCGCCCTTGGGCGTGATCTTGCCGACGAGAATGTCGCCCGGATGCACTTCAGCGCCGATGTAGACAATGCCCGCCTCGTCGAGGTTGCGCAGCGCTTCCTCGCCGACGTTGGGAATGTCGCGGGTGATGTCTTCCGGCCCAAGCTTGGTGTCACGGGCCATGACCTCGAATTCCTCGATGTGGATCGAGGTGAACACGTCGTCCTTCACGATGCGTTCGGAGATCAGGATCGAATCCTCGTAGTTGTAGCCGTTCCACGGCATGAACGCGACGAGGGTGTTGCGGCCGAGCGCCAGCTCGCCAAGATCAGTCGAAGGACCGTCGGCCAGAATGTCGCCCTTTTCGATCAGATCGCCCACCTTCACCAGCGGGCGCTGGTTGATGCAGGTGTTCTGGTTCGAACGCTGGAACTTCTGCAGCGTGTAGATGTCCACGCCCGAACGGCCAGCCTCGATATCGCCCGAGGCGCGGATCACGATGCGGGTCGCGTCGACCTGATCGACCACACCCGAACGCAGCGCGCCGATGGCAGCGCCTGAATCGCGCGCCACGGTCTCTTCCATGCCGGTGCCCACGAACGGCGCATCGGCCTGAACCAGCGGCACCGCCTGGCGCTGCATGTTCGAGCCCATGAGCGCACGGTTGGCGTCATCGTTCTCGAGGAACGGGATAAGCGAAGCGGCGACCGAAACCAGCTGCTTGGGGCTGACGTCCATCAGCGTCACGTTTTCACGCGGGCTCATGACGAATTCGCCGTTCTGCCGCGCCGAGACAAGCTCTTCGGCGAACGAACCATCGCTGGTCAGCTCGGCCGAGGCCTGCGCCACGGTGTGCTTCTGCTCTTCCATCGCGGAGAGATAGACGACGTCGCCAGTGACCTTCTGGTCGATCACCTTGCGATACGGCGTCTCGATGAAGCCATACTTGTTGACGCGCGCGAAGGTCGAAAGCGAGTTGATCAGGCCGATGTTCGGGCCTTCCGGCGTCTCGATCGGGCAGATGCGGCCATAGTGCGTCGGGTGCACGTCGCGGACTTCGAAGCCGGCACGCTCACGCGTCAAGCCGCCCGGCCCGAGCGCCGACACGCGGCGCTTGTGGGTAACTTCCGACAGCGGGTTGGTCTGGTCCATGAACTGCGAGAGCTGCGAGGAACCGAAGAATTCGCGCACCGCGGCGACTGCGGGCTTGGCGTTAATCAGGTCGTTGGGCATCACGGTCGAGACGTCGACCGAGCTCATCCGCTCCTTCACCGCGCGCTCCATACGCAGCAGGCCGACGCGGTACTGGTTTTCCAGCAGCTCGCCCACCGAACGCACGCGGCGGTTGCCGAGGTTGTCGATATCGTCAACCTCGCCCTTGCCGTCCTTGAGGTTCACCAGTTCCTTGACCACGGCGAGGATATCCTCGGTGCGCAGCGTGGTGACGGTGTCCTCGCACTCAAGCGCAAGGCGCATATTGAGCTTCACGCGGCCCACGGCCGAAAGGTCATAGCGGTCCGGATCGAAGAACAGGCCGTCGAACAGCGCTTCGGCGGTCTCGCGCGTCGGCGGCTCGCCAGGACGCATCACGCGGTAAATGTCAGACAGGGCCTGATCACGGTCCTCGGCCTTGTCGGCCTTCATCGTGTTTCGGATCCACGGGCCGGTATTGACATGGTCGATATCGAGAAGTTCAAGATTGTCGACCCCGGCGCGGTCGAGCGCTTCGAGGTTTTCCGGGCTGACTTCATCGCCCGCCTCGATCCAGATGCGGCCGGTGCTCTCGTCGATCATGTCCTTGGAGGCATAGCGGCCGAAGATTTCCTCGGTCGGGATCAGCAGGTGCGCGAGCCCGTCCTTCGATGCCTTGTTGGCGGCGCGCGGGGAGATCTTGGTGCCGGCCGGGAACACGATTTCGCCCGAGGCGGCATCGACGATATCGAACGCGGGCTTAACGCCGCGCCATTGCTCCAGCACGAAAGGCACTTTCCAGCCGCCTTCAGCGCGCGCCCATACGACCTTGTCGTAGAAGAAATCGAGAATCTGTTCGGCGTTGAGCCCGAGCGCATAAAGCAGCGCAGTGACCGGCAGCTTGCGCTTGCGGTCGATGCGCACGTTCACGATGTCCTTGGCGTCGAATTCGAAATCGAGCCACGAACCGCGATACGGGATCACGCGCGCAGCAAACAGGTACTTGCCCGAAGAGTGCGTCTTGCCGCGGTCATGATCGAACAGCACGCCCGGCGAACGGTGCATCTGGCTGACGATGACGCGCTCGGTGCCGTTGATGATGAACGTGCCGTTGCCGGTCATGAGCGGAATGTCGCCCATGTAGACATCCTGCTCCTTGATATCGATGAGGCTCTTGGTCTCGGTCTCGTTGTCGACCTCGAACGTCGCCAGCTTGAGCGTGACCTTCATCGGCGCGGCATAGGTGATCCCGCGCTGGCGGCACTCGTTGGTGTCGTACTTGGGCGCTTCGAGCACGTAACCGTCGCGCTCCTTGATGTCGAGGCTGGCGGTGCCGGCGAAATCCCCGATCGGGAAAACCGAACGCAATGTCTTTTCAAGGCCCGAGACATATCCGGTGGCGGGATCGGAGCGGAGGAACTGCTCATACGATTCGCGCTGCACCTCGATCAGGTTTGGCATCTGCACCACTTCGTGGATATCGCCGAAGATCTTGCGGATGCGCTTCTTGAGGCCCGCACGTGCCGGGGTGCCCGAAGGAGTTGCCTTGGTTGCCATGGAGGATGAGCCTCTTTCAGTCTGGTCGGCCGGCGGGAACCGGCGAAAAAATGCCATGCGCGGGTGATGGCGCCATCGGCTGCAAAAAAACACAGACCCCGCGGATTCCGAACGGATTCCTCGTGGCCAGCAGTAATTCGCGTCAGATGGATTTCCCGGCGTTTCCTTCCTGAGCCTTCCCCCGCGCATGGGACGGCCTTGCTCGAAACATCGGGTAGGAGCGGCGAAGTAGGGGTGGGGCGGGGTTTTGTCAACCGGGCCAGCACAGGGTGAGTACCCGAAACGCGGCGCGCGCTTGACTCTTGAAGCCGTTTCCACCAGATGGCGACCCAGATCGCGGGGCTTCGGCTTCCACGTTCATCCGTCCGAGACAGCTGGTGCGTGGTTCCCTCGCTTAATCTCCAGCCTAGACGGGGAAAAGAGATCCGGGCGGTTCGCCGCCCTTGCATGATGGTTCGCCCCTCGCGAACACCATGCCGAACGCGCTTAAATGCGCGCTCCTTCCCCCCTCAACGGACTCGCCCGTGGTGCGCAAGCGCCATGGACAAACGTAGCCGGCCGTCCGGGGTGCGCCCCGTGCGGTCACATGTGAAGGAGTAAGGCATGGATCGTTCGCAGAAAGCCGAAGCGGTTGCGTTCCTGGCCGACGTGTTCAGTGAAGCCGGGACGGTGGTCATCACCCGCAACCTCGGCATGACGGTGGCCCAGTCCACCGCACTGCGCATCAAGGTGCGGGAAGCAGGCGCTTCGTACAAAGTTGCGAAGAATAGTCTGGCCAAGATTGCCGTCGCGGGCACCGATTACGAAGGCGTCAGTGAATTCTTCACTGGTCCCACCGGGATCGCGTCCTCGGCCGATCCGATCGCTGCCGCCAAGGCCGTGGTCGCTTTCGCCAAGACCAACGACAAGATCGAAATTGTCGGCGGTGCGATGGGCACGATCATCCTCAACGCCGAGGGCATCAAGGCGCTCGCTACGATGCCCTCGCTCGATGAGCTTCGCGCCAAGGTCATCGGCCTCATTCAGGCACCGGCAACCAAGCTGGCCCAGCTTACGACTGCTCCGGCAGCCAAGCTCGCCCGCGTGTTTGCCGCCTATGCCGAAAAAGAAGCCGCCTAAATCAGACTGCTTTTCAGACTTTCGCCCATTCGGGCAAAACCATCATCAGGAGTGAAACATCATGGCTGACATCGCCAATCTCGTTGCAGAACTTTCGAAGCTGACCGTTCTTGAAGCCGCTGACCTTGCCAAGGCTCTCGAAGAAGCATGGGGCGTTTCCGCCGCTGCTGCTGTTGCCGTTGCCGGCCCCGCTGGCGGCGGTGAACCCGCTGCCGTGGTCGAAGAGCAGACCGAATTCGACGTCATCCTGACCGGCGACGGCGGGAAGAAGATCCAGGTCATCAAGGAAGTCCGCGCGATCACGCAGCTCGGCCTGACCGAAGCCAAGACCCTCGTGGAATCGGCTCCTAAGGCGATCAAGGAAGGCGTCACCAAGGCCGAAGCCGAAGAGATCAAGGCCAAGGTCGAAGCTGCCGGCGGTACCGTCGAAATCAAGTAAGCTTCCAGAGTTTCGCGGGTGTCTTGAAGCATTCGCGCGACGGAAAGGGCGGGCCGCAAGGCCTGCCCTTTTTGTTTGGGGCGATCAGCAGGAAGAGCCTCCGGCGGTCCGGCCGTGCAAAACGATGCCGTTCCGCGCCAACCGCGCCAGTCCCGGGATGCAAGGGTGCCACCCCTTGCCCGCCGGAGGCACCTTCCCTTGTGGCGGCCCTCCCCCTATGGCCCTCCCCATGTTCGAGGCACCTCCCACTCGCTGGATCGATGAATGGCGCGCCATGCTGCGCCTTGCAGCGCCGCTGGTGGGAGCGGGGCTGCTGCAGATGGCGGTGTTCGCGGTTGACGTGATCTTCGTCGCCCGGCTCGGGCCTGCCGCGCTGGCCGCCTCCTCGCTCGCCGTCTCACTGTTCGGGCTGCTGATCTGGAGCCTCTCGGGCCTTGTTGGCGCGGCTTCCCCGCTGATCGCTGCCGAACTCGGCGCACGCCGCCATGCCGTGCGCGAGGTGCGCCGCACTGTGCGCATGACCGGCTGGGTGGGGGTGATTGCCGGCGTCGGCGCGATGGGCGTTTGCCTGCTCGGCGGCCCGCTGATGCGCATGACCGGCCAGAGCGAGGAAGTCATTGCGCTGGCCGAACCGTTTCTGGCCATCCTGATGTGGGCCACAATCCCTGCCGTGCTCGCTGCGCTGCTGCGCACCGTGGTCGCCACGCTCGGCCGTCCCTACATCGGCACCGCGATCAACGCGCTGGCGGTCGCGGTCAACGTGCTGGGCAACTACATGTTCGTGTTCGGCCACTTTGGCGCGCCCGCGCTGGGGCTTGAGGGATCGGCAATTTCAAGCGTGCTGACCAGCCTGTTCATGCTCGCTGCCTATTGCGCCGTGATCCGCGCCGATCGCCGCCTGCGCCGCTACCGCCTTGCCGGACGCTGGTGGCGCACCGATTGGAGCCGCTTCTTCGATGTGCTGCGCATCGGCATGCCGATCACCGCCACGATCGTTGCCGAGGCCGGGCTGTTCAGCGGGGCCGCTTTCCTCATGGGCCGGATCGGCGAGGTTGAGCTGGCCGCACACACCGTGGCCTTGCAGTTCGCCTCGATTGCTTTCCAGGTGCCGTTCGGCGTGGGCCAGGCGGCCACGATCCGCGTGGGTCTTGCCTTTGGCGCGCGCGACCACGCCGCCATCGCCCGCGCCGGTCAGGTCGCTACCCTGCTCGGGGTTGGCTCCATGGTCGTCACCGCGTCAATCATGCTGTTTGCGCCGCACCTGATCCTGTCGATCTACCTTGATCCCGATGCCCCGGCCAACGCGCAGCTGGCCGCGCTGGCCACGCAGTACATGATCGTCGCCGCCGCCTTTCAGGTGTTCGACGGCGCGCAAGTTGTCGGCGGATCGCTGCTACGCGGGCTGCAGGACACCCGCGTGCCGATGACTATCGCGATCTTCGGCTATTGGGTGCCGGGCATCGGCACTGCGATCTGGCTGGGCTTCAACACCCCGCTGCGCGGCACCGGCGTGTGGATCGGCCTCATGACCGGGCTTGTAGTGGTAGCTGCCCTGATCCTGTGGCGCTGGCACCGCCGGGCGTCTTTAGGGCTGTTACCGGCCTTAGGCGGCACCGGCCCGCTCCCACGTTAGGGGCAAAGATTCTTCCCCTCAGGTGGTTGACCTCCCCCCGCCGCCAACCCATATGCGCGGTGCTGGCACTCTCGGCCTGAGAGTGCCAAGCGCAATTTCTGTCATATGGATTAGGGAGAAACCCATGACATTCCGTCCGCTGCACGATCGCGTGCTGGTACGCCGCGTCGAAGCCGAGGAAAAGACCGCTGGCGGGATCATCATCCCCGACAGCGCCAAGGAAAAGCCCGCTGAAGGCGAAATCGTCGCCGTCGGTTCGGGCGCACGCGCTGAAAACGGCACGATCACCCCGATGGACGTCAAGGTCGGTGACCGCGTTCTTTTCGGCAAGTGGTCCGGCACCGAAGTCAAGGTTGGCGGCGAAGACCTGCTGATCATGAAGGAATCGGACGTCCTCGGCGTGATCGGCTGATCATCTGAATCGTCTGAACCAACTCATTCAATCTAAAGGAAACAATCATGGCTGCCAAGGACGTTAAGTTCGGCCGCGACGCCCGCGAACGCATTCTGCGCGGTGTCGATATCCTCGCCGACGCCGTAAAGGTCACGCTGGGCCCCAAGGGCCGCAATGTCGTCATCGACAAGAGCTTCGGCGCACCGCGCATCACCAAGGACGGCGTAACCGTCGCCAAGGAGATCGAGCTCAAGGACAAGTTCGAGAACATGGGCGCACAGATGCTGCGCGAAGTGGCCTCGAAGACCAACGACCAGGCCGGTGACGGCACCACCACCGCCACCGTGCTGGCCCAGGCCATTGTGCGCGAAGGTATGACCTCGGTCGCCGCCGGCATGAACCCGATGGATCTGAAGCGCGGCATCGATATTGCCGTGGCCAAGGTCGTCGCCGATCTCGCCGCACGTTCCACCCCTGTCACCGGCACGGCCGAAATCGCTCAGGTCGGCATCATCTCCGCCAACGGCGACGTGGAAGTCGGCAGCAAGATCGCTGAAGCCATGGACAAGGTCGGCAAGGAAGGCGTCATCACCGTGGAAGAGGCCAAGGGCCTTGAATTCGAGCTCGATGTCGTCGAAGGCATGCAGTTCGATCGCGGTTACCTCTCGCCCTACTTCATCACCAACCCGGACAAGATGACTGTCGAGCTGGAAAGCCCGTACATCCTGATCCACGAAAAGAAGCTCTCGTCACTCCAGGCGATGCTTCCAGTGCTTGAAGCTGTGGTGCAGACCGGTCGTCCGCTGCTGATCATCGCTGAAGACATCGAAGGCGAAGCCCTTGCCACCCTCGTGGTCAACAAGCTGCGCGGCGGCCTAAAGGTTGCAGCGGTCAAGGCTCCGGGCTTCGGTGATCGCCGCAAGGCCATGCTGGGCGATATCGCCACGCTGACCCACGGCGAAATGATCTCCGAAGACCTCGGCATCAAGCTGGAGAGCGTCACGCTCGCCATGCTCGGTCAGGCCAAGAAGATCACGATCGACAAGGACAACACCACGATCGTCGATGGCGCCGGTTCGGCGGAAGACATCAAGGCCCGCGTCGAGCAGATCCGTGCCCAGATCGAAGTCACCACCAGCGACTACGACCGCGAAAAGCTGCAGGAACGCCTCGCCAAGCTGGCCGGCGGTGTTGCCGTGATCAAGGTCGGCGGCGCTTCGGAAGTCGAAGTCAAGGAGCGCAAGGACCGCGTTGACGACGCCCTCCACGCCACCCGCGCAGCGGTGGAAGAAGGCATCGTTCCCGGCGGCGGCACGGCGCTGCTCTATGCCACCAAGGCGCTCGAAGGCCTCAAGGGTGCCAACGACGACCAGACCAAGGGCATCGACATCGTGCGCAAGGCGATACTCTCGCCGATCCGCCAGATCGCCGAGAACGCCGGCCACGACGGCGCGGTTGTCTCGGGCAACCTGCTGCGCGAAGGTGATCAGACGATGGGCTTCAACGCCGCGACTGACACCTACGAAAACCTGAAGGCCGCCGGCGTGATCGACCCCACCAAGGTCGTGCGCACTGCGCTTCAGGACGCAGCCTCGGTTGCCGGCCTCCTGATCACGACCGAAGCCGCGATCAGCGAACGCCCCGATGACAAGCCCGCCATGGGCGGCGGCATGGGCGGCGGCGGAATGGGCGGAATGGGCGGCATGGACTTCTAAGTCCTACGCTTACCAAGCCGACAGGAATTGGGGCCGGAGGGGAAACCTTCCGGCCCTTTTTCCATGGGTTCTCAGGGCGATTGGCTGTCGATCAGGCCGCGTCTTCGAGCTCGACAAATTCGGGGAAGAACCGCGGCGGGCGCGGGGACCAGCCGGGGGCTGTGGCGGCCGCTTCGCTGATCGACTGGAGCAGGCCCTTGCGCCGTTCCGGCCGGATATGCGGCAGCGCGGCAGCCCCGCAGAAGGCGGCGGGCAGCCACTGGCGCACTTCGGGGCCGAGCAGCCGTTCATAGAGGAAGCGGAACGCGGAGAACCCGTCGAGCCGGCCTTGCGCCAGATCGAAGGTGGTAACGCGCAGCAGCGGCGCCATGACGCTTTCGAGATCGTCGAGGCCCGCGCTGCGGCCGCCTTCGGCTTCATCGCGCAGCAGATTGCGCAGCAGCTTGAGGTCCTGGTAAATCACATATTGCGTGCGTATCGAGGCGGCTTCGGCGGGGCCGCGCGCCCAGCGGCGGAACGCGTCCTGCCGGCCGAGGCCGACATCAAGGCTGCGCCGGATATAGCGCTGCTCGCTGGGCGAGAAGCCCGCAAATTCCCGCATTTCCGAAAGAATGGTCTGTGCCGTATCGGTATACGCCATGGCCTGCGCTCCGCTTCATACCGGGCGGACAAACCCCGACCGGATAGGCGGATGGTACGCAAAGTTGGTTAGGAAGAGGTTAATTGGTTAATGCGCGCAAGGACCATGGTGCCCGGTAACGGTCTGCGCATCAGCGGCGGCGATAGCGGAAGTACCAGACCTCGTGGCCCAGCGTGCGGGCCTTGGCCTCATAGCGGGTTTCCGGCCAGCCGCCGGGGCGCTTCTGGAAATCGGCAGGTTGCGCCGCAAGCCATTCGAATGCTGCGGCATGGCGGCGCATGATCATCAGCGCGTGGCGCAGGTAGACCGGGTGATCAGTGCCGAAGCGGAACTCGCCGCCCGGGCGCAGCTTGCGGGCAATGAGATCGACCGGTCCGTCGTTCATCATCCGCCGCTTGGCGTGGCGCGCCTTGGGCCAGGGATCGGGGTGGAGCAGATAGACGAACGACAGCGCGCCATCGGGCACGCGCGCCAGCACTTCCAGCGCATCGCCGTGGTGGATGCGCACGTTGCGGATGGGCATGCCCGCCGCTGTGCCATCAGACCCGCGCCCGCCATCGACATGGACGAGCGCCTGCGCCACGCCGTTGAGGAACGGCTCGGCCCCGATAAAGCCGTGGTCGGGCAGCATGTCGGCCCGCCCGGCCATATGCTCGCCGCCGCCGAAGCCGATCTCGAAATGGAGCGGGCAAGCGCGCCCGAACAGCGCCTCTGCGGTGACAGGGCCATCCGCCGGCACCGCGATCTGCGGCAGCAGCGTATCGATCAGCCCTTGCTGCCCGGCGCGCAGCGGCTTGCCCTTGGCGCGGCCATAAAGGCGGTTGATGGTGAGCGGATCGCCCGGTTTGTGCGCGGTCATGGGGCGGGCCTCTGGCAGTCGGCCCGGCCCCGGTCAATCCTTTGGGGCAAGGACATGCGCGGCCAGGCACGCCGACAACCGGTCGCCAAAAAAATTGGGATGGACGCCCCGCAAGGCTTGTGGTGATCACGCCGTATGTCGGCCACGGACCAACAACCTCCCAGCACACTTGCCGCGCTGACTGAAAAGGAGCTGGAAATCCTGCGCCTGCTGACAGCGGGACACACCGTCAAATCGATTGCCGTTCGACTGGGTCGCTCGGAGGCATCGATCAACGAACGTTTGCGCGAGGCGCGCCGCAAAACCGGTGTCGGCAGCAGCCGCGAGCTCGCCCGACAGCTGGATGCACAAAAAAACTGGGACAGAAATATCGATCTTTCACCGATGCGTTCCCCGGCGAACGGAATGGAGCAGCCCGCACGCACCGGGTCCCTCCGATCGAAAAGGACGAAACTCATGCTGATTGCACTGCCTGTCGCTGCCGGACTCATGATCATGGCCGCGGATTCGAAGTATCAGGCCGCCCGGACGTCGCCGACTCACGCCTCGGCATCGCGGCCCCAGCCGCTGGTCGGGCGCTGGTCGCTCGATGTGGCGCGAATCCCCGCCGAGGAACGCCCGCGCGGAGTGACCATGACCTTCCGCGTTTCGCCGGAGCAGAAGTGGACAACGCTGGTTGACATCGCCGGCCCCGACGGTGCGAGGCTGCACGCGGAATCGACCGCGGCGCTGGATGGCGTCCCCGTGCCAGTGACCGGCAACATGGGCTTTATCGACACGGTCTCGCTGCGACAGCCAGCGCCGCACACCTTGGTGATGACGCTAGGAAAAAACGGCGCGCCGATCTCCACTCGTGTCTACACGGTCGCGAAAGATCGCGCTTCGATGACCGAGACCATTGTCTGGGCCGGCCTCAGCATGCCGAAGCTGGAAACGACGTATTTCAATCGGATCGACTGAGCCAAACGCAACCGGCCCGCCATTGCTGGCGGGCCGGTCTCGGGGGGAAGCCGAAGTGGTGTGTGTACTTATTCGGCTGGATCAGGCCGCTTCGACGTCGAATTTCTCATCCGGATCGCGCAGCACGTAGCCGCGGCCCCAGACGGTTTCGATGTAGTTCTCACCTTCGCAGGCATGCGCGAGCTTTTTGCGCAGCTTGCAGATGAACACGTCGATGATCTTGAGTTCGGGCTCGTCCATCCCGCCATAGAGATGGTTGAGGAACATTTCCTTGGTCAGCGTGGTGCCCTTGCGCAGCGACAGCAGCTCGAGCATCGCGTATTCCTTGCCGGTCAGATGCACACGAGCGCTATCGACCTCGACCGTCTTGGCATCGAGATTGACCGAGAGCTTGCCGGTGCGGATGACCGATTGCGAATGGCCTTTTGAGCGGCGCACCACGGCGTGGATGCGGGCGATCAGCTCGTCGCGGTGGAACGGCTTGGTCACGTAATCGTCGGCGCCGAAGCCGAAACTGCGGACCTTGGAGTCCATTTCGGCAATGCCGGAGAGGATCAGCACCGGGGTCTGCACTTTGGCGACGCGCAGCTTCTTGAGCACGTCGTACCCGTGCATATCGGGCAGGTTCAGGTCCAGCAGGATGATATCGTAATCATACAGCTTGCCGAGATCGAGGCCTTCTTCCCCAAGATCGGTTGCATAGACATTAAAGCCTTCGGTGGTGAGCATCAGCTCAATCGCCTTGGCGGTGGTCGGCTCGTCCTCGATCAACAGCACGCGCATGGATCAGCCCCTTGTTGCCATTCCCCAGTGGCACAAGACCCCCCGTTCGGGGCCTTCGATGCCATTAACCATATGACCAATGAACATGAAAGGTTAATTTATCGTAAGCGGCGATACGGGGCAGGGCCACAGGGCAGCTTCGCGGCCGCCCGCCTCTCCCTGCCGAAAAACGGCGGACTCCCAGAGATTCACAACCTTTACACGGTGTTTGCGAAGCATCGCTGCCCGTATGGGCCAGGCAAAGGTTTTTTCAGACGTGCCCGTTAATTTGTGGAGACAGCGCTGCCGGAACTCGGAGCCTGGCCCGGGACCCGTATCGCGTTCGCCGCCTCGCGGAGCTTGCGCGCGGCGGCCTGATCATTTCGGAAAGCGGCAAGCCCGTCCTGCAGCGCCCGGGCCGCCTTGCCCGGTTCGCCCAGCTGCATGCGGCTGCGCAGCAGCATGATCCACCCGTCCGCATTGCCCGGATCCTTGGCGAGCTTGGCCTCGAGCCCGTCGACCATGCCGCGGATCATCGCCTCTTGCTGGCCCTTGGGCAAAGTGGAGGCCGCCTTGATTTCGGCCGTGGATGGCCCGGGAATGCCGCCTGCGGCCACTGCTGCACCGTTGGTGGCCATGCCGCTGGCAGGCGCCGCGAACTGCGCGGCGGCAAGGCGCTCCTCATAGGGGATCTTGTAGCGGGTGCCGACATTCTTGATCACCGCGCGGATATCGTCGGCATAGGGCGCATCCGAGGGGGTGTCCTTGAGCAGCGCGAACCATGCGTCGATCGCCCTGCGATGCCGGCCGGCCAAATCCATCGCCACCGCACGGAAATAACGCGCGCGCGCATCCTTGGGATCGAGCTTGATCGCCTTGTCGAATGCGGCTTTCGCGTCCCACGGAATCTTGCCCTCGGTCTTGCTGGCCAGCACCAGCGATTCCCCGAGGAAGGAGTAAGTCTCGGCGTGCTCCGGATCGAGCTTGACCGCCTCTTTCAGCGCGGTGGCCGCCTCGGCATAGCGCTGCGTCTGGAAATAGGACCAGCCGAGCATGCGCCAGCCCTCGGCATCGTCGGGCTTGGCCTTAAGCCGCGTCTCAAGCCGGGTGATGACATCGTCGACCGAGGGGGCCTGCGACTCGCTCGGCGCCGGGGGCAACGCGATGGCCGCAGCGTCGCGCTGCCCGCGATAAACCGCAATGCCCCCCGCCGTGAGCGCCACCGCCGCCGCCAGCACCAGCACGATGCGCCCGCCCCAGGCCGATGCGCCCGCCGCCGGTGGAGCCTGGTCAGCAGGGCGGGATTCAGGTTGGGGCCCAAGGTGGGGGTCAAGGTTGGGGGCCAGGTCGGGGCCAAGGTCGGGGACAGTATCCGGTTTCAGCGTGCTATCGGCCTCGTTCATTGCATGCTCCCGGGCGCGCTAGGATCGGGCGCTGCCTTGAGCAGGGGCATATCCTCTGCGCCCGGTGCCATGCAAGCGGCGCGGCGTATTGTGCGCCGGCGACCACGGACAGCGCCGTCCGCCCCAAACCGGCACGTGGGCGCGGTAAAATGCGGGTGGCAATGCTCAAGCCTTCGTCTATTGATATCAGCAATCGGGTTCGCAAGTCGGGACAAGCAGCGAAGGGCCAAGGCAAAACGGCCCGCGCGCATAATGCGGGGGGCGCACGCCGGTGAGCGAAGTGTACAGCGACGTATGCGGCGAAGTGTTCCGGGTTGCGATCATTGGATCGGGGCCCGCTGGCATGAGCGCGGCGAGCCATGCTGCGCATTTGAAGCTCGGCCACGTCCTGCTCGAAAAGACCGACCACCTCTCCGACACGATCTTCAAGTACCAGAAGGGCAAGCACGTGATGGCGACGCCGTCACAGCTGGTGCTGCGCTCTGATCAGGAATTCGATGCGGGCAAGCGCGAGGATATCCTTGGCCGCTGGAACCGCCGAACCGAAGAGCTGGGCGTGAACGTGAAGTACAATGCCGAGGTCAAATCGATCCGCGGCACGGGCCCGGCCATCGAGGGCTCGGTCCAGAAAATCGTGACCCGCGCACGCGACGGCACGAGCACCACGACCGAAGTGCAGCGCCACGCCCCGCCTTATGCGATCACGCTGACCAGCGGCGAAGTGGTCATGGCCGAAACCGTGGTGCTGGCGATCGGCACGCAGGGCAACCCGAACCTGATGCGCTGCCCGGGCGCGGATCTGCCGCATGTCACCTACCAGCTCGATGACCCTTATGCCGTGCTCGACGAGCATATCGTGGTGATCGGCACGGGTGACGCAGGCATCGAAAACGCGCGCGGGCTGGCAGAGGATTCGGCGCAAGGCAACGTCGTCACCGTGCTCAACCGCGCGGTCAAATCGGCCAACGTGCGCGAAAGCTTTCCGACCGCGAAGGAGCCCAACGCCAAGGCGCTGGTCGATGACGACGCCTCGGGCAAGCTGACCGTGCGCTACGAGACCGAAACCAAAGCGGTCGAGCCCGGCTGGATCACGCTGTCCACCCGCGACGGCGAGGAGCGCATCCGCTGCGACCGGATCATCGCACGTATCGGCTCGGCCCCGCCGCGCGGGTTCGTCGAAGGGTGCGGCATCGAATTTGCCAGCAATGACCGGCTCGCCTTCCCGACGCTTTCGCCGCAATTCGAATCGACTGCCCCTGGCATTTTCGTGATCGGCGCGCTGGCAGGCTATCCGCTGATCAAGCACTGCATGAACCAAGGCCACGATGTGATCGAGTTCATCAGCGGCAATACCGGCCTGAAACCGGCGGACGAACCGCTGCTCGAGGCCAAGTTCGCCGGACTGCCCGGCAAGCGCAGCGTGAACGACTGGCTGGAATTGCTGCGCACCAATATCGCCATCCTGAACGGCATGACGACCTTGCAGCTGCGCGAGTTCATGCTCGATTCCGATGCCCGTTTCACCAAGGCGGGCGAGACGATCTTTGCGAAGAACGATCCCGGCTCTTCGCTCTTCGCGATTGCCGAAGGTTCGGTGCATGTCCGGATAGACGCCAATGACCCCGGCAAAGTCGTGGCCATTTCCAATGGTTCGATCTTCGGCGAAGTCGGCCTGATTTCGGGGCGGCGGCGCGGTGCAACGGTGGTGGCGGCGCAGGACAGCATTTGCGTGGAGATCAGCCGCAACGCCGCGCTCAAGCTGCAGAGCCAGGTGCCGAGCGCGCGGCGCGCGATCGAGCGCATCTCGACCGAACGGCAATTGCTGCAGATGTTCGGATCGGGCCTGACGGCAGACGATGTGCGCGAAGTGGTCGATACCGCGAAGATCATGCCGGTGCGGGCCGGCGAGGCGATCATCACCGAAGGCGCGGACGACAAGGACATTTTCGTCATCCGCGTCGGCTCGATGATCGTCGAAAAGGTCGTCGGCGGAAAGCCGGTGTTCCTTTCCTACCTCCCCGCCGGCTCCTACGTCGGCGAAATGGCGCTGATCGATGGCGGCCAGCGCACCGCCACGGTGCGCGCGGCGATCAAGAGCGAAGTCATCAAGATCGACGGCGAGGCATTTGCGCGGGTGCTGGCGGCCAAGCCCGCGCTGCTGGCGCGCGCGCGGAGCGACATGGAGGTGCGCCGCGCGACAAATGCCTTCGTCGAGTCGAAGAAGGACGGCTTTTCCGGCGTGGTCGACCTCTATTCCGAGCAGGCCAAGTTCCTCGTTTCGCAGGGACTGGGCGAGGCGACCGATGTGCTCCTGATCGACGAGCGGCTCTGCGTGGGCTGCGACAATTGCGAGAAAGCCTGCGCCGATAGCCACGACGGGCTCTCGCGGCTCGACCGCGAGGCGGGCAAGAGCTTTGCGCACCTTCACGTGCCGACATCCTGCCGCCACTGCGAACATCCGCACTGCATGGCCGATTGCCCGCCCAATGCGATCCACCGCGGGCCCGACGGCGAAGTGTTCATCGACGACACCTGCATCGGCTGCGGCAATTGCCAGCGCAACTGCCCCTACGGCGTAATCCGCATGGACAAAGTGCCGCCTAAAAAACCCTCGCTGCTTTCGTGGCTGCTGTTTGGCAATGGCCCCGGGCCGGGGGAGCCGCCCTATAAGTGGTCGAAGAAGCACACGAAATACACCGGTGATCCGGTGCTCGACGACAAGCTCGACCGTAAGAAGGCGATCAAGTGCGACATGTGCGCCGGGATCGACGGCGGGCCGAGCTGTGTGCGCGCCTGCCCGACGGGTGCGGCGATCCGCGTCTCGCCCGATGAGTTCCTGACCGTCGCGCGGCTAGAGAACGAGGGGGCCTGAGCCATGGCGACCACACCGGCTTCTGCACCTCGCCGCCGCACTGGCGCAACGCGCGAACGCCAGAGCACGCACGAAGGCTTTCTGACCCACCGCAATGGCCGCTGGATCAAGATTTCGGCCGCGCTCGCCGCCGCCTTGATGCTGCTCTACATTTTTGTGCCGTTGCCGCCGCAGCACTTCGGCTCGAGCTGGCTGGGCTATACGCTGGGCACGGTTGGCGCGCTGCTGATCCTGTGGCTGACTGCGCTCGGCATGCGCAAGCGCGCGATCACGCCGGGGCGCTGGGCGCTCAAGGCGTGGACTTCGGCGCATGTATACCTCGGCCTGTTGTTGATTGTGGTCGGCACGCTCCATTCCGGCTTCGCCTTTGGCTGGAATGTGCACACGCTCGCCTGGGCGCTGATGATGATCGTGATCGTCTCGGGCATCTTCGGCGTAACGGCCTATGCCACGCTGCCGCGCGCGCTTTCGGCCAACCGCTATGACGCGGAAGGCGCGATCACCGAAAAGCAGATGATCGAGGCGCTGCGCTCGCTCGACCGGCAGCTGCACGATGCTGCGCAGCCGCTCGATCCCGAATGCGCAGGATTGGTTGGCCGCAGCCTTGAGCAGGACCCGTTCACCGGCTCGATCATCAACCGCCTGACCGGCCGCTACCCGAGCGACGAGACCCGGCATGCCGCCGCCGAGCTGCGCCGCTTGCGCGCACACCGGCCCCGCCTCGCCGATGATCCGCTCGACAAGGTGGACGCATTGCTCACCCGCAAGGAGGCGATGCTGGCGCGGATGCGGCGGCACCTCAGGCTCAAGGGCTGGCTGCAGGCCTGGCTCTACATCCATGTCCCCATGACTTTCGCGCTGATCGCTGCGCTTTCCGCGCACATCGTCAGCGTGTTCTTCTACTGGTGAGCGCGCCGATGAGCTTTGTTGTCCGCCAGATCGCGCTCAAATCAAGCGGGGAGGAAATCGTCCGCCGCTCGGTCGTCGAAGGCGATGCGCTTGTCGTCGGCCGCGATGGATCTTCGGGCATCCACTTGCCCGACCTGGCGGTCGACCCGCGCCACGCCCGCGTTACCGTCCGCGATGCCGATACCTTGCTGATCGAATCGATCGGCGACCAGCCGTTCGCCGTCAACGGGCGCAGCACCACCCGGGCCGAACTGGACATCGCCACCGGTGCCGAGCTCGGCTTCGGCGGACACCGCATCACCTTGGCGCGCGAGGCGGAAAGCGGGCTCCCCGCTTTCACGGTGCGCCGGATCGAGGCTGTGTCGGAGAGCGCCGAGGCGATCGATCTCGGCAGCGCCTACACCTTGCAGAAGCTGCTGCCTGGCAAGCGAGTTTCTGCCTGGGGATTTGCTGTGCTGATGCTGCTGGCGTTCCTGGCGGTGCCGATCTGGTCGTGGGCGACGTATCAGCCTCTGGCGCTGCACAAGGACGCGCGGCGGCCCACAGGCATCCACGGCGATACCGCGTGGTCCTCGGGCACGCTCAGCATCGCGCACAAGAACCTGGGGCATGATTGCCAGGCCTGCCACGTCCAGCCGTTCGTGGCGGTACGCGACAATGCCTGCCTGACCTGCCACCAGCAGGACGCGCACCAGCATATTGCCGATGGTGCGAGGCTGCTCAAGGCGCGGGGCGAGCCCACCGGTTTTGCAGGGTTCCAGCGCGCGGTGGCGACCGCCTTCAATAAACCCGCTGGCAGGTGTGTCGATTGTCACACCGAGCACGAGGGCGCGGGTGCTATGCAGCCCACGCGGCAGCAATTCTGCACCGATTGCCACGACGGATTGAAATCGCGCTTGTCTGACACGAAAATCGCCGATGCCGCCGATTTCGGGACGGCGCACCCCCAATTTCGGCCCATGCTGGTCGCCGGAATCGGTGGGGACGGCAAGCCGCTGTTCCAGCGCGCCGTCTGGCAGGATGGCCTCAAGGAGAACACCGGCCTCAAGTTCACCCACGGCCAGCACCTATCGAAGACCAATGGCGTGGCGCAAATGGTCCGCCGCCGCCCGGGGCAATATGCCGCTGGCGATGCGCTGGCCAAAGAAGGACTGGGCTGCCAGGATTGCCACCAGACCGAAGCGGGCGGCGCGCGGTTCAAGCCGGTGGAGATGGAGCAGGCCTGCCAGAGCTGCCATTCGCTGACCTTCGACGAGATCGGCGGCACCTTCCGCACTTTGCGCCACGGCGAGCCGGAACAAGTCGTGGCTGATCTGCGCGCGGCCTTCCGGGGCGGCATGCCGCCGCGCCCGGCAAGTCTTTCAGGCCTCGCGCGCCGGGTCCCGGGTAGCGCCGCGCTGCAGTCGACGGCAGCAGACTATGCCCGCGCGGTGCATTTCTATCCGATGCAGGCCGATCAGGCCGTGGCGCAAGTCTTCAGCAAAGGCGGCATGTGCTACGATTGCCATACCGTTGGCAGAGGGGGCGGGGCCGCAACCGCGGGCTTTACCGTGCAAAAGGTCGCGCAGAACGGGCGCTACTACGACAAGGGCTGGTTCGATCATAAGGACCATCGCAAGTCCGATTGCGCGACCTGCCATGTTAAAGCCGCGACCTCAAACGATGCCGATGCTGTGCTCGTGCCAGGAATCGAAGGCCCCGGCGGCTGCCGTTCTTGCCATGTGGGTGAGAGCGGGGCGAAGCTTGCCAGCGCCAAAGTGAAGGAACCGGTCGCATCGGGCTGCGCAATGTGCCACGAATACCACATGGACAGCGGCGCGCCCTGGAAACCGGCCGACAAGCGCAAGGGCCCGGCCTTGCTGACGGCAGCCTGGGATCGCCCGCGCCATCCGCCCGCACTGCGATAAAGCCTGATGCTGATCGCGCAGATCACCGATATCCATCTGGGCTTTGAGCCGGACAGCCCCGGCGAATTCAACCGCCAGCGGCTCGACCGGGTGGTGTCGGAACTGCTCGCGATGGTGCCGCGCCCGGATATGTTGCTGGCCACAGGCGACCTCATCGACCGGGGCGACCGCGCCAGCTATGAACGGCTGGACGAGGCACTCTCCGGCCTGCCTTTCCCGGTCTACTATGCGCTTGGCAACCACGATGAACGTGCGCCTTTCGCAGAGGTGTTTCCCGCAGCGATGTTCGACGGCGGTTTCCTGCAATATGCCATCGAAACCCCTGCGATGCGCATTCTGGTGCTCGATACGGTGGAAGAAGGCCGCCACGGCGGGGCATTCTGCGAGGAGCGGGCCGCGTGGCTCACCGCCCATCTCGATGCCGAGCCGGAGCGCAGGACGCTGATCGTGCAGCACCATCCGCCGATCGAAGTCGGCATCGCGTGGATGAACACCGATCCGGCCGAGCCGTGGACCATGCGGCTGGCGACCTGTCTGCGCGGGCGCAGCAATGTGATCGGCTTGATTTGCGGGCACATCCACCGCGCGATCACCACGCGCTGGGAAGGCCTTGTTGTCGCGACCTGTCCCTCGACCGCGCCGCAAGTCGCGCTGGACCTCCGGCCCATCGACCCCGACCAGCCTGACCAGCGCCCGCTGATTGTCGCCGATCCGCCCGGCTATGCGCTGCACTGGTGGAACGGGCGCGAACTGGTGACCCACTGGCAGACCGCCGAGGACCACACCGTGCTCGCGCGCTATGATGCCAATCTGCAGGGCATGATCCGGGGCATGCTGGCGGAGCGGCCAAGGTAGAATTTGTTGCGCGGATTTAATGGCCCGCTTTGATCCCCCATGCACCATACTGCCGGTCAATCCCGGGCGAGAGCCGCCGCGCGCCCGCGATATCGCTGCGCGCCTTGTCTTTCTGGCCCAGCCCAGCGCGGATCAGGCCGCGCATGAACAGGCTGCCGGCCTGCCCCGGAGAGGCTTCGAGCGCGGCCTCGAAATCGGCGAGCGCCTCATCCATCCGGCCCATGCGGAAATAGACCATCCCGCGCGAATCGAGCGACCCGGCAGGCTGGCTAGCGAGTTCGATCGAACGCGTACAATCCTTGAGCGCACCCTCCAGATCGATTTGCCGCGTCGCCTTGATCCAGCAACGCTGGTTGAGCAAATCGGGGTTGCCGGGAAGCGTTTGCATGGCCTCATCCAGTCCCGCCAGCGCCTCGCGCGTCTCGCCCGCATCGGACTGGACTTCGGCGAACAGGCCAACGACCTTGGGCCGATCGTTCCCCGCGACATCGAGCGCATCCTGCCGCACAGTCAGGGCTTCATCCTTGTGGCCCAGCTTTACCAGCAGATCGGCGCGGCGGACAGCCATGACGCGGTTTGCCGGATCGATATCGAGCGCGGCAAGCGCATCGGCGAGCGCCTCGTCATACCGGCCATCATCGGTGAGCATCACAATCCGGTCGCCGTAGATCGCGATGCTCGGCTCGATCGACAGCGCCTGGGCGAAATCGGCGTAAGCCCCGGTGCGGTCAAACGTGGCGCGGCGGAAGCGGGCGCGATCGACATAGGGGCTGACATCTTCGGGCTTCACTACGAGCGCCGCCGCGTAAGCCGCATCAAGCGCGGCGAACCGGGCGCGGCCGGGCGCGTCGTCCTCCCAGTAGCGGCGCGCGGTGATCGGCCCGCGCACCAGCGGAACATTGGCCCGATAACGCGCTACCTTGATCTTTTCTGCCGCGATCCCGGCCGGTGCGATCTCGGCCCCGGCCGGCGCATCGCGGCGGATATGGAGCTGCAGCGTGCCGTCCTCGACCCTCGCGCCGCGATCATAGAACACGCCGCCGAGCGGCCCGCTGAAGGCCGGCGCACCCTCGATCCTGTAGCCCTGACCGGCATCGGGCAACTCGACCGTGATGGACAAATCGATCGATGCCGGTCCCTCTACCGCCAGCGGAATATCACGCCATGCGGGGCGGGCCCGGTTTGGCGCAAACGTCACGAGGCTGCGGCCGACATCGAGCGGCAGGCGGGGGCCGGCGCGCTCGAAGCGCCAGGACGAGGCCGTCAGACCCTGCGCGCGCACCGTGGTGATGCCGGTCGCCTGATCGCTGGTGATCCGGCTTTGCACGATGCGGACATCATCGAAGAGGCGGCGCACCATGTCTTTCGCCAGATCGATCTGCTTCTCCGGTCCGACTTGCGAAGCGGCCAGCGCAAGGCTGGCACCGGCCGCGCCCTTGATTTCGATCACCGCGTCGATCAGCGTGGGCAAGTCGATGCCCGCCCGCTGGTCGAGCACTATCACCGCGCGCATGCCCGGTCGCTCCGGTCTGCGCCAGGTGACCTTGGCAAGTCCGGCGCCGCCCTCGCGCACCGGCAGCACATAATGCAGCGCGGGCACATCATCGAGATCGGCCAACCGGCTGCCGCTGCCCGTGCCCTCGAGCCACAGATCGCCCCCGCCGATCACAGCGCGCACCAGCACATGATCGAACGCACCGGGTATCGGCAGGCTTTCGGGCAGGGCATCCCCGCCGCGCGTTGCCGCCATCACCGCCTCTGCCTCAATGCCCATCATGCGCAACATGGCCAGCAGCAAGACGGTCTTGGCCTTGCAATCACCGTACCGCCGGTCCCAGGTTTCGGCTGGGGCTTGCGGCACATAGTTCCCGCCGTTCATGCCGAGGAGAAGATAACTGATCCGCGACTGCACGAGCTCCAGCGCGCGCGCAGCCCGCGCGCGCGGGTCGGATGTAGCCGTCATGATCGCGGTAACTTCCCGCGCGATCGGACTGCCGGGTGCAATGGTGGCCTCGGTCCGGAAAAGCGGCGCCATGGTGCGCGAGACATCGGCCCAATCGGCGAAATCGCCGATCTGGAGGCTGGGCGCACGGCGGAAGCGCGAGGGGGCGTCATCGGGTACCGGATCGCGCTTGGGCAGCGGCAAGGGCAACGTCAGCACCCTGTCCGCGCCGTCCTCCTGCACGGCATCAGGCGGCACGCCGACTTTCGGTCCGATTTTCCACTGCACCGGTTCTGCCTTGGGCCAGCTCACCCTGATACGGCCAAAGCGCACAGGAGCTGGCGCGACCGGCGGCACGCGGACATCCTGCGCATGGCCGCGCAGCGCCTTGTCCTGCCGGGTGACCGAAAACGAGAAGCGCAGAATATCGCCGACCTGAAGCCCGCTGACCGGGAAGGTGGCGGTCAGCGAACCGTCGAGCACGCGGCGCTCAAGCCCCTGCTCACGCTGGAGCACGGTGAACTTGCGCCCGCCGGCGAGCAGATCGATCTGCTGGTCCCCGCGCAGGATCACCGCGCGGTGGACAATCAGATCGCCCATATCCGGCGACCAGACTCCGCTGATCGTGCCAAGCAGAGCGAGCGCCTCGGGCGCATCGGCGCGGACGGCCTTGTCGATATAGGCCTGCACCATGCCATGCTCGATCCGCACCTGCTGATCGAACACGAGCACGGCCCCGCCCCCGTTCCCAACGCCCCCGCTTGCCGTTTTGCCGGGGGTGGCGGGATCGATCGGTGGCGCAGGGACGACCCAGGCGGGAATGGGTTGATAAAGCGGCACCTCGCCCGCCCAGGCCGTGGGCGCAGCGTTCACGAGGACGGCGACGGCGAAGGGGGCGGCGAAGGGGGCAAAAAGCAGCGGATGCCGGAATGGTGAGTGCATCCCCCGCCTCACACCGCGCACGTTGCGGTCTGGTGACAGCGCGCCTGCTCGTGCATCGTCCTATCGCACCCCGGCCAGCGCCTTCTGGCGGCGGCGTTGGACCGAACTGCCGAGGCCGATCGCCTCGCGGTACTTCGCAACGGTGCGCCGCGCGAGATCGAAGCCGCGCTCGCGCAGCAGATCGACGAGCGTATCGTCGGAGAGGACGGCCTTGGGATCCTCTGCCTCGATCAGCTGGCGGATCGCTGCCTTGACCGATTCGGCCGAAACCGCACTCTCGCCATCGGCCGAGGCGACACCCGACGTGAAGAAGTACTTCAGCTCGAACGTGCCGCGCGCGCAATGCAGGTATTTGTTCGAGGTCACGCGGCTGACGGTGGATTCGTGCATCGAGATGGCTTCAGCCACGGTGCGCAGGGTCAGCGGCTTGAGGTGCGCGACCCCCCCGCGGAAAAAGCCTTCCTGCTGCTTCACGATCTCCGCCGCAACCTTGAGGATGGTCTTCTGCCGCTGGTCGAGCGCTTTGAGCAGCCAGTTCGCATCGGCCAGCCGCTCGCCGAGCCAGGCCTTTGCCTCCTTGCCGAGGCAGGCGTGGCGCATCTCGACATAGTAGCGCCGGTTGACCACCAGCCGGGGCAGGGTTGCCGGATTGAGCGCGATATCCCAGCCTTCCGCGCCGTCCTGATCGGTCCCATCCTGACCCGCGGCAGCGCGCAGCAGGATATCGGGCACGACGGCTTCGGCCGGCCTGCTGCCGAAGCGCAGGCCGGGCTTGGGATCGTAGCCGCGCAGCTCGCGCAGCATGTCAGCGAAGTCCTCGTCATCGACCTGGCAGAGCCGCTTGAGCCGGGAAATCTCCCCGCGTGCCACGAGCTCAAGATTGTCGATCAGCCGCGCCATGCAGGGATCGTAGCGATCCGCCTCGCGCGCCTGCAGGGCGAGGCACTCGGACAGCGTGCGCGCGCCGACGCCGGTGGGATCAAGCGACTGGACGAGCGCCAGCGCCGCCTTGAGCGCAGCCATCGGCAGGCCGAGTGCACCGCAGGCTTCCTCGAGCCCGACGACGAGATACCCGGCCTCGTCGATCTGGTCGATCAACCAGCGCGCGGCAAAGAGCTGCACGCGATCGGACGTCACCGCGCCGACCTGAGCATGGAGGTGCTCGGCAAGGGTTGCGGAGGCACCGCCCCGCTCATCGATATCGGGGCCTTCGCCGCCGCTGGCCCCGCCACTGTCACCGCCAAGGCTCTCAGCGAAATCGGCTCGAGCGCGCTCGCCGGTATCTCCGTCGCCGGTATCGCGGTCGCGGTCGAGCGTGCTGGCGTCGATATCGAGCGGGCGGTCGTCGGCGGCGCGGCCCTCGCTGACCAGTTGGTCGACTGGCGAGGTTTCGAGATGGGTGCGGCGCAGCTCTTCGGGCGCTGCTTCAAGGCCCTGCTCGGGGGCTCCATCGGGGAGGCCATCGCCCATTTCAAGCAGTGGATTGGCGTCCAGCGCCTCGCCGATGAATGCCTCGATCTCGAGATTGGAGAGCGCCAGCAGCTTGATCGCCTGCTGGAGCTGCGGGGTCATGACGAGGGATTGGCTCTGGCGGAGGTCGAGCCGCGGACCCAGCGCCATGATCGGCTAGCCTCCGGTCGGGCGCAAAGGACGCGCCGAGGCGATTCGAATCACAGCGTGAACCCCTCGCCGAGGTAGAGCCGCCGCACATTGGGATCGGCCACCAGGGCTTCGGGGCTGCCCGCAAAGAGGACCTGGCCGCCATAAATGATGCAGGCACGGTCCACGATATCGAGCGTCTCGCGCACGTTGTGATCGGTGATTAGCACGCCGATCCCGCGGTTCTTGAGGTCGATCACAAGGTGGCGGATATCGCTGATCGAAAGCGGATCGATCCCGGCGAAAGGCTCATCGAGCAGGATGATCGAGGGGTTGGCCGCCAGCGCGCGCGCGATTTCGCAGCGCCGCCGCTCACCGCCCGAAAGCGCCATCGCAGGCGAGGCGCGCAGGAGGGTGAGGCCGAATTCATCGAGCAGCCGGTCGAGTTCCGCCATGCGCGTTGCCTTGTCCGGCTCGACCATCTCGAGCACGGTGGCGATGTTCTGCTCGACCGTCATGCCCCGGAAGATCGAGGTTTCCTGAGGCAGGTAGCCAAGCCCGAGGATCGCTCGGCGGTACATCGGCAGCTGGGTTATATCGACTCCGTCGAGCAGGATGCGCCCCGAATCCGGCCGCACCAGCCCCATAATCGAATAGAAACAGGTGGTCTTCCCCGCGCCGTTGGGCCCGAGCAAGCCGAGCACTTCGCCCTTGCCGACAGAAAGCGAGATATCGGTGAGCACCGCGCGCTTGTCGTAGCTCTTGGCGATCGACACGACTTCGAGCCCGCCGCGCTGCAAGGCACGGGCGGCATCGGATTCGGGAGCGCTTTCGGCCAGCGTCCTCCCGGCCTGCGCCATGCCCACCTCTGTCAGGCTCATCTCGGCTGATTGGGTCTCGTCCATATGCAACAGGTGCCATAGCCGGGTCCGCGGCGCGGGCAAAGCCTGTCTGCGCGCCCTTTGGCAGGATTTATGCATGGCGTTGCCGGACTGCACCGAAACCGCACGACCGGAATGTGGCCCGGAATGTGGCCCGGAATGTGGCTGGGCTTGAAACAAACCCGAATGCGTGTTCTATTGCCCTTTCGGGAGAGACAAGCGGAGTTAAGCCGATGCGCGAAACCTTTGCAGCGGATCTGCGGATCGAACATGCAGCGATGCCGGCCCGCCGGCTCGATTGGCGCAAGCGGATGAGCGACACGGTCGCCTACAGTCTGCTCGTCTATACCTGCCTGCAGATTTTCGTGACCTTGCGCACGCTTGAGAGTGAGGGCGGCTCCATGCTGCCGATGTTGGCACTGGTTGTTCTGGTCGGCGGGGTAATCCCGATGTTCCGCCATTTTGAACGGCGCTGGGAAACGCTCAATAATGATCAAGCGGCCGATCCGGCCCTGCGCGCAGCCTTCCGCCGCGATCAGATGGCGACTTGGGCCGTCGCCATCGGACTGCCCTTCCTGCTGGCGGCGGTCTTTCGCGCGCTGGTTTCGCTCGGCTGATCCCGACAATCTGTTCCAAGGGCGCGATTGCCGGGCGCGAGACGGCAGGCTAGATCGGCCGTGGGGGTGCCGTCACCCCCCTGCCGACCCCGTCCCGTGAAAGGCCCTTTCTCTGATGCTGTCCCCCCTCCAGGCCCAGGAGCGCTGCCACGCGCTGCTCGAACGCGCGGTGCGTGCAGGTGCCGAAGCCGGCGATGCCGTCTACCTCGCCGATTCGTCCGAATCGGTTTCGGTACGGCTGGGCGCGCTCGAAGAGGTCGAACGCTCCGAATCCGAACACATGGGCCTGCGCGTGTTTGTCGGCGGGGCCTCGGCCTCGATCGGATCGACCGATCTGGGCGACGCCGCGCTCGATGAACTCGCCAGCCGCGCTGTGGATATGGCCCGCGCCGCGCCGGCCGACAAGTTTGCCGGCCTTGCGCCGGAAGATCTGCTGCTGCGCAGCGCTCCGCCCGAACTCGACCTTGTCGATTCCGAGGAGCCCGATCCGCAAGCCCTGCGGCGGATTGCCGAAGAGGCCGAAGATGCTGCGCGCACGGTTGCGGGCGTGACCAACAGCGAAGGCGGCAGCGCCAGCGCAGGACGCGGCGTGGTCGCACTCGCCACCAGCCATGGCTTCAGCGGCGGCTATGCGGCAACCAGCTACGGCCGCTCGGCCAGCGTGCTCGCGGGTAGCGGCAGTTCGATGCAGCGCGACTATTCGTGGCGCAGCGCGCGCCATGCAGTGGACCTGCTTTCCCCCGGCGCCATCGGGCGCGAGGCGGGCGAGCGTGCCGTGGCACGCGTCGATCCTGGCCGGGTCAAGAGCGGAACATATAACGTGGTGTTCGATCCGCGCGTGGGCGGTTCGCTCATCGGGCACCTGCTCGGCGCGATCTCGGGCGCGTCCATCGCGCGCCGCGCCAGCTTCCTGCTGGGCAAGGACGAGGCGCAGATCTTCGATAGCGCCATCACCATCACCGATGATCCGCTGCGCCTGCGTGGCCCGCGCTCGCGCCCGTTCGACGGCGAGGGGCTGGCCACTGCCCCACGTGCGCTGGTCGAAGCAGGCCGGTTGACCGGCTGGCTGATGGACTCAGCGGCCGCCCGCCAGCTGGGTGCCGCGCCGACTGGCCATGCCTCGCGCGGGGGATCGGGCGCGCCGCATGTCAGCGCCGGCAATCTCGTGCTGCAGGCTGGCTCGGTGAGCCGCGAGGACCTGCTGGCCGATATAGCCGACGGGATCTACGTGACCGAGCTGATCGGCAGCGGTGTCAACGGCGTGACCGGCGACTACAGCCGGGGTGCATCGGGCTTCCGCATCAGCGGCGGCGTGATCGCGGGGCCGATTGCCGAGTTCACCGTGGCGGGAAATCTGCTCGACATGTTCGCGCGGCTGGTTGCGGCAGACGATCTCGAAATCTACCGCGGCATCGATGTGCCGACGATCCGGATCGACGGGCTCAGCGTGGCAGGCGACTGACGCCGGCCACGCCTCGCGTTTTCGTTCAGTCTTTCGCGGCGGCTTTTGCGCGCTCGATCGCCTCGATCGTGATTTTGCGCGCGTCTTCCGCGCCGCCCCAGGTGCCGACACGGACCCACTTTTCCTTCTCGAGATCCTTGTAGTGCGTGAAGAAGTGCTCGATCTGCTGAAGCACGATCTCGGGCAGATCCTCGCGCTCCTTTACGTCCGCATAATACGGGAACGTGGAATTGACCGGCACGCAAATCAGCTTTTCATCGCCGCCATGCTCGTCTTCCAGATTGAGCACCGCGATCGGCCGCGCGCGCACGACCGAGCCGGGCACGAACGGCGAGCGGGCAATCACGAGCGCATCAAGCGGATCGCCATCGGGTGAAAGCGTGTGCGGCACGAAACCGTAATTCGCCGGATAGCGCATCGGGGTGTGGAGAATCCGGTCGACGAACAACGCGCCCGAAGCCTTGTCGAATTCATACTTGACCGGCTCGCCGCCCATGGGAACCTCGATCACGACATTGAGGGTCTCAGGCGGGTTGTCGCCGGTGGGGATCATGTCAATGCGCATGGCGTGCCTTGGCTGGGCCGCGTGGGGCCGGGTGAACTCGTACCGGGTCTCTAGCGCTGCATGTTGTGCGCTGCAACATCATCATAGCCCATGCCGCCAAGGTCTGATCCGAAACTGCGTTTCGCATGGCGCGGCACCTGCCCGCTTCCCCCACGAGTTTTGCACATTTCCCTCAGGCACCGCCGATCCCGTTGATGGTAAAGGCGATTACGCCGATGTTGAAAATGAACGCTGCGAAGGCATGAAC
The DNA here is from genome assembly GCA_046155055.1 of Novosphingobium sp. Lineage (GTDB taxonomy): Bacteria > Pseudomonadota > Alphaproteobacteria > Sphingomonadales > Sphingomonadaceae > Novosphingobium. Next base: position 12,047 of record JBJXEK010000126.1, on the reverse strand, counting down.
CGTCACGATCCGGCGGATCGGCCGAGCGGTGATGACAACGTCCGAGGTCTGGAAGGTCATGCCCAGCGTCAGCGCGAAATAGGCGAAGTCGCCATAGTCCGGCTGGTCGGTCCCGGGGAACTCCAGCCCGCCGATGTCCTTGCCCGCACTCGGCCCACCCTTCGGCCCCGCGCGGTAGTACTCGTGGGCATAATGCAGCGCATAGACAGCGTTGGCAAACAGCCAAGTGAGAAGCAGCGTCGCGATCAGCCGCACCAGCGCGCCCGGCGCGCCCGACTTTGCTTCAGGCAGCTCGCCCGCCATCGCGGCCATGACAACCAGCGTGATGAGTGTGCTGACCGCCAGAACAACCGGGCGATTGGCATCGTTTTCGGCCGAATGCCGGCGCATGGCTGCCGCGTCGCAGCTACGTAGCAGCGGCAGCAGCGAGAGCAGAAAGCCGGCCGCAGCAAAGTCGAACCCAACCGCCAGCGCGTCTGCAAAATCGTTCTGCCCAGTCATCGCACTGCGGGTCAGGAAGCCCGCAACAAGCAGCATGAGGAACAGCACGAAGCGGAGCGGAGCGAACCGCTGGCCGAAGCGCTTCGCTAGGCTGCCTCCCGCCATTTATCTGGCAGGAGGCTTGGCCGGAGCGCGCGGGGCGAGCAGACGGTCAAGACCGGTCGGCGTCTTGCCCGGGGCGGCGCGTTCCAGCCACGGCCACCGCAGACCATCGTGGTAGGAAACCTGGACCGTCCGGTACTGGTCATCGCGCTTGACGAGCAATTCGATCGGCCGACCCGCACCCTTGTCTGTCGTGCCCTTGGCGGCGGTGATCGCGGCCTTGATCGTCTCCTCGTCATAGGCCTTGCCGCCCACGGCGACGATCTGCATGCCCGCCACGATCCCGGCGCGGAAGCCCGGACCATCCCAGCGGCAGCCCGTGATCTTCCCGTCCTTGTCGATCGCGAGACCCAGTGAATGGTTGAGTGAGATATACTTGCCGGCGGCCATGCGCGCCTTGTCATAGGGGTTGGGCTCTTCCTTCCACGCCAGCTTGTAGCCGCCGCGTTCGATCCCGCCGAGCGGTGAGGGCTGGCCCGGGGTCTGGATCCGGGTCTTGAGGAAGCTCGCCCAATCGTAGGCATAAACGCCGTTCAGCGTCTGGACGACATCGGGGAATTCGTAGGGAACCACACCCCAATCGCCGTCGCGCACGCCGAAGAAGGCTTTGGCGAAATCGTCGATGCCCTTCTTGCCGGCCGTGCCTTCGCGGATGATCGCCTCCGCCTCAAGCCAGACCAGCGCGCCTTCCGTGTAGTATTCCTCATTCCGTGCGAGCGAGGAAAACGGCTTGGGCTTGCGGTTCGCCATGATCGGATCGTGGGTCGTATCCTCGACCGAGCGCCATTCCCGGCCAGGATATTGCGTGAACGAACCGGCGTAGTTGGCGAATTCGCCCAGCACTATCTCCTTGCTTTGCACGCCCGAGCGGGCGGCGAGCACAAGGCCCCAGAACTGGTTCTGGCCTTCATAGAGCCACAGCAGGTTGTCCTGCATCGGCTGCCGGTAATCAGGTGTCCACAGCTTGGCCGGCCGGCGAAACTTGCCATCCCACGAGTGCGAGAACTCGTGCGGCACCACATTGCGATCCCAGTCGCCCGCGGTCCAATCGACCAGGGTCCTGGGGTCGTACTGGTTCTCGCTCGAGCGGTGATGCTCGAGACCGATGGCGCCCATGCGGTCAGTCAGCGCCAGCAGAATATCGTAGTGATCGAAGTGCTTTGCCCCGTAGTTAAGCAGCGCTTCATCCACCAGATTGCGATACGTCGCGAGGTTTTCGGGCGCGATCTTGAGCAGTTCGGGCTTGTCGGCCATCACATCGAGGAAGACACCCTTTCCGAGATCATGGCGATCGGCATAAAGCCCGGCAAATATCGGCGAATCGACCAGCGTCTCGTAGTCGGTAACGTCCCAGGTCACGGCGTTGCCCGAACTTCCTGAGGACTGGGACTTGCCATCAAGCGCGGTGAACACCTGCCAGCCGAGCGGCACTGTCACCGTGGGCTTCACCTTGAGCTGACGTACATAATACCCGGCGGGATAGAGGCTCATTTTCTCCCACTGCAGGTTGAGCATCTCGCGCGTCATGGTGATGCGGCCTTCGCTTTCGCGCAGCGGCGAGGTGTGGATGAACTTTGCCACCACTTCGCCAGAGCCTGCCGGCACATCGATATGGAAGGCATAGACATCGACCGGATCGCGCGTCCAGGTCAGCGGCTGGCCGCCTGCGAAGAAGCGAATGTCGACCAGTTCCGCGATTGGGCCTTCCGGTCCGTGATTGCCGGGCAGCCACTTGGGATAGAGCAGCGTCAGCTTGGAGGTCCCCGCCACGACAGGGATTGTTTCGCTGACGCGGTAGGCACCCGTGGTCGTGTCGCTGGCATCGATATTCAGCACGATCGTGCCCGGATAGGCCTTGTCCTCGGCCGCCGGGATCGTCTCGATGATCGGCACTGCCATCGGCCGCGTGTTGCCCGGCGGCTGGACTTGCGCCCAGGCGGCCGATGACATCGCCGTGGACGCCAGCGCGATGGTCGAAAGGAGGGCTGCGGTCAGGCGCAGGGTGGCGGAGCGCTTGGCGCGCGAGGGAGAAGTGATCATCGCAGCTTCATGGCCCGAAGCGGTGACAACTGCAACCGGGCACCCGCAAGGGCTTAAGTGGCCCGCATATGCGGCCATTTCCCCGCGCGCGCCCTTCCCCCGCGCGCACAATGGCGCTAATCGCGCGGGTTCCATGAGCAACGACACTCCCAAATTCGCCCCCAGTCCGGTCCCAAGTCCGGCTGTGGCCACGCCGCAGGCAATCCGCGGGACGCAGGATATCTTCGGCCCCGATGCCGAAGCCTTCTCCTTCGTGGTCGAGACCTTCGAGCGCGTGCGGCGGCTCTACCGCTTCCGCCGCGCCGAGATGCCGGTGTTCGAGAAGACTACGGTGTTCAGCCGCAGTCTGGGCGAGACGACCGATGTCGTCTCCAAGGAAATGTACAGCTTCGAGGACCGCGGCGGCGAATCGTTGACCTTGCGCCCAGAATTCACCGCCGGGATCGCGCGCGCCTATCTCACCAACGGCTGGCAGCAGCACGCGCCGCTCAAGCTGGCGACGCACGGGCCGCTGTTCCGCTATGAGCGCCCGCAAAAGGGCCGCTACCGCCAGTTCCATCAGATTGACGCCGAAATCATCGGCGCGGCCGAACCGCAGACGGATGTCGAGCTGCTGGTGATGGCGGACCAGATCATCCGCGAACTGGGCATATCAGACGGCGTGACGCTGCACCTCAACACGCTGGGCGATGCGCCGAGCCGCGAGGCGTGGCGGGCGGCGCTGGTGGAGTACTTCCGCGCGCACAAGACCGAGCTCAGTGAGGATTCACAGGAGCGGCTTGAGAAGAACCCGCTGCGCATCCTCGACAGCAAGGACCCGCGCGACAAGGCGTTCGTTGCCGATGCGCCGATGATCGACACGTTCCTTTCCGCCGAAGCGCAGGACTTCTTCGGCAAAGTCACCGCCGGGCTGGATGCGGCAGGCGTGGCGTGGGTACGCGCGCCGACTTTGGTGCGCGGGCTGGACTACTACCGCCACACCGCGTTCGAATTCGTGACCGACCGGCTGGGCGCGCAAGGCACCGTGCTGGCCGGTGGGCGCTATGACGGGCTGATCGAAGCGCTCGGCGGGCCGCATACGCCGGCGGTCGGCTGGGCTGCGGGGATCGAGCGACTGGCGATGCTGGTGGGGGACTCCGGCTGGCAACCCGATGTGGGAGTGCCAATCATCACAACTGAACATGCTGACCAAGATTCCAACGTAATGCGTTTAGGTTATGCCGCAAAGCGGGCTGGATATGGAATTGATTGCCTTGTTGAAGGCAACCCCAGGAAGCGTTTCGAAAAGGCGAAGCGGCGATCCAATGGGATCATCTTCATGGTCTTTCCCGGCGACGATGGGAGCTCCATGCAGCTGTTATGCAAAGACGTTCGTGGAACCCGAGAGCCCAACGCCGACACCCGAAACTACGAACAAGAGTTTCAGCTAGCGCTTGAACACTCTTTTGAAATCAATCGTGACGCGAAACCTTGGGTAGTGCGGCTACCTAAGTGAGCGTCTCAGACACCCGCCTTGCCCAGATCACCGAACGCCTCGCCGAACTGGAAGCGCGGCTCGGTTCGGGCACGCTTGAAGGCCCTGCGTTCGTCAGCGCAAGCCGCGATTATGCCGAGCTGGAGCCTGTCGCCCGCGCCGCCGCGCAAGTGCGCGCGATGCGGGCCGAACTCGCCGAACTTTCCGCCAGCACCGATCCTGATCCCGAAATGCGCGCGATGGCCGATGAGGAAATCACGCGGATCAAGTTCGAACTGCCCGAAGCCGAGCACGCACTCGCCGTCGCCATGCTGCCGCGTGACAGCGCCGACAGCCGCCCCGCGATGCTTGAAATCCGCGCGGGCACCGGGGGCGACGAGGCCGCGCTGTTCGCCGCCGATCTCTACCGTATGTACGAACGCTTTGCCGCCGAGCAGGGCTGGAAGGTCGAGATGGTCTCGGCCAATGCCAACGAGCTCGGCGGGTTCAAGGAAGTTGTCGCCAATGTGGCGGGCACCGGCGTGTTCGCGCGGCTCAAGTATGAAAGCGGGGTCCACCGCGTGCAGCGCGTGCCCGTGACCGAAAGCGGCGGGCGCATTCACACCAGCGCCGCCACAGTTGCCGTTTTGCCCGAGCCAGACGAAGTCGACGTGCAGATCGAGCCCGGCGACATCAAGATCGACATCTACCGCGCCAGCGGGGCGGGCGGCCAGCATGTGAACACCACCGATTCGGCAGTGCGGCTGACGCATTTGCCCACCGGCCTTGTCGTGATCCAGCAGGACCAGCGCAGCCAGCACAAGAACAAAGACAAAGCGATGCAGGTGCTACGCACGCGCCTCTACGACTTGCGACGCGCCGAAGCGCACGGGGCGGAGGCCGAGGCGCGCAAGGCCATGGTGGGATCGGGCGACCGGTCCGAACGCATCCGCACCTACAACTTCCCGCAAGGCCGCGTGACCGACCACCGTATCAACCTGACACTCCACCGCCTGCCCGAGATTCTTGAGGGACCGGGACTCGGCGAACTGATCGACGCGCTCACCGCCGAGGATCAGGTCAAGCGCCTCGCCGCGCTGGATGGCTGAAGCGGATGCCTGATATCGCAGAGGCTCTGCGCAACGCCGCCGCGCAGCTCGCTGCGACGAGCGACACGGCCCGGCTCGATGCCGAACTGCTGATGGCGCACGCGCTGGAGGTGACGCGCACCGAGCTTCTGCTCCGGCATATGCAATCGAAACCTCCGGCAAGCTTTACGGGCATTCTGGCGCGACGTCTGGCGCATGAGCCAGTGGCCTATATCCTGGGTTCGCAACCCTTTTATGGCCTCGATCTGGAAGTGACACCCGCCGTGCTGATCCCGCGCGGGGATAGCGAGACGTTGATCGACGCAGCGCGCGAGACGCTGGCCGGGCGGCCACCACGGCGCATTCTCGATCTCGGCACCGGATCAGGCGCGCTGTTGCTCGCGGCGCTCATCCACTGGCCTCAAGCGAAGGGTATCGGACTGGAACGCTCGGCCGCCGCGCGCGAAGTTGCCGGGCGCAATGCCGCGCGGCACGGGCTTGCGGCACGCGTCGCCATTCTGGACGGCGATTGGACTCGCCCCGGCTGGCAAGACGCGCTGGGGCGGTTCGACCTCATTCTTGCCAATCCGCCCTATGTCGAGGTGGACGCCGTGCTCGCGCCCTCGGTCCGCGCGCACGAGCCCCCCGAGGCGCTGTTTGCGGGCGCAGACGGCCTTGACGATTACCGCCTGCTCGTGCCCGGAGTACCGGGGCTGTTGGCGCCCGGCGGCACCGCGATTTTCGAGATCGGGGCAACGCAGGCCGGGATCGTCAGCTTGCTGGCTGAGCAGTCGGGCCTTTCGGTCCGCGTGCACGCCGATCTCGCCGGTCGACCCCGCGCTGTCGAAATGGCGTAAAAAGGGCAAATATTTCGCTTGGCAAGGCTGCAACCCCTCACTAATCAGATGTTCAAGCAGGGCGACGGATGTTGGCTTCCCGTCCCGGCTTGCTCCACCATTTGCATTGTAGACCGGCAAAGCGGGCCGGTACCACGCAGATGCTGGGAACCACGGGGTTAACCGCTCGTGGTGGAGGATGCGCGGCAGCGGGGTTGATCGGACCAGACCCGGAAGTTGTGCCATGGCGAGCCTGAAGCGTCAGGCCCAAGTTGAACCGAACGTTTAACTGACTTGGGCCAAGGTTGCACCGAATTAGGAAAGTGCCTGACTTGAACAACAACAATCGTGGGAACAACCGCCGGCGCGGTCGCGGAAACAACAGCCGCCCGCAGGGTGGTGGCCAGCAACTTAACCGGATCGACAGCCGCGCACGGGGCAATGCGCCCCAGATGCTCGAAAAGTATCGCAAACAGGCGCAGGACGCGCACCTCAACGGCGACCGCGTTCAGGCCGAGTATTATCTGCAGTTTGCGGACCATTACTTTCGCGTGATCGCCGATAGCCGGGTGCGCGTCGAGGACCAACGCCAACGCCAGCCCGGCGATCGCTGGACCGAGCAGGATGCCGAGGACGAGGCGATGGAGTTTGGCATGGATGCCGATTTCGCCGCGTTCGACCGCCCGCACAATCGCCGCGACGAGCCCCGTGAGCAGCGTGAACCCCGCGAAAACCGTGAGCCACGCGAGAACCGGGAGCCCCGGGACAACCGTGAACCGCGCGAGCAGCGTGAACCCCGCGAACCACGTGAACCCCGCCAGCCGCGGTTCGAACCCGTGGCCGAGGCGCCCGAACCCAGGCACGCGCCCGAGCCCGAGCGCGCCGACGAGGGCGAGCAGATCACCCAAGTGGCAGACAATCCCTTTGTCCGCGAACCCCGTTCGCAGCGCGGGCTGCGCCCCCGCGGCGAGCGTCGCGCCCGGCGCGAGGCTGAAGAGGTCCCAGAAGCCGCGCTTGATCCGATGATCCTGCCACCCGCGATCGGGATCCGCGCTGCGCCAGAACCCGACCTCGAACTCGACCTCGATCGCCCCGATCCCGAGCAGGTCGTTCCTGCACCAGCGGCCGATGCGCCGGCGCCCAAGCGCCGCGGCCGTCCGCGCAAGAACCCGCTTCCCGAAACGGCTGAAGGCTGATCGCGGCCCACTGCGGCGCCAGAACGATACCCCACCCCGTGGTGAACCGGCCTGTGACACCCAAGCCCATGCGCTTTGCAGCGCTGACGCTGATCGTCTCGGGCGGACTGGCTGCGACCGGGTTCCAGCCACTTGCGCTGTGGCCGCTTACGCTCGCGGCGTTGGCTTTCCTGTTCGACCGGATCGAGCACGCCCGTTCGGCACGCCGCGCAGCGCTGGCGGGCTGGCTGTTCGGCCTCGGGTATTTCACCGTCGGCAATGGCTGGATTGCGACCGCATTCACCTATCAAGCCGAAATGCCCGCATGGCTCGGCTGGGTCGCCGTGGTGCTGCTGGCGGTCTACCTCGCGGTCTATCCGGCGCTGGCGGCGTTCACCGCCGCATGGCTCTCGCGCCGCTGGCATGCAGCGCTGCTCCCGGCCCTGGCGGGTTGCTGGATCCTTAGCGAGTGGCTGCGCGCCACCCTGTTCACCGGCTTTGCATGGAACCCGCTTGGCATGGTGGTGCTCGGCGGCTTCGCGCGCCCCGGTCTTGCGCTGCTGGCACCTTGGACGGGAACCTATGCGCTTTCTGGCCTTGTCATTCTGCTCGGTGGATATTGGCTGTTCGCATGGCGCTCGCTGCACAAGCAGGCGTGGCTGCCCGGGCTGGCCTATGGCGTGCTGCCCGGTGCGCTGCTGCTGCTGCCCTGGCATGGCCAGGGAGGCGAGGGGAGCCTTGCTTACACGCTGGTCCAGCCTGACATCCGGCAGGACCAGATCAACGACCCCAGGCTGTTCGAGAGCCAGTTCCAAACCATCGCCCGCCTTTCGCTGGCGCGATCCCCCGGGGGAAAGCGGCTCGTGCTCTGGCCCGAGGGCGGCTTGCCCGATTATCTGCGCTCCGGCTATCCGCAAGCGTGGTACACCGCAACGACCTTTGGCGCGGACCCGGCGCTGGCGCGCGGCCGGCTCGGCCGGGTGATCGGGCGGGGCAGCTTGCTGCTGACGGGCGCGACCGACCTTGAGGTCCATGGCGGCGAGGTGGCCGCAGCGCGCAACGTGATCACCGCACTTGGCGCGGACGGCGCGATCCGCGGCAGCTATGCCAAAGCGCATCTCGTGCCGTATGGCGAATATCTGCCCATGCGCGAATGGCTCGCTCCGCTTGGCCTTTCGCGGCTCGTTTCGGGCAGTCTCGATTTCCTGCCGGGCCCGGGGCCACGCACACTCGACTTTGGCGCTCATGGCAAGGCCGGCCTGCAGATCTGCTACGAGATCATCTTCTCGGGCCAGGTGACCGACCGCGCGCACCGGCCAGACTACATTTTCAACCCCTCGAACGATGGCTGGTTCGGCGCATGGGGACCGCCGCAACATCTGGCGCAGGCCCGCATGCGCGCCATCGAGGAGGGGCTGCCAGTACTCCGCTCGACGACCACCGGCATCAGTGCTGTGATCGATGCAGACGGCGTGGTGCGGCAGTTCGCGGTGCGCCTGACCCCCGGCCGGCTCGACGGTATGGTGCCCCCGGCCCATGCGCCAACGCTGTTCGCCCGGACCGGCAACTGGCTCGCCCTGGGCTGGGCGCTGGTGCTGCTGGCCTGTGCGCTCGTGGTTGCAAGGGGGCGCGGACGGCGCTAGAGACCAGACATAAAGAAGTCTTTATATCAGGATTTTTCCATGCGCAGCGATTATCTGTTCACGTCCGAAAGCGTCTCCGAGGGCCATCCGGACAAGGTTGCCGACCAGATCAGCGACGCGATCGTGGACCTGTTCCTGTCGAAGGACTCAGAAGCGCGCATCGCCTGCGAGACGCTGACGACGACACAACTGGTGGTGCTGGCGGGTGAAATTCGCTGCAAGGGCGTTTATGAAGACGGCGAATGGGCCCCGGGAGCGCGAGAGGAGATCGAGCGAACCGTGCGCGCGACAGTCAAGCGCATCGGCTATGAGCAGGATGGCTTCCACTGGCAGACCTTCCGCTTCGAAAACAACCTTCACGGCCAGTCCGCCGAAATTGCGCAGGGCGTCGACGCAGGCGACAACAAGGACGAGGGCGCGGGCGATCAGGGCATCATGTTCGGCTACGCGACCGACGAGACACCCGATCTGATGCCTGCCACGCTGTATTACAGCCACAAGATTCTCGAACGCATGGCCGCCGACCGCCACTCGGGCGCAGCCCCGTTCCTCGAGCCGGACGCCAAGAGTCAGGTTACGCTGCGCTACGAAGGCTCGCTGCCCATCGCTGCCACCGCCGTCGTCGTTTCGACCCAGCATGCACCTGGCTACTGCCTGACCGGTGACAACGCCGACCCGGGCAAGTACGCCGAACTTGAAGCCTATGTGAAGCGCGTGGTGGCCGATGTGATCCCACCTGTTCTGTTGCGCGAAACAACGTTTTACATCAACCCGACCGGCGCCTTCGAGATCGGCGGACCGGACGGCGACGCCGGCCTTACCGGCCGCAAGATCATCGTCGATACCTATGGCGGGGCCAGCCCGCACGGCGGCGGCGCATTCTCGGGCAAGGACCCGACCAAGGTCGACCGCTCGGCCGCCTATATCACCCGCTACCTTGCCAAGAACGTGGTCGCCGCCGGCCTCGCCACACGCTGCACAATCCAGATCGCCTATGCCATCGGCGTCTCGCAGCCGCTGTCGCTTTATGTCGATACCCACGACACCGGCACCGTGGGCGACAACCTGATTGAGGAGGCCATCGTCGGAAACGCGAAACTCGGCGGTCTGACCCCCCGCGCGATCCGCACCCACCTCGGCCTCAATAAGCCGATCTACCAACCCACCGCCGCCTATGGCCACTTTGGGCGCAAGGCGGCGGGCGACTTCTTCCCGTGGGAACGGCTCGACCTGGTCGACGACCTCAAAGCCGCCTTCGCCTGATTTGCCGAGTTCCTCCCTGAGCTGGCTCAGGGAGGCGCCAGCCCGCAAGAGCTGACGGAGGGGTAGGCGCCCCCTACCCGAACATCCCCTTGCGCGGCCCCAGATAGCCGAACAGATACGCCGCCACCTTGCGCATCTGGATTTCCTCCGCACCTTCGGTGATGCGGTAGCGGCGGTGGTGGCGGTAAATGTGTTCGAAGGGTTTGTGACGCGAATAGCCGATGCCGCCGTGGACTTGCATCGCGCGGTCGGCCGCTTCGCAGACAAGGCGGTTTGCCCAGTAGTTGCACATGCTGACCTTGTCGGATAGCTGGCGTTCGATGTCCTTGTGCTCCAGCCGGTCCATCTCCCACGCGGTCTTGTAGATCATCATGCGCAGCATTTCGCACTGGGTGGCAAGCTCAACCAGCGGGAACTGGATCGCCTGGTTGCGCGCCAGCTCCTCGCCGAAGGGCTTGCGTTCGCGGGCGTAACGCACCGATTGCTCGACACAGTACGTGGCTGCACCGAGCGATGAGGCGGCCTGGCGGATGCGGTTCTGGTGCACAAAGCTCTGTGCGATGGCAAGCCCGCCGCCCTCCGGCCCGAGCATCGCGCTTTCCGGCACCCATACGTTGGTGAACGAGAGCCGGGGGTGGTCCGTCGGCATGTTGAAGGTCCACATGTATTCCTCGATTACCAGCCCGGGCGAGGGATTGGGCACGAGCAGGCAGGTGATCCCCTTCGCGTCGCCGGGCTCGCCCGCCGTGCGCGCGAAGAGCGCGCAGTGGCTGGCGATGTGCATGCCGGTGATCCACATTTTCTCGCCGTCGATCCGCCAGCCAGGCACGCCACCGCGCGTCTCGCGTACCGCACGGGTTTCCATGTGGGTGGCGTCGGAGCCGTGCCGCGCTTCGGTGAGGCCGAACGACACACGGCGCGTGCGTTCGAACCCGCCGAAGATGAACTCCTGCTGCTGTTCAGGCGTCCCGAAATGCTCGAACATCGCGACGAAGGGGAAGTTGCCCACGATCGAATGCTCGTTCTGGAGATCGTTGTGCAAGCCGAGCCCGCGCTGCGCGAAGCGGTCGCGGATCACCGCCATCCACAAGTTCGAACCATCCTGGCCGCCATACTTCTTCGGCGCGGAAAAACGCCAGTGCCCGGCGGCATCGGACCGGCGTGTTGCCTCGATCAGCAAGGCTTCCCATTCGTGGCGCGGCAACCCACCCGCTTCGAAATCGGTGCGCGCCCATTCGCGGCGATGGTCGAAGAAGCGAATGTTGTCGTCCGCCTGTTCGAGCGGAGTAATCTCCGCTTCGATGAAGCTTTCGAGTTCGGCGAGATAGGCGACGAGATTTTCCGGCAGATCGAAGTTCATGTGTTTCTCTCCCAAAGGCGGCGCGCCTCGCTAAGCGCGGGGTATTTCGGCATATCGGCGGCAAGGGTATCGAGCGCGCGGCGGCGCAGCATGGCGAGCAAGCCCGGCGCGGCGAGCGTGGTCGTTCCGGCGAGGATCGCCTCGCTCAGTGCCTTGTCGTGCGGCGACGGACGTGCGGCGAGTTCACGCCGGACGATGCCGAGCGCGTTCTGCGCGACAGCAAGCTCGAAGCGCTCGCGCCCGACGAGGTGCGGCTTGACCGTGCCAGCGAGCCATTCGGAAATAGCGGTCAGGATTTCAGCGGCGGAGGGCTCGCCCTCGCCCGGAAGCTGCGGTGGGGCGGATGGGGGCAGCGGGCGAGCGCGCTCGGCCTCGGGCGCATCGGCCTCAAGCAGCAATAGGAGATCGAGGTCTTGCTCGGCGGCGCGACGCGCGACAACGACGCGTTCGAGCGAGCGATCCGCGCCGCTGCGCCAGCCTTTGCCCATGGACAGCGCCGACAGCGCCCACCACACCGTGCGGTAGACCAGCCAGAAGCGGAAGCGCGCCGGGTCGAAGCGCGTGCCACCGGCCGCTTCATAGGCCT
>JBJXEK010000125.1:0-7702 GCA_046155055.1 Novosphingobium sp. | reverse complement strand
AAGCCCCAGTAGCCGTTGTCTGGCCGGCCGAACACGGTGAGCGCCGCAAGGAACCCCGCGCTGCCGATAGCGGCGATGCGCTCGAAGTCGCCGCCCCAGCGCAGCATCGCAGCGAGTGAGGCGGCGACCATGCTGAGGATCAGCCCTCCCGGTAGTCCGGTGAGCACGAGGTTGCGCCGCAACGCATCGACCACAAGTGGCACGCCCTGAAAGCTGACCCAGCCGGGCGAGGTGAGGTCATCGGGGCGGACCTCGGCGGCGGCGAAGTGGGCGTGGAGCAGCCACAACCCGCCCGCCAGCGCAATAGCGGCGAGTGCCATGCCCGCAAGCTTCCCATCGCGCTTCCACAACGCAACGAGCACGATGGCAGCGAGCCACGCCAGCGCCGTCTCGCGCACCAGCACCGCCGCGAGGGCCAGCAGCACCATCAGCCACGGTTTGCGATGCGAGCACAGCGCCAGCAGCACCAGCAGCACGCTCCATTGCTCGTGCAGATAGACATTCTCGGGAAAGAACGCGCCGAAAAGTCCAGCCACCGCCAGCGCGACCATGGCCAGCGCCTCGGCGGGTGGGCGGTCTGACAGCGTCTGGCGCAGCGCGATCAGTGCGGCAAAAAGCAAGGCGAACAGCGCGGCGGTGCGGGTGGCGGTGCTGGGCAGCAGGGCCAGCGCATAGGCCAAGGTCGGCGGGCGCACAGCGAGGGCGGGCTGCACCGGGTAGACCCGCTCGCGCTGCGCGGCGATGGTGGCGGGGTAGAAGCCTTCACCCGCGCGCACCCGTTCGACCACGGTGCGATAGAGCTCCTGATCGAGCTGGACTGGCTTGGTCGGGGCCTTGGCAAGGGCTGGCAGCGCGGCGCAGCCGATCAGCGCGAAAAACGCCAGCACCAAGGTCTGCAAAGTTCTCACAGCTCCCGCTTCAGATCATAGAGGAGTTCAAGCGCCGCGCGCGGGCTGAGCGAATCGATGTCGATGGCCCCGAGCTTCTCCCGCAGCGCGTCGACTTTCTCCTCCGCCGCATCAAGCGCGGCGGCGAACAGCGGCAGGTCATCGAGCCCCGCCGCTAGCCCGCCCGTGGCGGCGCGGCCTTTCTCCAGCTTGTCGAGCACCGCCTTGGCGCGCTTCACCACCGGCGCGGGCACACCGGCCAGCCGCGCGACTGCAAGGCCATAGCTCTTGTCCGCCGGCCCTTCGGCCAGTTCGTGCAGCAGGACCAGATCGCCTTTCCATTCGCGCGCGCGCACATGGTGAAGCGAGAGCGCGTCGCAGGTTTCAGCGAGGCGCGTGAGCTCGTGGTAATGCGTGGCAAACAGGCAGCGCGACCGGTTCACTTCGTGCACTGCTTCGGCCACCGCCCAGGCGAGCGCGAGGCCGTCGTAAGTGGATGTACCGCGCCCGACTTCGTCAAGAATGACGAAGCTGCGTTCGCTCGCCTGTGACAGGATCGCGGCGGTCTCGACCATTTCGACCATGAAGGTCGAGCGCCCGCGCGCCAGATTGTCTGCCGCGCCGACGCGGCTGAACAGGCGGTCGACAAGGCCGATCTCCGCTGCTTCTGCGGGTACGAACCCCCCGGCCTGCGCCAGCAACACGATCAGCGCGTTCTGGCGCAGGAACGTCGATTTGCCGCCCATGTTCGGGCCCCCGATCAGCCAGAGTCGGTCGCTGGGGGATAACTGGCAATCGTTGGCAACAAAACGCTCACCGCGCCCCGCCAGCGCGGCTTCGACCACCGGATGCCGCCCGCCGCGGATTACCAGCGCGGTGTCGTCGTGCACGTGCGGCAGGCACCAGCCGCCTTCCGCCGCGCGCTCTGCCTGCCCTGCGGAAACGTCGATGCGGGCCAATGCCGCCGCCGTCGCCGCAATCGCTTCGCGCGCTGCGACGGCGCGGGCGACCAGATCCTCGAAATGCGCTTCTTCGGCAGCAAGCGCGTGGCCGCCTGCCTCGGCGATGCGGCTGGCCTCCTCGTGTAGCGCCAATGCGTTGAACCGCACCGCGCCGGCCATGGTCTGGCGGTGGGTGAAGCCGCTGTCCGGCGCCATCAGCCGGTCGGCATGGCGTGCGGGCACTTCGATAAAATAGCCGAGCACGCCGTTGTGCCGGATCTTGAGCGAGGGCGTGCCGGTCTCCTCGCGGTAGCGCGCTTCCAGCGCCGCCACCGCGCGCCGCGCATTGCCTGCTGCCGCGCGCAGCTCATCGAGCGCCGCATCATAGCCAGCCGCGATGAACCCGCCGCTTGCGCGTTCGGTCGGCGGCGCGGGGATCAGCGCGACATCATAAAGGTCGATCAGCGCACTATGGCCGCCGAGCGCGGGGAGCAGACTATCGGCCAGCGCAGGCCGGTCGCTACGCCCCCACAGCAGCGCCTGCAGCCGCTGCGCCTCACGCAGACCGTCGCGCAGTTGCCCCAGATCGCGCGGCGAGCCGCGCCCCGCCACCACGCGTCCTAGCGCGCGGCCAAGATCCGGCGCGGCGCGCAGGATCGCGCGCAAGTCGCCGCGCAGCAGCGGATCGTCGTGAAGCCAGCTGACCAGTTCCAGCCGCGCGCGGATCGCGCCGAGGTTGGTGAGCGGTGCAGCAAGATCTTCAGCCAGCAGCCGCGCGCCCGCGCTCGTCACGCAGCGGTCAATGGCTTCAAGCAGGCTGCCCTTGCGTCCGCCGCTGCTCGCGCTCAGAATTTCAAGGCTGCCGCGCGTCGCCTCGTCCATGGCCATGAATTCGTCCGCCGCGCGCGCGACTGGCAGCAACAGCAGCGGCAGCGTGCCGCGCCCGACATGCTCCAGATAATCGATCAGCCCGCCCGCCGCTGCCAGCATTGCGCGGCTAAACTGCCCGAAGCCATCGAGCGTAGCGACTCCGTGGAGCGCCATGAGCCGCGCCGCGCCGCGGGCCGAGTCGAACGCCTGCGCCGCGCGCTCGGTCGCCTCAGGAATATGGAGACCGCTCTCTTCTGCAGCAACAAGCTCGGTTGCCCCCAGCCGGGCCAGTGCGGCCCCCAGTGCCGCGGGAGGACACTCTTCCAGCTCCATCCGCCCAGTCGAGATATCGCACGCCGCGATCCCTGCAACCCCGCGCACCACGCACACCGCCGCGAGCACATTCGCCCGGCGCGGCTCCAGCAGCGCGTCCTCGGTCAGCGTCCCGGCGGTGACAAAGCGCACGATGTCCCGCGCCACCAAGGCCTTCGATCCGGCGCGTTTGCGTGCTTCTTCGGGGGTCTCAGTCTGCTCGGCGATCGCCACCCGGCATCCGGCGCGGATCAGGCGGGCGAGGTAGTTCTCCGCAGCGTGGACCGGCACGCCGCACATCGGGATCGGCGCGCCGCCATGTTCGCCCCGGCTGGTCAGCGCAATATCGAGCACGCTGGCGGCGATCTTCGCATCCTCGAAGAACAGCTCGAAGAAGTCGCCCATACGGTAGAACAGCAAGCTGCCGCCGGCTTGCTGTTTGAGCGCAAGATATTGCGCCATCATCGGAGTTGGGGCATGGGAGTTCACAGCGCAGGTGGCTAGACCAGCCGCGCATGTTTCTCAAATGATCGACACCGGATATCGACACTTCCGGGCTTGGGCTGGCGGATGCTTCGGGGCGAGTGCTTCAAGACGGCTATCGGAACGATCCGGTAAGCTGTCTCGCGATATTGCCACTTTGAGAGTGAACTGGGGTTGATGCAAGTCCGCGAGAAAACTTTGGCGATGGGCGTAAAGGCCCTGTGGGACCGGGCAGCGGCGCTGCCCTGGCTCGGTATGCCCGGCATTCTGGTTGCCGTCATGCTGGTCTGCCTGCCCTTTGCGCTTGTCGAAGTTCCGCCGCTGATCGATGTTCCTGGCCATATGGGCGCCGCTGCGATCGAGGCAGCCGGCCCAGGCAGCCCCTTGCTCAAGTATTTCTCGTGGAAATGGGTGTTCACGCTCAATATCGGCGGCGATGTGCTGGTGAAGCTCATCGGCGCGCAGTTCGGCATTCTGGCCGCAGGCTGGTGGAGCACGGTGCTCGCCACGGGGCTGTTCGCTGGCGGGTGTCTCGCCACGATCCGCATGCTCAATCCGCGCGGCGCGCATGGTGCGCCCTGGGCGCTGATGTTCGTGTTCAGTTTTCCGCTGCTGACCGGCTTCCTCAACTACATTCTTGCCACCGGGCTCTCGCTGTCCGCCTTCGCGGCGGCGATCTGGCTGGAGGACAAGCCAAAGAAGCGCGCCGCGCTGCTGCTGGTCGCCCAGCCAGTCGCGATGTTGTGCCATGCCATCGGCGGCCTGCTGCTGGGCCTGATGATCGGTGCGAACGCACTGGGGCGCGAGATGGACCGGCTGCCGGCGGGCTGGTGGCATCCTTCCCAATGGCGGCGTCTGCGTGACGAGCAGGACTGGCACGCGATCGCCAAGCGGCTGTTCATCCTGTGCTGGCCGCTTGTCGCCACACTGGTGACGATGGCGCTGTGGAAGACCCTTTCGCCAGAACCGGTGCACAGCATGAACCGCTGGCGGTGGGACCAGAAGGCCTGGTATTTCATCCTGACCCTGCGCGACCAGTCGCTTCTACTCGATGCCGCGACGACGCTTTCCTGCTTTGCGCTGATCCTGTTCGGCTGGGTTCTGGGTGCGCGGTGGAAGTGGCAGCTCGGTCTCCCCGGCCTGCTCGTTTTCCTGCTGTTCGTGGCGATCCCGAGCGACATCAATGGCAGTGCCTTCGTCGATGTACGGCTTTTGCCCGTGGCGTGCATGCTCGCGCTTGGCTTGCAGGACTGGAGCCACGTTCCGCTTGATCGCGCCCGCATGATCGCGTTTGCCGGGATACTGCTCCTTGGCACGCGGCTGGTTGTGACTGCCGCCAGCTTCGCCGATTATGCCGACGATTATCGCAAGCAGCTCTCCGCGCTTCACCATGTCGAGCCGGGCAGCCGCGTTCTGGCGTTCGTCGAGCATTCCTGCGTAGAGGAATCATGGCGCAACACGCGGCGGGATCACCTCGCCAGCCTCGCCAGCCTCTACCGGCAGGCTTGGGTCAACGACAACTGGGCGGTGCCGGGGCTGCACATGGTGATCCCGCGATTCCGCCCGGGGCGCAACTTTACGGCCGATCCTTCAGAGTTCGTCTGGTCGCGCGCGTGCCGCGGCGGGCGCATGCGCAACGTCGATACTGCGCTCAAATATGCGCCGATCGAACGGGTCGACTATGTATGGTTGATCGACACCGGCCTCCCGCGCCATGCCGATTCCCGCCTCAAGCTGGTCTGGCAGGAAGGCCGCAGCCTGCTTTTTGCGGTGCGGCCCTTGGGTTTTCCGACGTGGCAGCCTAGGGACTTCTGACCAGTCACGCCCAAGCTGTCCCGACCTTGCAACCCGGGGCGTCCAGCGTGACGATGATGCCGGCGCGTCAAGGGGGGATGTCATGACTGACGAGAGCAATGTTCGCTTCACCGAGCGCGAAGCGCTGTTTTACCACAATACGATCCGCCCCGGCAAAATCGAGATTATTGCCTCCAAGCCGATGGCGACGCAGCGCGACCTCAGCCTCGCCTATTCGCCCGGCGTGGCCGTGCCGGTGCGCGTCATCGCGGAAAACCCCGCCGCCGCCTATGACTACACCGCCAAGGGCAACCTCGTCGCGGTGATCTCCAATGGCACCGCCATCCTTGGTCTCGGCAATCTCGGTGCGCTCGCGTCCAAGCCGGTGATGGAAGGCAAGGCCGTGCTGTTCAAGCGCTTTGCCGACGTCGATTCGATCGATATCGAGCTCGATACCGAAGATCCGCAGGCCTTCATCGATGCAGTCGCGCTGATGGAACCGAGCTTCGGCGGCATCAACCTTGAGGACATCAAAGCGCCCGAGTGCTTTATCATCGAGCAGGCGCTGCGCGACAAGCTCAAGATCCCGGTCATGCACGATGACCAGCATGGCACCGCGATCATCTCGGCGGCCGGGCTGCTCAACGCCTGTTTTCTCACCGGGCGCGATTTCTCCAGCGTCAAGATCGTGGTCAACGGCGCAGGCGCGGCAGCGATTGCCTGCACTGCGTTGATGAAGGCCATGGGCGTGCGCCACGATAACGTGATCATGTGCGATCGGCAGGGTCCGATCTATCGCGGACGCGAGACGGGCATGGACCAGTGGAAGAGCGCGCACGCGGTCGATACCGCCGCGCGCAGTCTGGAAGAGGCGCTCGAAGGCGCAGACATTTTCCTCGGCCTTTCCGCCGCCGGCGCGCTGAAGCCCGAATGGGTGATGAAGATGGCGCCGCAGCCGATCATCTTCGCGATGGCCAATCCCGATCCCGAAATCACCCCGCCCGAAGCCAAGGCGGCGCGGCCCGATTGCATCGTTGCCACGGGCCGGTCGGATTATCCGAACCAGGTCAACAACGTGCTCGGCTTCCCGTTCATCTTCCGCGGCGCGCTCGATGTGCGCGCCACCGCGATCAACGACGAGATGAAGATCGCCGCTGCACGCGCGATTGCCGAGTTGGCGCGCCAGCAGGTGCCCGAGGAAGTCGCCGCCGCGTATGGCATAAGCCACCAGTTCGGGCTGGATTACATCATCCCCGCGCCGTTCGATCCGCGGCTGATGGAAGTCGTCTCGTCCGCTGTCGCCAAGGCGGCGATGGATTCGGGCGTCGCACAAAAGCCGATCGAGGATTTCGACGCCTACCGCACCGAGCTGAAGGCCCGGCTCAATCCGACCACGTCGGTGCTCACCAATGTTTATGCGCAGGTCAAGGCGAACCCCAAGCGCGTCGTCTTTGCCGAAGCAGAGAACGAGGTCGTGCTGCGCGCCGCGATCCAGTACCGCGATTTCGGCTATGGCACGCCGGTTCTGGTCGGCCGGACCAAGGCGGTCTGCGAGCTGCTGACCGAGCTCGGCGTGGGTGATCCCTCAAGCTACGAAATCCACAATTCAGCGGTTTCACCGCTCGTGCCGGAAATGGTGAAATTCCTCTACGAACGGCTGCAGCGGCGCGGGTTCCTGGAACGCGACGTGCGGCGAATGGTCAATCAGGACCGCAACGTGTTCGCCTCGCTGCTCGTTGCGCTCGGCCACGGCGATGCGATGATCTCGGGCATGACCCGCACTTTCGCGCAGACCATCAAGGAAGTGCGGCAGGTGCTCGATCCCAAGCCTGGCCACCTGCCGTTCGGCATCCACATGATGGTCGCCAAGAACTACACCGTGTTCCTCGCCGATACGACCGTGAACGAACGGCCGACCGCCGAGGACCTCGCGCATTTCGCAGTTGAAACAGCTGCCGTGGCGCGGCGCATGGGGCATGAACCGCGCGTTGCGTTCCTGTCGTACTCCACGTTCGGCAATCCCAGCGGCCGGTGGCTCGACAATATCCGCGAGGCGGTGTCGATCCTCGATGCCAGCGATCCGGGCTTCGAGTACGAAGGCGAAATGGCGCCCGATGCCGCGCTCAACCCGAAAGTCATGGCAAGCTATCCGTTCTGCCGCCTGTCTGGCCCGGCCAATGTGCTGATCATGCCCGGCCTGCAATCAGCCAATATCGCGGCCAAGCTCCTGCGCGAACTTGCAGGCAACGCGGTGATCGGCCCGATGCTGATCGGCATGGAAAAGCCGGTGCAGATCGTGCCGCTGACCGCAAGCGTGCCCGATGTGCTGACGCTGGCGGTGCTGGCGGGTGCGGGGGTCGTGGGGTGAGGATTATAGCAATTTAGGCCCATTTATATCTTGATCGGGATATAAAT
>JBJXEK010000124.1:0-8828 GCA_046155055.1 Novosphingobium sp. | reverse complement strand
CGCAAAGGGCCGATGACCACCCCCGAACTTCGTACAGGTATCAATGCATCATAACTACTGAACTTGGCGGAGGATCATTTACAAATATTGACGGGAATATTTTCGACGTCGTTACATCAAGATCCGATGCAGATCGGCTGGGAAAGGCCGTATCGAATACTCCGGGCCGAAAGTCCTTGTATGCCAGGGTGTGCGTGCAAGGCCTCTTTGCATACAAGACCGGCATGATCGGACATTTGCAAACCGAACCGCGCGCATTTATTGAGCTTTCAAGATTTCAGATTATTTCATCCGACAATAATCTGGATGAGCTTCGTGCACTCATGAAAGGGGCACCACTGCCGGCAAAGAGTGAGGCGCTATGACGCGAAAAGGCGGAACGGCAACAATTGGGCGTAAGCTGCCAACAGGCCGCCGAGCATTTGTCAGGAGGGTCGACGAATGCGATTACCCGCCCAAGTGGACGACCATTACGGCTTTCTAGGCCCCCGCCGCCGCAGATCAGCCAGATGCACCGGGAACGAAGCCGCCAGCGGCAGCGCGATCCAAGGCCAGCTTGCCCCGACCAGCGCGGCGCGCAGGCCCAGCATCATCAGGACAGCGGGCATGAGGAGAAGCAGAATTTCGACGCGCGCCCGGCCCGCGCGCAGCAGCAGCACCGCTTCGAGCGCCAGCACCGCTATGACGAAATCCGCCGCGTGTCCGCTGGCGAAGAAGGCAGCGAGATCGGGCATGGCGCGCCCTAGAACGCCGGGTTCAGCTGGATCACCTGCCAGTTCAGCGCGCCTGCAACTGTCACCCATATGAGATAGGGCACGAGCAGCAGCGCGGCGGTGCGCGAATACCGATTGCAGACCCCGATCAGCACCGCGATCGAAATCCAGAATGCGACAAGTTCGATCATGGCCCAATCGGGGCGGTGAAGCTGGAAGAACAGCACCGTCCAGCTCATATTGAGCGCGCCGTTCAGCGCGAACAGGCCGATCAGAGTATCGGAGTCGAGCCCGCCAGGCGCGGCGCGCCACGCGGTGGCACCGGCGGCGGCGTTCAGCGTGAAGATCATTGTCCAGATCAGGCCGAAGACGGCTGGCGGCGGGTTCCAGCTCGGCTGGCGAATAGTCTGATACCAGCCGGTCGTATCGGTCATCGTGCCGCCAACGCCGGCGACCACCAGTGCCGCAAGAGCGGCGATGACCACCGGCAGAACCCAGGGCTTTGTCACCAGTGCACCTTCAATGGCGCACCGCACCGATACCAAGCAGATGCGCAGTGTCCTTGATAAAGATACGCACGTGCGCCATCGGATCGGCCTTCACCAGTTTCTTGTTCATGTAAGCCTGCCAGGTGAGCTTCTGCACATCGGGATCCGCGCACATCGCCACGAACCGTTCCCGGCGCTTGTCGCTGGAATACCAGAAGTATTGCATGATGCCCAGAACCAGGAATACCCGCCCGTGATCGCGCATGAAGCTGCGCCGCGCGCCCCGCAGTGCTTTGGGCTTGCCGGTCATCAGGAAGGTGTGCGCAGCCGTGGCCACGTGGCGCCCGCCGGCCATCGCATAGTAAATCCCCTCGCCCGAAGCGGGCGCGACAATACCGGCCGCGTCGCCCGCAACGATCACATCACGCCCGTTGTCCCAGCGCTTCAGAGGCTTGAGCGGGATCGGCGCGCCCTCGCTGCGGATCGTCTCGCAATCGGCAAGGCCCATTTCGGCGCGCATCTGCTTCACCGAACCGCGCAGCGAAAAGCCCTTGCGCGCGCTGCCCACGCCGATGCTGGACGTCTCGCCATGCGGGAAGACCCAGGCATAGAAATCGGGCGAAAGGCGGCCCTGATAGATCACATCGCAGCGCGAGCCGTCAAAGCCCTCAGGCGTAGCAGGCGGTGACTTGATGATCTCGTGATAGGCAAACACGCATTTGATGTTCTCGCTACCGGGCAAGCTGTCACGCGCCACGGCAGAGCGCGCGCCATCGGCGCCGATGACAACTTTGGCACGCACGCGGTGCTCGGGCCCGCCGCGTGTTTCGCGGTAGACCACGATCGCGCCTTCATGCCCGTCCCGTTCGATCCGCTCGAAAGTGCCGGTGCGGCGCTCTGCTCCCACGGTCGCGGCGCGTGCGCGCAGCCACTCATCGAACACGTCGCGGTCGACCATGCCGACATAGCCGATGTCGCCCACCGGCATATCGACCGCGCGGTCGGACGGAGCGACCATGCGCGCCGAACGCGCGCGCGCGACCAGCAGGCTTTCGGGCACGCCGAATTCTTCCATCAGGCGCGGCGGAACCGCCCCGCCGCAGGGCTTGATCCGCCCTGCCCGATCAAGCAGCAGCACGGTGTGGCCAATGCGGGCCAGATCGGCCGCAGCAGTGGACCCCGAGGGCCCTCCGCCCACGACAACGGCATCGAAATCAATCTGGCTCATGCTTCTGCCTCCCGCAAACTGATCGCAGCGGGGCGTGCAGCAATCCGTGCTGCCATCACCGCAGACGCCATGAAAAGCAGCGCCTCGATCGCAAAAATGGTCTGAAATGCGTGCCCGTCGCTTGTCGCGCGCCGCGCAAGATCGACGCCGATCGCGCCCAAAAGTCCGCCAAACCCGAACGCGATGCCTTGCGCCGCGCCCCACACGCCCATGCGCACGCCTTCTTTCGTGTCGGTGCCGGAGCCCGCAAGGCTCATCATCGTACCGATGGCGGAAACCGCGAAAACGCCATTGGCAAAACCCAACGCAGCGATATTGCTCGCCAGCGGCCAGCCTGGCCCCACGCCCGCGCCAACCGCGAGCGCTGCAAGCGCAAGCGCCGAGCCAACGCAGCCTGCGGCTATCCATCCGCGCAATTCGCTCGCAGCGCGCTTACCAGACGTTCCGGTGCCAAAGGCGCTGCCGCCTACCCCCGCCACGATCATGCCAAGGAGCACGCCGCTGTGCTGGACGGCCGAAAGCGAAGTGGACTGCGCCGGGCTCATGCCGAAGACGATCCCGGCAAAGGGTTCGAGGATGAGGTCCTGCATAGAGTAGGCCAGCATCGAGAGAAACACGAAGACAGTGAACCGCCGCGCCTCCCGTTCGGCAAAGATGGCGCGCAGAGCGTCACCGAGACTTTGGGCGGGGCCGAGGCTTTGAGCGAAAGACGATTCCGGTGCCGGGAGCGAGGCTACCTCGCCCCCTTCGAGCCTGAAGGTCGCGATCACCGTCAGCGCCAGTGCCGCACCGGCGACACCGCTGGAAACCTCCACAAGGCGCATCCATGAAAACGGATCAAGCAGCGCGCCGGCAATGCCGGCCGAGAGCACAATGCCCATGACCATCATGATCCACGTGACTGCTGCAGCCGCCGAACGGCGCTGGGGCGCTACCCCCGAGGCCAGCAGCGCGAGCAGCGAGGTTCCCGCAGCGCCTACGCCCGCGCCGATCATCACGAAGCCGAGAATGGCCATCGCGTTGGACACCAGCGGATAGCTTGCGCCAAGCGGCAGTGCCGCGACCGCCACCATCGCGCCGCTGCCCAGCACAGCCATACCGCCGATCATCCAAGGCGTGCGGCGATGGCCCAGATCCGAGCCATGCCCCCAAACCGGGCGCGCGAGTTGCACGGCATAGTGCAGTGCGACAAGTCCGGCGGGGATCGCTGCAGCCATGCCGTATTCAACCACCATCACCCGGTTGAGCAGCGACGTGGCGAGCATGACGACCGCGCCGATCGAAGCCTGCACTAGCCCAAGGCGGACGATGGATATCCAGCCGAAGCCAGCGCCCGGTTTTGTCCGGCCCATCACCAATGGCCGCCAAGGCCGCCGGCGGCTGCCAGCATGCCGATCACATAAAGGCTCACACCCGTCGCGCTGTACCACGGCGTGTTGCGCGCCGGATCACGCAGCAAGCGCGGCATCAGCATGAACTGCACCGCAAGCGCCACGCCGACGATCCCCGCCGACAAGGTCAGCCCCCACTGCAATAGAAACACAATGACGATCACTTGCGCCAGCGCCATGACCCCGCATGCGAGGAGCGCAGCTTTGCGCACTCCGAGCACGACGGGAAGCGAGCGGACACCGGTCTGGATATCGCCTTCCACTGCCTTGAAATCATTGAGAGTCATGATGCCATGCGCGCCAAGGCTATAGAGCACGAGCACGATCAGCACGGGCATCGACGGCAAAGTGCCGGTCATGACCGCCGCACCGGTGAACCAGCTAAGCCCTTCATAGGTCAAGCCGACGAGGGCGGGACCCCACCAGCCGCTCGCTTTGAGGCGCAGCGGGGGCGCGCTGTAGATCCACGCGGCAATCAGGCCGACCACGGTGGCGACCATGACCCACACGCCGAGTGCCGCACCGACCGCGAAGGAGATGACCGAACCCGCACAGGCGATCCACAGCCCCCAGCGACCGGGAATGCGGCCAGAGGGGATCGGGCGGTTTGGTTCGTTGATGGCGTCGACGTGCCGGTCGAACCAGTCGTTGATGGCCTGGCTGTTGCCGCATACCAACGGTCCGGCGAGCAAGCCGCCGAGCACGATCGGCAACCAATGACCGCTGGCAGCAGCACCTGAGGAGACCACGCCGCACATGAACGCCCAGATAGGCGGAAACCAGGTGATCGGCTTGAGCAGCTCCAACACATCGCGCGGGGCGGGACGGTGGATGGAGGAGACCGTGAGCGCGGCCGAAGTGGCGGGGTGCGTCATGCGTGTAGCGTATGGTTGACACCCCGCAGTGTCAAATGATTCTTACACCCGAGACGGGGCCTATTCGGTCTCGCCCACAAGGTTACCGAGGCCATAGCGATGCAGCTTGGAATACAGGCTCTGACGGCTGAGACCGAGGATTTCCGCAGCCGAAGCGCGGTTATCTGACGTGTAGGCGAGCGCCGCCTCGATGCACAGGCGCTCGATCAGATCGGTGCTCTCACGCACGATCTCCTTGAGCGAGGCACGCCCAACAAGCTCGGTCAGTTGCTCTACCGAACGCGGCAGATCAAGCGGCGTCGGCGGCAGATCGCGGAGGCGACGGCCGATCTCGCGGATGGCGAAGCCGTAGCAGGGCGCGTCGCCCGAAGTGCGCACGGCCGAAAGCTCGACGGGCTCCTCGATCTCGGAATCGCGTGCTCGTACGACTGTGCTGACGTTGCGGGCGAGGCCGTGCTTGGTAAGCTGCCCCTCGATCAGATCGAGATCGATGCCCGGGCGCCCGACATATTCGCCAAGCGGCCGGCCGCGGATCTGATCAAGCGAGGCCGCGCGCGCGAGTTCGAGAAAAGCGATATTGGCAGCGATGATGCGCATGCGCGCATCGGCGACGACGAACGCATCGGGCATGCGTTCGACGATATCGAGCAAGGTGGCCGCACCGTCGGGAGTGCGTACGTTCGCCGAGCCAATCCGCACGAGCAGGTAGCGGCCGCCAAGCTGACGAAAGCCGGTGGCCGAAAACGTAAGCTGCTGGCGCGTGCGATCAAGTTCGACCGTTAGCGGAGACACCTCGGACGTGGTGAGCACTGCACCAAGATAGGCAATGAGCGCATCGCGCGAGCCGCGCGCAACCAGTCCAGACAGCTTGGTACCAACGAGGCTGCCCGCACGCGCCTCAAGCAAAGTGTGGGCCGCGGGATTGGCTTCCTGGATACGCTGGCTGTCCGCCTCCACCAGCAGTACCGGCTCGGACGAAAGATCGAACAGCAGACGATAGCGGGTTTCGATCTGGCGCAGCCGCATGTAGTCGCGCTCAAGTGACTGCTGCGCCTGAAGCAGACGCTGCTGAAGCACCACCGCGTGGCGCATGTCGCGGCCGATTGCGATCAGACGCTTGCCGCCTGACAGGCTGATGACGAGATAACGAACCGGAATGTCGCCGGCTGGGCTGGTGTGGTTCACCTGGCGCCAACGATTGCTGGAACCACCCGCGTCAAGCGCCAGCATGCTCTTGATCTTGTTGCGGCTTTCGACCGTCACAATCGACTCGAACGTCTGCCCGATCCAGGCGCTGCAACCCGGAAAATCATCGCGATTGGCAGCAACGTCGATGATCGAACCGTCCGGATCGAGCGACAGGGTCACGTCTCCGGCCGCCAGCACAAGACGCAATGTATCCGCCGCATCCAAAGCGCCGAACGCAGCCTCAGGCCGAGTAAACGGTGTCTTGTCCGCGATGGTTCGCTCGGGCTCGATCACGGCGGCGCCCGGCCCTAGCCGGCGATCACGATCCGGCGCCCGACTGCGCCAACCAGACGGTTGGCCATTGCCAGAGCTCCAGGCGCATCAACTGCGGAGCCATCGGCCCCAACTTCTTTAACCAATTCCGGGTTTTCATTCACAGAATGCCCGCCGATCAGTATTCTGACATCTTGGCACATGGACACGCTACGAATTGCCTTGATCAATTTTGCGACCGCCTCGGTAGAGACATCGCAAGATAGGGTCAAGCCAACGACATCGTAAGGCTTGTTGGCAACCTTTGCGATAAGCTGGCGGAATTCCGGGGCAACAAGCACTTCGCTGTCCCACGCTGCCCGCACAAACACCTCATGCACCATGGTCGCGCCAAAACTATGTTGCTCGCCGGGCATCGGCGTGAACAGGGCGCGGTGCGGCGCGCTGATCGGGCCGGTGATCACCGGACTGCCCCACGCGATTTCGCGCATTACTTCCTGCAGCCGCCACAGGCCGATAGTAACGTCGAGGAAATCGCAGGCGTCCTCTTCCCAGAGTTCGCCCAGTCGGCGCGCAGCCGGCGCGAGAAGATCGACGAAAATCGAATCCACGCCAACGCCGCGTTCGAGATAGCCCTCCACATGGATCAGCAACTCATCGGCCTGCAGCAAGAGCGGCAACGGCGCGAAGTTGGCAACTTCCTGTGCAGTAATGACCGCGCCGCCGTGAGCAACCGTCCGCTCTGGCCGCAGGCGATGCGCCACGAGCAATTGGGGTATGATCTCGCCCTCGATCAACGTGCTGATCGCTGCATTGGAGCGTGGGCGGGCGCGATGGCGGCGCTGCCCGCCGGACTGATTTGCATGGGACTGATTGGCATTGGGCTGATTGGCATTAGACTGGGCACCGCCCTGACCACGGCCATTCGAAGACGTGCCCCGACGCTCATCTTGCGGCGAAGCCGTATCTGCCGTGCGGGGCCCCGGCCCACTCGTACCAAACGCCAAGTCCATCCCAGACTCTCCCGTCTGTGGCGGTATGATAACCGCTCAGGGCGAGTGGTTAATTACGCTCCGACTCTTCCCCTAACACAGACGTAAACCCAATTCTGAGGCTTGGCAAACCCCCTTGGTGTCAATTTTCTTTGTCGTCCAATTTTATTGACAGTCCGCCAGAACGAGTCGTAAGCTTGCCCCACAAGAGGATGGGAACCGCGGAATGACGGAAGGTGGATCGCCAGCGCTACGCGGAATGAGGCCGGGTTCGGTCTCCCGCCAAAGCGCGCCGAAACCAGCCAGAACTGCCGCCCCGCTCTATACGCCCGAAGAACAGCGCCGCCGCGATGCAACACCCTGGACACTGGTTCAGGGGCTGCTTGCGCCGTTCCAGTTCCTGGTATTCCTGATCAGCATCACGCTGGTGCTGCGGTGCCTTTACACAGGGCAGGGCACGTTTGCCGCCGACGTTTCGGTGATCGCCAAGACCCTGACGCTTTACACCATTATGGTTACCGGCTCGATCTGGGAAAAGGTCGTCTTCGGCAAGTGGCTCTTCGCCCCCGCGTTCTTCTGGGAAGACGTGGTGTCGATGTTCGTGATCGCACTGCACACAGCCTATGTCGTCATGCTGCTGGGCAAGATCGGCACGGTCGAGGCGCGCATGCTGGTCGCGCTCGCGGGTTACGTTACCTACGTGGTCAATGCCGCCCAGTTTCTGCTGAAGCTTCGCGCAGCCCGCCTTCAGGCGAAGGCCGACGCGCTGCAAGGCCAATTCGCAGGAGCCGCGGCATGAGCCCGGTACAGACCCTCGCTGCAGCGCAACCCGCCGCCCCTCTCGCCGTGCTGCGTGAGCGTGGTCAGCGCGAAGTGTTCTGCGGGCTCACGGGTATCGTCTGGTTGCACCGCAAGATGCAGGATGCGTTCTTCCTTGTCGTCGGCTCACGCACTTGCGCCCACCTGCTGCAGTCGGCTGCCGGCGTGATGATCTTTGCCGAGCCTCGTTTCGCCACCGCGATCATCGAGGAACGCGACCTCGCAGGCCTTGCCGATTGCCATGCCGAGCTCGACCGGGTGGTCGACCGGTTGCTGGCGCGCCGCCCCGAAATCCGGCAGTTGTTCCTAGTCGGCTCGTGCCCGTCCGAAGTTATCAAGCTTGATCTCGGCAACGCCGCGCAGCGCCTCGGCGCCAAGCACGTACGCAGCGAAACAAGCGAAGGCGTGCGCATCCTGGCCTATTCGGGCAGCGGGATCGAGACGACTTTCACGGAAGGCGAAGACGCCTGCCTCACCGCGCTGGTTCCCGAAATGGCCAATGAAGCGGCAAACGCTGCACCTACGCTGGTGCTCGTCGGCGCGCTGCCGGATATCGTCGAGGACCAGTTTCTGCGCCTCTTCGCCGAGCTTGGCATCGAACGCGTCGGCGTACTGCCATCGCGCCGCGCGGGGGGCCTGCCCGCCGTCGGACCCAATACCCGCTATCTGCTGGCGCAGCCGTTCCTTGGCGAAACCGGCCGGGCACTCGAAGACCGCGGTGCACAGCGAATCGATGCGCCCTTCCCCTTCGGCGCCGAAGGCACCGCAGGCTGGCTCAGCGCCGCAGCTGCCGCCTTCGGCATCGATGAAATGCACGTGAACCGGGTGATTGCCCCAGGCCGCGAGCGCGCCAAGCGCGCG
>JBJXEK010000123.1:0-3231 GCA_046155055.1 Novosphingobium sp. | reverse complement strand
CTATACCAGGTGCGCGGAGCAGCCGTCCGGCGACGGTGCGGGCGCGCCGCTGGTTGGACAGCCCATCGACATTCCAGAGCAGATGGCCAAATCGCTCGGTGATCTTCGCGCCCTCGCTTTGGGCAATCTCGCGAATTCTTGGCAACGAAAGCAGGTCAGGATCATAGTGGACGCAAAGCTTCGCCGAGTCTTCGCCTGCCGCCGCTACTATATGGGCGTTGCGGACGCCCTCTCGGGCGCTCAAGCTCTCCACCAGCCGCGTAACGCATGCGTCCGCTGCGCCATCGATTTCAGGTAGCAGCAACGGCAGTTCGAGACGGAGCTTTGCGGTCATCTACCCACTCCATCGTGCCCGGCCGACCAAAGATCATGGGCGTTGATCCGAAGTCGCGAGATCGCTCGTGACGCTTCGGCGCGCGCGGCGGTCTCCGCCTTCAAGGCGTCCTGTGCCTGACGCTCGGCGTATAGCAGGTCGGCAAGGTCCACGCCGCCCAATCTATAGCCCTGGCGCAAACGGTAGGCTGCCATTTCGCTGCTGGTTCGGGCATCGAGACTGCGTTGCCATGCCGACCAGCTGTTGATCGCCTGGGCAAAGTCGGTGGCAGCGGCCTCCTCGGCCGTAAACCGCGCGGCAGCGAACTCGGCGGTCGCGGCGCGGGCTTCCGCATCGGCCTGATCGGCCGAGGCGGACCTGCCCGCACCGCCAATCGGGATCGATGCCACCACCCCGATGCCGCGCTCGGCTCCGCCCCGCTCGCTGAACAGGCGCAAGCCGAGTGTCGGATCGGGAATCCGGTCTCGGCGCGCTCGCTCGGCCAGGATCGTCTGTCGATCGGCCTCGGCCTTCGCAGCAGCCAGGCCATGATCCTGAGCGAGCGCCTGATCACGAAGTATGTCGAGCATGACCGGCGGCATCACCGGGTCTGGCAATTCCGGCACCTCGGCAGGCAGCGGCAGCGATGGGAACTGCACCTCTAGCCGCGAGCGCGCGATTTGCGCGCGCGACCGGCTCTGGTCGAGCGCGACCCGCGCGGTTGCCAGCGCCGAGCGAGCCCGATCGGCATCGACCGGTGCTGCGTCCTGGAGGGCAACCCGGCGTTCGACGGAAGTCAGGTCTGCTGTCAGGTTGGCCACCGCAGCTTCGTTGGCCTTGATCTCTGCACCGGCTGCCAGCCAATCCCACCAGATGTCGTTGAGGAGCTGCACCGCGCTATGGCGGGCACCGGCAATCCGATAGTCCGCCGCCGCAACTCCGAACTCACCCGCCCTGCGGTCAAGTGCGGCCTTGCCGGGCAACCGGAAACCCCGTTCGAGCGTAACATCGTATTCGCTGAATTCGCCTTCGCGGTCGATCCGGCGCCTGGCATAGGATCCGCTGACAGTGAACTCATAGGGGCCGGCGCGCTGACCGCGTGCAGCACCCCGCGCTGCGTCGCTGCGGGCAATGCTTGCCTGGACCAAAGGATGCTCTTCGACCGCGCGCTCGACGGCTTCTGCGGGCAGCAGCGTCGAGACTTCGTTGGCGAGGGCCGCTCCGGACAAAAGCAGCGCGGGCAGGATTAGATAGCGGCTCATGCGGGGTATCCTTCGTCATCACCCTGGGCTTCGCGTTCAGCGAGCGACTCGCCGAACCGCTCGTAGAGCATCGGCAAAAGCACCAAGGTCAGCAGGGTGGATGTGATCAGGCCGCCGATCACCACAATGGCGAGCGGCCGCTGGATTTCGGAGCCGGGGCCGGTCGCAAAGAGCAAGGGCACCAGTCCGAAACCGGTGATCGTCGCGGTCATCAGGACCGGTCGCAATCGCCGTTCCGCTCCGCGCCGCACCGCCTCGGCCATCGACTTGCCTGATTCGCGCAACTGCCGGAAGTAGGACACCATCACCAAGCCGTTGAGCACCGCGATGCCGAGCAGGGCGATGAACCCAACCGAGGCGGGCACCGAGAGATATTCCCCGGTGACCAACAAGGCGACGATGCCCCCCACCGCTGCAAACGGAATGTTGGCAATGATCAGCAAAGAAGCGCGGATTGAGCGCAGTGTCACATAGAGCACGATGAAGATCAGGATCAGCGCGATTGGCAGCACGACTGCCAGCCGGGCCGATGCCCGCTGCTGGTTCTCGAACTGCCCGCCCCATTCGAGCCGGTATACCGCCGGAAGCGGCACGGTTTTGGCGAGATCGGCCTTGGCCTCATCGACAAAACCAACCAGATCGCGGCCCGACACGAACGCCTGGATCAGCGCAAAGCGTGAGCCGTTCTCATGCTCGAGCTTCACCGGCCCTTCGGTGCGGGTGACCCGCGCCACGTCGCTCACGCGGACGCTCGTCCCGTTAGGGCTGAGGATGGTCTGGTCGGTGAACAGCGTCGGATCGCTCGCCAGCGCAGGATCGCCGCGAATGACGATCGGTACGCGGCGATTGCCTTGCGCGACAGTCCCTGCGCGCACACCTTCGACTTGCGCACGCAGGGCATCCTGCAAGTTTTCCACGGGCATTCCCGCCCGGCCGGCAGCCAGCCGGTCGATGTCGAGTTGCAGGTATTCGACGCTGTCATCGGCAACCGTGATTACTTCGGTCGCGCCGCTGATCTTGCGCAGCCGCCCATCGATTTTGGCCGCTAGTTCTCCAAGCGTCTTGAGGTCGGGGCCGAACAGCTTGATCGCCAGATCGCCGCGCGAACCCGTCAACATTTCGGACACGCGCATTTCGATGGGCTGGGTAAAGGCATGCTCGAATCCGGGCAGTTCCTCCATCGCCACCCTGATTTGCTCGATCAGCCAGTCCTTGTCCTGAACCCGCCATTCACTCCGCGGCTTCAGTCTCATGAACGTATCGGTGTCATTGAGCGACATTGGATCGAGCCCGAGTTCATCGCTGCCAACCCGGCCGACAATTTCGAGGATCTCCGGAACTTTCGCCATCAGTAGTTTCTGAACGCGCAAATCGCCTTCGATGCTGTGCTGGAGGCTGATGCTCGGGTGCTTCTCGATTTGCAGCAGCACCGAGCCTTCATCCATCGTCGGCAGAAAGGTCTTGCCGACAAACGAATAGGCTACAACCGCGACAAGCAAGGCGGCTCCGGCTGCACCATAGACCGCCGTCTTGCGGGCAAAGGCCCAATCGAGCAGCCTATGATAACGCGGCGAAAGCTGCCGCATCAACCACGGCTCTTTGTGTTCTCCATCCGCCTTCAGGCCGTAAGAGGCGAGCACCGGAACCAGAGTCAAA
>JBJXEK010000122.1:0-11726 GCA_046155055.1 Novosphingobium sp. | reverse complement strand
CGCCGGCATCGAGAATGTCGCTGCCCGCGCCGCCATTGATCACGTCTGCACCGGGCCCGCCGTCGATCTTGTTGGCTCCGCTGTTTCCGTTCAGCAAATCGTTGCCGAAGCTGCCAACGATATCAATGCGCTCGATCCCGGTGTAGCTGGTCCCGATGCCGGCCAGAACCGCGTCGGGCCCGTCGGACAATATGATAGCGACGGGAATCCCGGATCCGGAGCAGTCGATTACGAGCCGGTCTGTCCCGTCGCCCCCAGTTACTGCTGTGCCGCGCGCAGCATAGAGAGTGTCGTTCCCGGCACCGCCGTCGATCGTGTCGCTGAAGGCCCCCCTGATCGTATCGTTGCCATCACCGCCGACGAGACGGTCGCTCCCGTTACCGCCGGTGAGCGTATCGTTCCCATTATCGCCGAACAGGTCACTTGCACCTTGGCCAGCCGTGATCGTGTCGTTTCCGCCTAGGCCGTGGATGGTCTGCGCAGCCAGTGTGCCCGTCAGCACGTCGGCGCCGTCCGTGCCTTCAACCAGTATCAGGCTGGGGAGATGATAGGTGCCATTAACGGCATCGGCTGGAGTAAGGCGAACTCCGGTGCCAAGATCGATAACCCCCGCGCCATTGTTCACGGCAACGTGGTCGCCATAGATCGTGATAATCAAGTCGCCGAACTGGATCGTCGTGTAAGCGTCGTGTTGGCCTACGACGGCGGGGTCGAGGATGCCGATGAAGATGTCGGTGACTGCGGGGTCCACATAGCCAGCCTCGATGAAGGCTCCGGGAAACTTGCTGAGATCGGTGGCTGCATCGGCGGCGGCCATGAAGGCGATCTGCTCGGCGGTCGGTGCGCCGAACGAGACCACCCCTTTGCCCCATACCACAAACGTCTGGAATGCGTTCGACAGGCTGTAGAACAGGCCCGGGGTGACAGTGAGATTCTCATCACCTGAACCGTCCGTCGACAGGACAATGAAATCGACGTCGCCATGGTCGATGGTTCCATCGGGGCCGGCCGTGGTATCCACGAGGTAGTCGGCCCGAATGAGCCAGGCATTGTTATCGTCTACGACCAGTCGGCGGCTTCTGCCCATGGCGGCGGTTTTCCTCGGAAATCTTGCAATTGTGCTTGCCTGATGCATTGTCCTAGCACACCTCGGCGCACGTCAGATGCGTTTTGTCACACAGGCACGGGATGGTGTCTCGCGGGAGGGGATGAAGTCTGAAGTACAGCGCCTTCATCAGCTACAACCACCGCGACCGGACCTGGGCTGTCTGGCTGCACCGGGCGCTGGAACGCTATAGCATTCCCGCCAGGTTGCGCGGCCGCATGTCCCCGTTCGGGCCGCTGGGCAAACGCCTGCCACCGGTGTTCCGCGACCGGGACGAACTGGCGGCGGGTGCCGACCTTGCCGATGCAGTGCGGCAGGGGCTCGAGGACTCCGCCTTTCTGATTGTGATCTGCTCGCCCAATGGCGCGCGCTCGCGCTGGGTGAACGAGGAGATCCGCGCGTTCATCGCCATGGGCCGGCGCGACCGCATCCGTCTGATTATCGTCAGCGGCGAGCCGATGTCGGCTGATCCTGAGCTTGCTGCGCTGCCGCCCGCGATCCTCGAAGGGGCCGAGGGCGAACCGCTTGCAGCCGATGCACGGCCCGGGCAGGACGGTAAGCAGGGCGCCAAACTCAAGCTGCTCGCCGGGCTGCTGGGCGTGCCCTTCGACGAGCTGCGCCAGCGCGAGGCGGCACGGCGGCAGCGGCGGCTCGCGATCATTGCCGGGGCCTCCTCGATCGGCTTTGCTGTCACCACCGGGCTTGCCATCGCCGCAGTGATTGCGCGCAGCCAGGCCGAGGATGCGCGCCGCATCGCCGAGCAGCGCACGATGACTGCCGAGCGAACGCTATCGTTCGTGAAGGGCATGTTTCGAGTATCCGATCCCTCGATCGCGCAGGGCGAGGGCGAGAAAATTACCGCGCGCGAAGTGGTCGATCGCGGCGCGCGCATGCTCGAGACGGGTCTCGAGAAGGAGCCCGCTGCCAAGGCCGACCTTGGTGTCACGCTGGCGGAAGTGTACAACGCGCTCGGCCTCTACCAGCGCGGCTACGAGATTGTCGGGGCGACCTTGAAGCTCCGCCATAACGAGGACGATGTGCGTGTGCGCCAACTGACCACGCTGGGCGAAACACAGGCGCTGCTGGGCGACTATGCGCGGGCTTCGGAAAACTTCCGCCATGCGCGCGGACTGTTCGGCGCGCCGCGCGTGACGCTGGGCCTGCGCGCGCGGGTGCTGTTCGATCTCGGGCAAGTTCAATCAGGCGAGGGTGACACCAAGGCTGCCGAGGGCCTGCTGCGGGAGGCCTTGGCGATCCACCGCGGTCTGGGCGAGGAAAGCCGCGCGGATGTTGCGCGCGATCTGGAGGCATTGAGCGCCAACGCGTTCTTCAACCATGACCTCGCCGCAGCGCGCAAGCTGGTGATGGAGGCGCTGGGGATCCGCCTTGCAGTGGAGGGCGAGAACAGCCCGAGCGTCACCGACAACCGCAACACGCTGGCGACAATTGCCTATGCCAGCGGCGATCTCAAAGGGGCCGAGGCGCTCTATCGCGGCAATCTCGCTCGCGATGAACGCGTGCTGGGGCCGAAACATCCGGATCTGGGTATCACGCTCAACAACCTGGCGCGCATGCTGATCGACCAGCGCCGGTTTGCCGAAGCAGGGCCACTGATGGAGCGTGCCATTGCGGTGGTCGAGGGGCAACGCGGCAAGAAGGTCGATGATCTGGTGTTCTTCTACGGCAACCTCGCGATTGTGCGCAGCAATTCGGGCCGGGCGGCAGCAGCAGCGCCGCTGTTCGCCCATGCGGCCCAACTTGGGCGCGAGACTGGCCACCCTATGCTTGGCCCGGTGCTTAACGATGCTGCCGAAAGCGCCTGCAACGCGGGCGATACGGGGCGCGGCCTCGCGTTGCTGGACGAAGCGGCACCGCTTATTGGGCAAGACTATGCCGCGACACCGTGGCGCGCGGCGTGGCTGGGGAATGTGCGCGGTGCCTGTCTTGCCCGGGCAGGGCGGCGGGCGGAAGGCGCGGCGCTCATCACGCAAACCGCCGCTGCGGTTGAACAGCGCTGGGCTCCCGCAACCTTTATCGGCGCCGCAATGCGCGCCCATCAGGGACTGCTGCGATGAACGGGAAGGCCGGTCCGAAACTAACCGCCGCACGCGAAGCTCTGGCGCGCGGCGATGTTTTTACCGCCTATGATCTCGCTACTGAAATGGCGGAGCAGGACAGCGAGCTTGCCTATATTGAGGTGCGTGCTCTGGCCGGCATGGGCGACTGGCAGGGCGCCCTCAAGCGGTATGAAGAAGCCGGAGTCGGTGCGCGCGGCGATGTCGACAGTCTGGCGCTGCGCGGCCGCATCCTGAAGGACGCAGCGTTTGCCGCACGTCCGGAACAGCAGGCAAGCCGGTTTTCAGAAGCCGCCTCCGCCTATGCTGCAGTCCATGCCGCAATGGGTGACTATTATTCGGCGATCAATTCCGCCGCGATGGCTGCGCTGGCCGGAGAGGCTGCGAGTGCACGCTTCTACGCCGAGGCTGCACTGGCCGGGGCGTTGTCTGCTCCCGTGCAGGATTATTGGTCCGGAGCCACCGCAGCAGAGGCGCTTCTGCTGCTGGGACGCGGCGCGGAAGCCTCTGCCGCGCTGGCCGATGCGGCCGGGCGTGACGGCGCAACGGTCGCCGCCCGCACGTCCACATTCCGGCAATTTGCCGCGCTGCTTGCCAGCCCGGCTTGCGTGGACACGAAGGTTTTGCTGGAGCCGATCCGTCCGCTGCGCAGCGCCGTTTTCACCGGCCACATGTTCGGAGAGGATGCTGCGGCCGAGGAGCGGGTTCGCAGTGCCGTGGCCGCAATTGTGGCGTCCGAGCGGATCGGTGCGATGTTTGGTCCGCTGGCTTGCGGCGCCGATGTCGTGATCGGGGAAACATGCCTTGCGCTGGGGGTCGAGTTTCATGCGGTGCTGCCGTTCGACGAGGAGGACTTTCTCGCGCTTTCAGTGAGGCCGGGCGGGCCGGGCTGGGAGCCGCGTTATCGTCGCTGCCTTGCGGCTGCCGCCACCACGCATCGCGCTTCGGCCATGCGGTATGTCGGCGATGACACCCAGATCGCGTTTGGCAGCGAGGTTGCCATGGGGCTGGCGCGGCTTCGGGCGGTCCAATTGGGCGGCGAGGCGGTGCAGCTTGCCGTGTGGGACGGCGTGGTCTCGACCGGGATCGCCGGAACAGGTGCGGATGTGGCGCGCTGGCGCAGTGCGGGTGGGCGCACGGTCGTGATCGATGGCGGCGGATTGCCGCGGGTGCGGGGCTCGCTTGCAGCGCCTGCCAGTCTTGGCGCCACGCGTGCCCTGCAGGTGATTGTTTTCACCGACTACAAGGGGTTCTCGCGGCTGCCCGAACCGGTCATGCCGCAATTCTGGAGCGAGGTCATGGGCCGCTGCGCAGGTGTGCTGAAAGCCAGCCGTGCGCAGATTCAGAGCCTCAACACCTGGGGCGATGCGCTCTATCTCGCGCTCGATGATGTGCGCACCGCGGCGGGTGTGCTCTGTGCGCTTCAGGAAACGATGGCCGCGATCGATGCAGTCGCAATCGGCTTACCCCCGGGCAGCGGCATGCGGATAGCTGCGCACTACGGTTCGGTTTATGCTGTCGATGATCCGATCACCGGTCTGCCCAACTTCTACGGCACCGAGGTCTCACGCGCCGCTCGGGTCGAGCCGATTACACCGCCGGGGCAGGTCTACGTGACCGAACCCATGGCTGCGGCGGTGGAAATGACCTGCAGCAACGCCTTTGTCTGCCGGTATGTCGGCAGGCTGGCTCTGGCGAAGGACTTCGGGGTCGAGCGGATTTACCGCCTCGAGCGAAAGAACGTTAATGACGAGTTTGTCATAAAGAATGCACGCGAATCGGTTACGCGTTAAACCTTACGGCTCCACGGTCAGCATCGCGGGTCCGGTCGTTCAGAGGTTTGGCGCAGGGCATGGATGCGGACGTGATCGGTAACGCGCAGGCGAATGCGGCACCCGACGTTGGTACGTCGGATGCGCTTGTGGCCGCGTCCGAGCAGTATTCGCTTCGCACAATTGCTTTCAATGTCATACGCTTCGCTTCGGTAATCCTTGGTGCAGGATTGCTTCTGCGCGCTGGCTCGTCCGAACAGGCCATCTCCGCCATTGGTGGAGACGAGCCCCAGCAGCAGCGCCCTGCCAAGCCGCGACTCGTGCTGCCGCAGCCGGCCTTCGGGATGGTTGCCGCGACTCGCGAGGCAAGTCGTGTTGGCCCATCTGGTCCTGCGTCCGCTGACAGCCGGGTCAAACCGCGTCACCGCCTTGACCCCGCGTCGGGCAATAATGGCAGACCGTATATTGCCGAGAAGGACTCGGCAGTGCAGCACTTGGCAGTGCAGGATCGGACCCCGGGCAAACGCATTTCTGCGTTAGGCGCTGGTAAAGCTGATGGCATTGCCTCGATGTTGGACATGTCTGCCCCTGCCGTGCAGCTTGAGGCAGGTCGCGTCCGGTCCGTTGCGCTCCAGGCGGCGGTTCCTGCAAACCGCGCTGCGGGTGCCAAAATTGCCGCGATAGCCCTTCCTGCTATGGCGATACCGACAAGCGTGCCATCGACACGGAATGCGGCGGCAGGCTTGTTGGGACCGGTCAGGGTAGTCAGTCGCCCGGCGTCCGAGGCCGTTGCCATGCGCCCGGCCCGAAGTGGCAAGGCCACCCTAGACCGGCTTGCGGTTGGCCGCAGCACGGTCGCGGTTCCGGTCGCCCCGGCGCTTGTCAATGCCGCAACGCCCGGTCCGGGCCGGCAGCGTGCGGCAGGTTCTCCAACCAGTCTGGCCCAGCGCGAGCCGGCGATTGCGCCTGCCGCCAGCAACCTATCGCCCGTTTCAGCCAAAGCTGTTTCGGTCAGCCCTGTTTCTCCGAGCCCGGCACCAGTGAAGATATCGCTCGCTCCCCCGGTCATGCGGCCGGGGCCGCGCACGACGGTACTGACCTCGGATATCCGCGATGTCATGCGCCGGCCGGCGTCCGCATGGGACTATGCCGAGGGGCTTCCACCAGAGCTCACCGGACACAGTGGTTCCGGCCAGCGCAGCGCCG
The DNA here is from genome assembly GCA_046155055.1 of Novosphingobium sp. Lineage (GTDB taxonomy): Bacteria > Pseudomonadota > Alphaproteobacteria > Sphingomonadales > Sphingomonadaceae > Novosphingobium. The sequence goes on along the minus strand of JBJXEK010000122.1, from coordinate 5,568 downwards.
AAGCGGAGCCGGTCGCTCAACAGCCGGCTCCTGATATGTCCGACGAGCTGCGGTACCAGATGGCGGAAGGCACCGCGCAAGGCGTTCGCGTGCAGCAGGCCCCGCCTGCGCCGCCGTCCAGCAGCCGGGTGGCTCGATCCGCGCCAGTCCGGGCCGCGCCAGTGCAGGGTTCGTCAGTTCAGGCTGCTGTTGCGCCGGTTGCGTCCGCTGCACCAGGCGGGCCGACTGCCGATCATCGCAGTGCGCCATCCCCCGGCAAGCAGATAGCGGCTAAGCCGCCAGCCGTAGCGCCGATCGCCTTGCTTGATCGCCCCTTCATTGCCCGCCCGGCGCGTCCCGTGCCGCTGGCCGAGAGCAAGACTGTCGCCATCATTTCGCCGGATCGACGGATTTACGCGGATCACGCGAGCGGTTTGGTCAGGGGCAAGGCTGCACCCGTTCCGCCCAAAGGCAAAGATGACTTGGCGGTCGCTGCGCCGGAAGACTCTAAGGATCCCGGCCTGCGCGTGTCAGCGGCCGCCATTCCGGTTCAGGCCGAGGCAGACGGCGGGCAAGACCCGGCACGCACGGCCAGCACAGCACGTCTTGCCGATGCTTCGGGGACCGATAGCGGTAGTCCGAGCTTGCGTGACCGTATCCCGCGACCAGAGTTCTAGCGCGGCATCGCTGCTGCCATCTGGTAGTACTTGCGCGCGGTATGGCGGGCAACACGACGCACGCATGAACTGCGGCCGACTATGGCACATTTCGCCAACCTGATCCGCAGAGCAGGGCTAACGTGAGCGTGGGTTAACCAGCGTCTCGCGTGCTCATTTGCATTATCGTGCGAAGAATGCTCGATTCTTGTGTATCGCGGTGCTAGGGGGGCCTCGCTGACGTCGCATTCGACGGATATCGGGCCTGCCTAGGCTCACCCCTTTGTCCTAAAAATAGCCTCACGAAGCCGGGATACGCAGCTGTTGCGTATGCCCGTCCATGCCTAGGACTAAGGACTAGTACTATGATCACCGGAACCGTCAAATTCTTCAATGCCGACAAGGGCTATGGTTTTATCGCGCCTGAAGGCGGCGGCGGCGACGCTTTCGTCCACATCTCGGCCGTTGAGCGCGCTGGCATGACCACGCTCGATAAGGACCAGCGCATCTCGTATGAGCTGGAAACTGATCGTCGCGGCAAGACCTCGGCTGTCAACCTTCAGTCGGCCTGATCCGGATTTGGCCGGGGCGTCCTTTGCGGCGCTCCGGCCGTTTTCTTTTCCAGACATACAAGCCCTGCGCATGGACGCGGGATGGCAGGAAGCAAAATGGCAGGATACCGTGAACCCGGCTTTCAGGATCGCACCGCAGCTGCCGCGAAGGCGCGCAGTGCTGCGCTCGAGCGGCTGAAGGCAAAAGCTCCCATCGATCCGGCAGAACAGGCGCGCAAGATCGCCGACGCCGAAGCGCGCGAGGCCGCGAAAATCGCAAAGCGGGAGGAACTTCGTGCTGCAAAGAAGGCCGAGGCCGAGGCCGCTGCAGCGGCGCTGCAAGCTGAAGCCGAAGCCGCCGCTGCCGCAGAACAAGCCGCTGCGGACGCGCTGGCCGCTAACGTTGAGCTGACCGAAGCCGAACGCAAGGCGGCGCGTGATGCGCGCTATGCCGCGCGCAAGCAACGCAAGGGGCGGTGACAAGGCGATGCCTGTCACCCTTCCATGATCGCGCGCGAGCTTCTCGATACTGCACCGGTGCCGGATAGTAGACCAGATAGCGCAGTGCTTCGACTGTTTCGCCACGGGCGCGACCACATGATCGTGCTGGGCGGCAACGAACTGATGAACACCCGCCAGAGCGGCTCGGAAGAGGCGTTGGCGACGTTGACGTGCGCGCGGCTTGCAAATCGCAAGGCACCGCATCTTCTGATCGGCGGCTATGGCATGGGCTTTACGTTGCGCGCCGCATTGGGCGTGCTGGACGGCAAGGCGCGTGTGACTGTGGCTGAACTGGTGCCCCAGATCATTGATTGGGCGCGCGGGCCGATGGCCGACCTCACTGCCGGCTGCCTCGATGATCCGCGTGTGCAGCTCATCGAAGATGACGTGGTGGCGTTGATCCAGGCGGGGCAGGGGAGATATGATGCAATCCTGCTTGACGTCGACAATGGGCCGGATGGCCTGACGCGGGCGAGCAATTCGAAGCTTTATTCCATGCGCGGGCTTCACACGGCACGCGAAGCGCTAAGCTCGGGCGGCATTCTTGCTGTCTGGTCTGCCGCGCGCGATCCGGCTTTCACCCGCCGGCTTGGCGATGCCCGCTTCGCAGTCGAGGAAGTTCCCGTGCGTGCCCGCAGCAACGGCAAGGGCGCGCACCATACAATCTGGCTGGCGACCGCGCCCTAGCACGGCCTGACAGCCTGTTTCCCATATGCTGTTCGAGGTGCGTGCTCGGGTCGGCTTTGTTTCAAGCCACGCGAGGAGCTTACCCATGTCAGACCCCCAGACCCGCCCCTTCCTCATCAACAAGGACGTGGATGGCAACTTCCGCCTGACCGTGCGTGACACCTACTACAACTCGCAGGGCTACATGCTGGTCAAGGCAGTGATGCACGATCAGCTGTTCAAGACAGCTGCCGCCGCCAAAACGTTCGCGCAGGACAACTTTGATGCCAAGCCGGGGCAGTACGCCACCAAGTAGGCCGTGCAGCGGTTATTTCGTGATGTGCACCACTTGTGGCCCCATCAAATTGGAAAATTGCGCATTTCGGGTTGAATCACCAAGACAAGTGTGATTCTGTGCCCGCGATGAATCGCCGCCGTGCCCATCTCAAGCTGCCGCGCGAAAGCCTGACGCAAAGCTTCGCGCTCATCGCGTTGCTTCTGCTCGGAGCGATTGCGCTGGCGGGTCCGAGCGGGGTGCTGGCGTGGACCGAAAACGCCCGGCTGCTCGAGCAGCGTGAGGCTGAAGTGAAGCAGCTTCAGGCTGAGCGCGACCGGTTGCACAACAGGGTCAATCTACTTGATCCGCGCCACGCCGATCCCGATTTGGTGGGCGAACTGTTGCGCTCCGATCTCAACGTTGCCCACCCTGACGAACTGGTTATCCAGCGCAAGTGATGTGCAAGGCTGCGGCAGCGGCCCCCAAGGAGCAGGACCAGAATGAACGTCCCTCAAGCCCCAGAACATGGGCACGACGACGACGACTCCGGCGAGATGGGCAAGATCCCGGTGCCGGCAGACGTGCAGGAGGCCATTCGAACGCTGATCCGCTGGTCGGGCGATGATCCAGCCCGCGAAGGCTTGCTCGATACGCCGCGCCGCGTAGCGCGCGCGTGGAAGGAATACTGCCATGGCTATGCCGAAGACCCGGCGGCGCATCTTGCGCGCCAGTTCGAGGAAGTGGGTGGCTACAACGAACTGGTCCTGCTCAAGGACATTCCGTTCCAGTCGCACTGCGAGCACCATATGGCGCCGATCATCGGCAAGGCGGCGATTGCCTATCTCCCGCGTGACAAGGTGGTGGGTATTTCCAAGTTGGCGCGCGTGCTCAACGCCTATGCGCGGCGGCTACAGATCCAGGAGCGCCTGACGAGCGAAGTTGCTCTTTGCATCTGGGATAATCTCAAACCTCACGGGGTTGCCGTGGTGATCGAGGCCAGCCATGGTTGCATGACGGGGCGCGGCGTGCGCACGCCGGGCGTGGGCATGGTCACCAGTCGGATGATGGGCACGTTCCTCGAAGACAACCGCAGCCGCAAGGAAGTGCTCAGCCTGATGGGGTACTAGTTCAGCGCGGCACGACGCATCCCGCCGGGCTGAGAGACGCTGGTGCCGCGAGTTGCTGATATGATCCATGCGATATGCGGGGATTGCTCCCTCACTCGCAACGGACCTTCGCCGCACATGCGGCGCAGGTCCGCGAACTTGCAAAGGCCGTTTTCATGAGCACTAGCGATCCGACCTCAGGCGAAGGCCAGCGGCCTCCCGGGGTCCAATCCCTTCTCGAAACGGCCGATCTGGCAGGTGCGTTTGAGAACGACAGGTTCAAGCAGTTCCTCGATCACATACCGGTCGCGATTGTTGTGGCTGATCTTCAACCTGCCGAACACATCGTGTATGCCAACCTCGAATTCGAGCGCTTGACCGGGCGGACTGCTTCCGCCGTGTTGGGGCGAGATTGGGGTATCTTTCCCCCGGCTGCTGTGTCGGCAGGCGATGGCAGCAGGCTGAGCGATGCGATCACCTCGGGTGATGATTTCATTGGCACCTTCACACTTGGCCATGCCGACGATGCCCCTGTCTCGATCGACGCCTGGTCTAATGTCATTCTTGACGAAGGCGCCGCGCCGGTCTTCCGCCTGGTGGCGCTGATGGAAGTGAGCCGCCGCATCGATGGCGGCGAGCCTGACCTGCAGGCCCTGATCCGTGAGAAGGACACCCTGCTGCGCGAACTGCAACACCGCGTGACCAACAATCTGCAGATGATCACAGCGTTGATCCGGCTGGAATCCCGCACGATCCCTGACGATGCAACGACTGCGCGCTTCGACCGGCTTGCCGGCCGGATCGAATCGCTCGGCCTGCTCTATCGTTCACTGGCCCAGACCACCGATGGCTCGACAATCGACCTTGGGGTCTATCTCAGCGAAATCGCCTCCGCCGTGATGCGCGCCCACGCGGTCGAGGGTATTCATCTCAACTTGCAGGTCGATACCTGGCAGGTCTCGGTCAACGTGGCGATGCCTGCGGGGCTTGTGGTCAATGAACTCCTGACCAACGCCCTCAAGCACGCTTTCATCGGGCGAGAGGGCGGGACGATTTCGCTGCATTGTGAGGTCGATCCAACGGGCTGCCGCGTGATCGTGGCTGACGATGGTGTAGGCCTTGCAACCGACGCTTCTTGGCCCAAGCCGGGCAAGCTTAGCGCGTTGATCGTGCAATCGCTGCGGCAGAACGCCAAGGCGTCGCTCGTTGTCGATTCCTCGCCGGGCAACGGCACCCGCGTCACCATCTTCTTTGCTTTGGAAGATGGAGCAGATTAGTATATCGTCTGGATTGAGGAAATAGCACTTTGTCGCCACGCCTGCCCTGCAGGCTTTGATCGCCTAAAACGATCTCTGCGATGAGGTTTAATCGTTTTGTTCCATGAATTGAAGAGCCTACCCCTGTTACATCAGAAACACGGAAGGTCGATGCCATGAACATGCAAACCGGCGCCGCTGCGGGCGGTTGCCCCATTTCCAAATCCGAGGCGCGTTCGCTTCTGGGCCGTACGAACCAGGACTGGTGGCCAGAAGCGCTGCCCGTCGATATTCTCCATCAGGGCGGTGTCTCTCCTGATCCGATGGGTGCGGATTTTGATTATGCCGCCGCATTCAAGGCGCTCGATTATGCTGCGCTGAAGGCGGATCTCACCGCATTGATGACCGATAGCCAGCCCTGGTGGCCGGCTGACTATGGGCACTACGGTCCCTTCTTTATCCGCATGGCGTGGCACGCAGCAGGCACCTACCGCACAGCAGACGGGCGAGGCGGCGCGAACAGCGGGCAGCAGCGGTTTGCGCCGCTAAGCAGCTGGCCCGACAACGGCAATCTCG
>JBJXEK010000121.1:0-12584 GCA_046155055.1 Novosphingobium sp. | reverse complement strand
CCTTCTGCCGCATGGCATGCAGCATGACACCGCGGGTTGCAGTGTGCCAGCGCGAAGTTGGGTGGCCGGGAACATCGAGGCGGTCTGGGGCATTATCCATGCCAGTGAATGGAAGAAGAGGAACTGCCCATGGTTGAAGAACGTATCATCGAAGTCGAACGTCCCTCCAGCGGCGGAGCTGGCTGGATGATTGCCGTGGTGCTGATGGTTGCGTTGGTGGGGGCTATCCTCATCTTCGTAAACATGTCCAATGGCAGCGCACGCAAGGACAACGCGATTGCCGCGGCGGCGAGCGATGTCGGCAAGGCAGCAACCAAAGCCGGCGACGCTGCACAGACTGCGGCAAACAAGGCTGCGCCTTCCAACTAGGCTCGCCTGTAAACCGAACCGACAAATAGCGCGCGCCTCCGTGGGGGGCGCGCGTTTTTGTTGATTTTGCAGGCCCATATCGCCCTTCTCAGGTGTTAAGTTTACCGACGGTTTACGCCTTGGCGGGTACACATGGATCATGATCCGCCTGTTCAAACTCTATATCCCTAATGCAGTGTTCCTGCTGGCGCTGCTCGATTTCGCCTTGCTGATCGTGGCGGGGGAGCTTGGCTGGATGGTCCGCGCGCGTCAGATCGGCATCGATGGCGGCGAAGTGGCCGATCGCTGGATCCCGCTCCTGATCTTTGCGGGGCTAGTGCAGACCGCGATGATTTCGGTTGGCGTCTATGGTTCGGATGCGCTGCGCTCGATGCGCTATGCCACAGCGCGGCTGATGGTGGCCATCAGCCTTGGCATCATCGCGCTCTCGGTGGTCTACTTCCTGCTGCCGGGGCGCACGCTGTGGCGTTCCAACCTTTTCTACGCCATGTTCATTGCGATGGCGCTGCTGGTGTTCGTCCGCATCCTGCTGGGCGGGCTGCTCGGCACGGCGGCGTTCCGCAGGCGCGTGCTGGTGCTGGGCGCGGGCGAGCGGGCAGAGCGTCTGCGCCAGCTGGGCGAAAGGCCGGAAGCGGGCTTTATTCTCGTCGGTTACATCGGCATGAGCGACAGCAAGCCGGTGATCCAGGAGGCAATCAACCGCACCGCGATCCACAATCTGACGCGCTATGTCGAGAATCTTGGCGTGAGCGAGGTCGTTCTTGCGCTGGAGGAGCGGCGCAATGCGTTGCCGCTCAAGGACCTGCTGCGGATCAAGACCACGGGCGTCCACGTCAATGATTTCTCGACCTTTATGGAGCGCGAGACCGGCCGGGTCGATCTCGATACGGTCAATCCCAGCTGGCTGATCTTTTCCGACGGGTTCTCCTCTGGCCGGATGATCTCGAGCGGGATGAAGCGCATATTCGACATTGTCGTGAGCTTGGTGCTGTTGGCCATGACCGCGCCGGTGATTGCGCTGTTTGCCGTGCTGGTGAAGCTCGACAGCCGGGGGCCCGCGTTCTTTCGCCAGACCCGCGTCGGGCTCTATGGCGAGACTTTCAGCCTCGTCAAACTGCGCTCGATGCGCACCGATGCCGAGAAGGCAGGCGCTCAGTGGGCCGCAAAGGACGATCCGCGCGTGACCCGCGTGGGCAAGCTGATCCGCAAGCTGCGCATCGACGAACTGCCGCAGGCCTGGACCGTGCTCAAGGGCGAGATGAGCTTTGTCGGACCGCGCCCGGAACGGCCCGAGTTCGTCTCCGACCTCGAGGAGCAGCTGCCCTATTACGCCGAGCGCCACATGGTGAAGCCGGGCATCACCGGCTGGGCGCAGATCAACTATCCCTATGGCGCATCGATCGAGGATTCGCGCCACAAGCTCGAATACGATCTCTATTATGCCAAGAACTACAGTCCGTTCCTCGATCTCCTGATCCTCCTCCAGACGCTGCGCGTGGTGCTCTGGAACGAGGGCGCGCGCTGATCGGCAAGCGGCATGCACAGCCCCCTTGGATGGACCGGCCTTAGCCAGTGGAGCTTCCTCGCCGCAGCGTTCGCGGCGATGCTCCTTATGGTGTGGATGGTCGATCGCTGGCGGCGCGGGCGTGACAGCAGCCGCGCGGTCATGGCCGCGCTCACGCTCAGCACATTCTGGGCGCTTGTTTCGGGCGGCATGGGGATTGGCGCGCTCGTCACCCAGCTGCTTGAGGTCGTGCGCAATCTCGGCTGGCTGGCCGTGGTTTACAGCCTGTTCGCGCGCGACAACCGGCACACCACTGTGGCGCAGGTGCGGCCGGTGTTGGCCGTGCTGGCGATGGTCGAGCTGTTCCAGTTGGTGCTGCTGTTGCTGAGCCTGCGCTTTGCGGGGATCGTGCCGGCCGGTGCGATGATCTTCCAGCTTTCGGTCATGTTCCGCCTGCTGATGACCACTGGCGCGCTGGTGCTTGTCCACAACCTCTACGCCGGCGCAATAAGCGGGCAGCGCGATGCGGTGCGGTGGACCGCGCTCGCGCTCGCGCTGATGTGGGGCTACGATCTCAATTACTATACGATCGCCTATCTCGGCCGCACGGTTCCGGTCGAAATGGCCGCACTGCGCGGTTTCGCGCAGCTCGGGACTGTGCTTCTGCTGGCAATCGGCGCGCTGCGCGGCGGGTCTGCGCTGCGCTTTTCGCCATCGCGCTCGGTCGCGTTCCAGTCGCTTTCGCTGCTGGTGATCGGTGGCTATCTTATCCTGATGGTCGCTGCCGCCCAGTCGGTCGCGTGGCTTGGCGGCGATGTCAGCCAGTTGGCGCAGCTCGGCTTTGCCTTCGCGACCACCGTGGTGATCCTCGCGCTCGTGCCATCAGGGCGTCTGCGCGGCTGGCTCAACGTCATGCTGGCCAAGCACTTCTTCCAGCACCGTTATGACTATCGCAGCGAATGGCAGCGCTTCACCCGCACGATCGGCCGTGCCGGGCCGAATGCCCTGCCGCTGCATGCGCGTGTCGTCCAGGCGCTCGCAGATATTACCGACAGCGCGGCCGGCATCCTGCTGATCCCGGGCGAGGGCGGCGATCTGGTGCTGGGCGCGCGCTGGCAGTGGCCCACGCTCGATGTGCCGGCCGAGGCGATGCCGGCTGCGGCGAGTCTGTTCTTCGAGAGGCGCGGCTTCATTGTCGATCTCGACGAAGTGCGTGCGGGCATCGATCATGCAGGCGAATGTGCGCTGATGCCGCACTGGATGATCGATGAGCATAGCGCCTGGGCACTGGTGCCGCTGCTCCATTTCGACCGCCTTGTCGGCCTGGTCGTGCTGGGCCGCCCGCCGCTCGCGCGCAAGCTCGATTGGGAGGACTTCGATCTGCTGCGCGTCGTCGGCCAGCAGCTGGCCAGCTATATCGCCGAGCAGAACGGCCAGGCACAGCTGCTCGAGGCGAGCCGATTTGATGAGTTCAATCGTCGCATCGCCTTCGTGATGCACGATATCAAGAACCTTGCCAGCCAGCTTGCGTTGCTCGCGCGCAACGCCGAGCGCCATGCGGACAACCCCGAATTCCGCAAGGACATGCTCGTTACGCTGACCAATTCCGCCGACAAGCTCAACGCGCTGCTGGCGCGGCTTTCGCGCTATGGTGCGGGCAATGTTCAGCGGCTGGAGCCGGTCGATGCGGCCGAATGCATTACCGCGATCGCGGCGCGCTATGGCGGGCCGGGCAGTGCCTGCCCGGTCCATGTGACCGATGCCCACGAATGCATCGTGCTTGCGAACCGCGAGACGCTCGAACAGGTGCTGCTGCATCTGGTGCAGAACGCGATCGACGCCAGCCAGCCAGGCATGGCGGTGTTCCTCCAGACGCGCATCGACGGGTTGAGCGGAATGATCGAGGTTGCCGATACCGGCTGCGGCATGAGCGCGGACTTTGTACGCAACCGCCTGTTCAAACCCTTCGTTTCGACCAAGGCCGGCGGCTTCGGTATTGGCGCATTCGAAGCGCGCGAACTGGTGCGGGCGATGCACGGGCGGCTCGATGTCGAGAGCCGTGAGGGCCTCGGCAGCCGTTTTGCTGTCCGCCTGCCGCTCGCTGCGGCGGCCGAATTCGTAGATACTCTGGGCGATCCGCCAGAGCTGCAATCACCCCAAGACAAGCCAGATAAGAAGAAGGTGGCGTGATGATACAGGACCGGCCCAAGCTGCCGAAGCTCTTGATCGTGGAGGACGATCCGGGCCTGCAGGCCCAGCTCAAGTGGGCTTACGAGGATTTCGAGGTGTTCATTGCCGGCGACCGCGCCACGGCGCTTGCCATGCTTCGCGCCGAGGAGCCGCCCGTGGTTACGCTCGATCTGGGCCTGCCGCCCGATCCCGACGGGACAAGCGAGGGCTTTGCCGTGCTCGATGCGATCATGGCGCTGAAGCCCGATACCAAAGTGATCGTCGCCAGTGGCCACGGCGCACGCGAAAGCGCGCTGCGGGCGATCCAGCACGGTGCCTATGATTTCTACCAGAAGCCGGTTGATATCGATGCGCTTGGGCTGATTGTGCGCCGCGCGCTGCATCTCCACCGCATCGAGGCTGAAAACCGCATGCTCGCCGACCGGGCACCGGAGGACAACCGTGTGCTTGGCCGCATGATCACCGCCGCGCCCGAGATGGTCAAGGTTGCGCGCACGATCGAGCGCGTGGCGGGCACCAGCGTTTCGGTCATGCTGCTGGGCGCGAGCGGAACGGGCAAGGAATTGCTCGCCAAGGGGCTCCACGATGCGAGCCCGCGCGCACGCGGCGCGTTCGTGGCGATCAACTGCGCGGCGATTCCGGAAAACCTGCTTGAAAGCGAGCTGTTCGGGCACGAAAAAGGCGCATTCACCGGCGCGGTCAAGACCACCGAGGGCAAGATCGAACAGGCCAGCGGCGGCACGCTGTTCCTCGACGAAGTCGGCGACATCCCGATCCAGTTGCAAGTCAAGCTGCTGCGCTTCCTGCAGGAGCGCACGATCGAGCGCATCGGCGGGCGGCGTTCGATCGAGGTCGATACGCGCATCGTCTGTGCGACACACCAGAACCTTGAGGCGATGATCACCGACGGGCGGTTCCGCGAGGACCTGTTCTACCGCCTTGCCGAAATCGTCGTGCGCATTCCAAGCCTGGCCGAACGACCGGGTGATGCGACGTTGCTCGCCAAGGTGTTCCTGGCGCGGTTCGCCGGCGAGATGAACCCGGCGGTCAAGGGCTTTGCCCCCGACGCGCTGGCAACAATCGATGCGTGGACCTGGCCGGGCAACGTGCGCGAGCTCGAAAACCGGGTGAAGCGCGCCGTCATCATGGCTGATGGCAAACTGGTTACCGCGAGCGATCTCGATCTGGCCGATCCGGGCGAGGAGGCCTCGAACCCGTTGAACCTCAAGACTGCGCGCGAGGTGACCGACCGCAAGATGATCCGCCACGCGCTGGCGCGCAGCGAGGGCAATATCTCGAGCACCGCGCGGCTGCTGGGGATCAGCCGGCCGACCCTGTATGACTTGCTCAAGCAATACGACCTTCAGCATTAAGCGGGGCCTTGCGCTTGCGCTCACGCTAGTGACGCTGGCAGCGCCCGCGGCTGGCGGCGAGACGCGGCTTGATGCTCTGCGCGCCAGGGCGCAGGCGGCGATCGAGCGGCGCGATCCGGTTTCCGCCGAGGTGATGCTGCGTGCTGCGGTTCGCAGCGGGGTGCCCGAAGATGCCGTGCGCGCCCATCTGGGCGAGGCATTGCTGGCGCAGGGCGACCGGATCGAAGCACACCGGATGCTGGAAGCTGGGCCCTTCACGCCCGGCACTGCGGGACTGGGTTGGCGCGTGCGCGGCCAACTGGCGCTGGCCGCGGGCAACCTGCAGCGTGCGGCGGGGGCGTTCGACGAAGCACTGAAAGCCAATCCGCGCGATGCCGATTTGTGGGTGGCGATCGCGTCGCTGCGGTTTTCGGGCGGCGAGCAGGCCCAGTCGATCGAGGCAGCAGACCGCGCCGTTGCGCTTGATCCGCGCAATGCCCGCGCGCTGGCCTTTCGCGGGCTGCTGATTCGCGAGCAATTCGGGCTGGCAGCGGCGCTGCCGTGGCTGGAGGCAGGCCTCAGGGTTCGGCCTGACGATCCGGCGCTGCTTGGCGAATATGCCGCAACTCTGGGCGATATGGGCCAGTACCGCGCGATGCTGATCGTGTGCCGCAAGCTGACGAGCATCGATCCCAAGAACCAGCGCCCGGCGTTCCTCCAGGCGGTGCTCGCGGCACGCGCGGGCAATACCGATCTGGCGCGTTCGATCCTGCAGCGCACCGGAACTGCGCTGCGTGACATGCCGGCGGCGCTGCTGCTGAGCGGTGTGCTCGAATACCGGGCTGGCAATATCAACGTGGCGGTCGAGCAATTCGATCGGTTGGTGCGGATGCAGCCCGACAATTTGCAGGCGCGGCAGATGTTGCTGCGCGCGCTGACGCGGCAGGCCAACGATCGACCGGCCAGCGATCGACAGGCCAACGACCGCCAGATCGCCGAACGGTTCGATGCCGACACTGCGGCAGTCTATGCCGCGCCCTATACATTGCGGCTGGTGGGTGAGACATGGCTGCGGTTGGGCCAAAAGACGCGCGCCGCGCCCTATCTGGTCCGTGCGGTCCATCCGGCGGGGCACGGTCCCGGGCCGCTGCCAACAGCGTTCGGCACTTCGATCCTGGCCGTGTCCTATGCCGACGCGCCCAACCAGGCGCAGACGGCGGTGCCCTACATTCGCGCGCTGCTGCACGATGGTCGCAAGGACGAGGCACAGGCGGCGGCCGACCGGCTGCGTGATGCCAATCCCGGCGCGGCCGAAGCACATCTGCTCGCGGGCGATGTGCGGACCATGCGCGGCGACATGACGGGTGCGCTTGATGACTACCAGAACGGGGCAGCGATCCGTTTCAATGAGCCGGTACTGCACCGGATGGACGCCGCCTTGCGCGCGCTGGGCCGGGTGCGTGATGCCGATGCGATGACCTCGCGGTATCTTGCGCAGAACCCGCAGAGCCTCGCGGCGATGAAGCTGCTGGCGGCCGCATGGCGGGGCGAGGAACGCCCCGATGCGTTTGGCGCCGTGAGCAGGGCCCTTGCCGCCCGCGGACAGGTTGCGCCGGTTCAATAAGGCTCGACATCGCGGCGACAGCGCGGCAAACCCTAGTTTCAATCGAACGATTAAAAACGATGGGATGAGCAATGGCCGGCGCGCTGGAAGGACTGACCGTACTCGAATTCGCCGGGATCGGCCCTGGACCCTTTGCCTGCATGATGCTGGCTGACCATGGGGCGCGTGTGGTCCGCATCGACCGTCCGGGCAAGCCGGGACGCGTTGGCGATCAGGGCAACCGCGATATCCTCAACCGCAATCGCGTGCGTCTCGAACTCGATCTCAAGAACCCCGAGGCTATTGCGCAGATCCGCGAAATGGTGCGCAGCGCCGATGTGGTGATCGAAGGCTTTCGTCCCGGTGTAATGGAGCGGCTCGGCCTTGGGCCAGACGTGCTGCTCGCGGACAACCCCAAGTTGATCTATGGGCGCATGACCGGCTGGGGACAGGACGGGCCAATGGCGCCGCTCGCCGGGCACGACATCAATTACATCGCGCTCGCCGGCGCGCTGCACACCTATGGCGCTGCAGGCGGCAAGCCGCAGTTTCCGGTCAACGCCGTGGGGGATTTTGGCGGCGGCGGCATGCTGATGGCGTTCGGCGTGATGGCCGCGGTGTTTGCCGCGCAGCGCAGCGGGAAGGGTCAGGTGATCGATTGCGCGATGGTCGACGGCGCGGCGATCCTTTCGGCGATGACCTGGACCTTCTTCGGCAACGGGCAGTGGAAGGACGAGCGCGGGGTCAACCTTCTCGACGGCGGTGCGCATTTCTACGATACCTACGAGACCAGCGACGGCAAGTGGATCGCGCTCGGCTCGATCGAGCCGCAATTCTATGCACTGCTGATGGAAAAGACCGGGCTCGGCGCCGATCCCGATTTTGCGGCCCAAATGAACTTTGCCGCCTGGCCGGCGCTCAAGGCCAAAGTCGCTGCGATGATCGCCACCAAGACGCGCGATGAATGGCAGGCGATCATGGACGGAACCGACATCTGCTTCGCGCCCGTGCTGAGCCTCAAGGAAGCGCCGCACCACCCGCATAACGCCGCGCGCAGCATGTTCGTCGAGGATGGCGGCATGACCATGCCGGCGCCTGCGCCGCGCTTTCTGGGCACGCCTGCGCCTGCGCCAAGGCTGGCTTCGGAACCGCTCTAAGCCCTGCTCACTCCGCCCGCAGCGCGTCCTCGATCTCGCAATCGGGGAACTTGCGGTTGTGGCGGACCGACCACCACAGCGAGAGCGCGATGAGCGCTGCGCCGATGAGCCCGGTGATCGTTTCGGGGATCTCTACATAGGCCGAAGCCAGCATGATCCCGGCGAGCGCGATGATCGCCCAAAACGCGCCGTGCTCGAGGTAGCGGTACTCGGCCAGCGTGCCCTGCCGCACGAGCAGGATAGTGAGCGAGCGCACGAACATCGCGCCGATCGAGAGGCCGAGCGCAATGACGACCATGTTGTTCGACAAGGCAAAAGCCCCGATCACCCCGTCGAAGCTGAACGAGGCATCGAGCACGTTGAGGTAGAGGAATCCGGCGAGCCCCGACCGCACGACCTGACCCGCCGCTTTCGCGGCCGCATCGCGCATTTCGAGCAAAGCGCCGATTGCCTCGACAGCGATGAAAGTGACGATACCGAGTGCGCTCGCGCCAAGGAAAGTAAGCGCCTCGTGCGGCGGAAGCAGCAGCGAGATTCCGTAAGCGCCAAGCAGCAGGATAGCGATTTCGGCCGCCTTGATATCGCCCATCAGCGCGAGCCGACTTTCGATCCAGCTAATCCAGTGCACGTCTTTCTCTCCGTCGAAGAAAAACGAGAGTCCGACCATGGCAAGAAACGCCCCGCCAAAGCCCGCGATGCCGACATGCGCGCCCGAGACGATTTCCTCATAGCGCGCTGGCTCGGTCAGCGAGATGCGCAGTGCCTCGATCGGCCCAATCCCTGCGGCGATGGCGACTATCGCAAGCGGAAACACGATACGCATTCCGAACACCGCGATCACCATGCCCCAAGTGAGGAATCGGCGCTGCCAGACCTCGTCCATCTCGTTCAGCACCGAGGCGTTGACCACCGCGTTGTCGAACGAGAGCGAGATCTCGAGCACCGAGAGCATGACCACGATCCACAGCATCGCCGCTGTGGCGGCCACGGACCCGGTCTGGAACCAGCCATAAGCGGCGGCCAGCACAAGGCAGACGAACGTGAAGGCGATCGATCCGCCGAAGTTTTTGAGCAATGGGGTCTCGTGCTGAAAGGAGGGACGCCGGGCGCTGAAAAGGCCCTTACTTCGGCTGATAGGTCTGTTCCACCCCCGGAAAGGTGCGCGCACGCACTTCGGCGGCATAAGCTGCGGCGGCGGCCGAGATTGTCTCGGCAAGGTGCTCGTAGATCTTCACGAAGCGCGGCGTGCGTTCGAACATGCCCAGCATGTCGTCAGTGACAAGCACTTGTCCGTCGCACTGCGCCGAAGCGCCGATGCCGATGGTGGGGCAGGGCACCGCCTGCGTGATCGCGATTGCCAGCGGCTCGACCACGCCTTCGACGACGATGGCGAAGGCCCCGCCCTCGGCAATGGCGCGCGCGTCGCCCACGATCTTTTCCGCCTCGGCCGCGCTGCGCCCGCGCGCGTTGTAGCCGCCAAGCACGTTGACCGCCTGCGGGGTGAGGCCGACATGGCCCATCACCGGAATGCCGCGCGCGGTAAGGAACGCGACCGTTTCGGCCATGGCCGCGCCGCCCTCCAGCTTGACCGCAGCGCAGCCGGTTTCCTTGAGTACGCGCGCGGCACTGGCAAAGGCCTGTTCGGGCGAGCCTTCATACGTGCCGAACGGCATGTCGACCACTACTGCTGCGTGATAGGAGCCGCGCACCACGGCAGCGCCGTGCGCGCACATCATATCGAGCGTGACGGGGACGCTGGAGGGGAGGCCATAGATCACCTGGCCGAGCGAATCTCCCACGAGCAGCAGATCGCAGTGCTCGTCGAGCAGCTGGGCCTGCCGCGCGGTGTAGGCCGTGAGCATGACGACTGGATGCTCCGTCACTCCGTCCACCTTGCGCTGGCGGATGCCCGGAATGTTGAGCCGCTTCATCGGCGCCGGGGTGGGGTGTGCGCGGCTGGTGGCGGTGTCGAGAACGTAGGTGGTGGACATTGCAAGTTCCTGCCTGTTGGGCGGCATATCTAGAGCCCCGCTTTTCTAGACCAATGCCGGAAAGCCGCAAGGCTGGGGAAAAAGCGCTTTGCGACAAGCGATGTCGCGGCTAGCTACGGTGTTAATAACCTGGTGACCGGCCAGCCATGACTTTACCGTGCTGGATGTGCGGCACGGTTTGTGACACCGGACCAAGGCGGGAGAATTCAATGTTTGGTCGCGTCAAACCACTCGACGCCATTCTTGCCACAGCCGAGAAGAAATCCCTGCATCGCTCGCTCGGCGCTTTCCAGCTCACCATGCTCGGCGTCGGTGCTGTCATCGGTACCGGTATTTTTGTGCTGACGGCCGAGGCCGCGCAGAAGGCTGGCCCTGGTATGATGGTCAGCTTCATCATCGCCGGGTTCGTCTGCGCGGTGGCAGCGCTGTGCTATGCCGAAATGGCCGCGATGGTGCCGGTTTCGGGCTCGGCCTATACTTACAGCTACGCGGTCATGGGCGAACTTGTCGCGTGGATGGTCGGCTGGGCGTTGATCCTTGAATATGCGATTGCAGCGGGCGCGGTTTCGGTCGGCTGGTCCGGCTATATGATCGGCTTCGTGCAGCACAGTTTCCATATAACCGTGCCGCTGGAATTCGTGCGCGGGCCGTTCGATGGCGGGCTCATCAATCTCCCTGCGATGTCGATCGCGGCGGTGATCGCAGGCCTCCTCGTGCTCGGCACCAAGGAAAGCGCGGCGGTCAACGCGGTGCTGGTGGCGATCAAGATCGCGGCGCTCTCTATGTTCGTGGTGCTCACCCTGCCGGTGATCCAGTCGGGCAAGTTCGTGCCGTTTGCGCCGCTCGGCTTTGCCGGGATATCGGGCGCGGCGGCCTCGATCTTCTTCGCCTATGTGGGCTTCGATGCGGTCTCCACCGCAGCGGAGGAAACCAAGAACCCGCAGCGCAACATGCCGATCGGCCTGATCGGCAGCCTCGCCATCTGCACCGTGTTCTACATGCTTGTGGCCGCCGGCGTGATCGGCACGGTCGGCGCGCAGCCGGTCTATGGCCCGGGCGGCGAAGTTCTTTCGCCGGGCACGCCCGCGCTGTCTGCCGCTTGCACCGCGATCCAGGACAATGCGGTGGTCTGCTCGAAAGAGGCGCTCGCCTGGACGCTGCGCTCGGTCGGCTATCCGTTCATGGGCTGGCTGGTGGGCGCTGCGGCCATTCTGGCGCTACCCTCGGTGATCCTGATGATGATGTTTGGCCAGACCCGCATCTTCTTCGTGATGAGCCGCGATGGGTTGCGGCCCGAGTTCGTCTCGAGGATTCATCCCAAGTTCCACACGCCGCACGTGATCACGATGTTGACGGGCGCGTTCGTGGCGCTGTTCGCGGCGTTTTTTCCGGTGGGTCTGCTGGCTGATGTGTCCAATTCGGGCACGCTGTTCGCCTTTGCCGCTGTTTCGATTGCGGTGCTGGTGCTGCGCCGGACCGATGCCAACCGGCACCGCCCGTTCCGCACCCCGGCCGTGGCCGTGGTCGCACCGATCTCGATTGCGGGCTGCGTCTACTTGTTCCTGAGCCTTTCGCGCGAGACGATCCTGCTGTTCTTCGGTTGGGCGCTGGTCGGGCTGTTGGTTTATTTTACTTATAGCCGCAGTCGCAGCCATCTCGGTAGGGGTACGGTGGAAGTGCATGAAAGCGATGCGGATATTCCCCCGCAGCCGGTGCCGCCGCTGATCTGATCCGAGGTTCGCGTTTGGCTTGAAGGCCGCTTCCCCCAAGGCCGGGGAAGCGGCCTTTTTGTTTGGAAGGCCTTTTTGCATGGCAGGCCATTTTTGCATGGCAGGCCATTTTTGCATGGAAGGGAAGTGTGGGGAGAGTGCTTGCATGGCAGGCTGATTGGAACATAATAGGAACATGCTCCGAATCACCCCCCTGCCTTGTGCCCCCGTCTTGTCCCCCTCCCTGCCAGCTTCGGCACTGCCTGCCGGATTGCAGCGCGGACTTGGTTCATCCGCCAGGTCCGCGCGCTGGAAGCCGGGGCTCGCCACCGGGTGCCGCCACGCCGAAGTTTTTGCGCCCGCCGAGGAGGCGAGCGGAGCAGGGCTGGCGCTGGCCCTCGCGCGCGATGCCCTCCGCGAAAACAAGGAAGACCAGCGCCCTTGGCTCTGGGTGCAGGACAAGGCGGCGCTGCGGCTTTCGGGGCGGCCCTATCGCCCGGGACTCCCGGCCCATTTGCGCCACCGCCTGATCCACGTTTCCGCTGCCACGCCGGAGGACGCGCTGTTCGCGCTGGAGGAGGGGCTGCGCTGCCGCGATCTGGCGTTCGTGGTGGGTGAGATTGCGGGCAATCCGCGCAGTCTCGATTTCACCGCCTCGCGCCGCCTCAGCCTTGCGGCGGAAAAGCACGGCACTGCGCTGTGGCTGGTG
>JBJXEK010000120.1:0-6459 GCA_046155055.1 Novosphingobium sp. | reverse complement strand
CCTCCAGGAACGGCGAATTGGCGAAGAGCGCGGTGGCGAGCGGCTGCAACGCCAGGCTCACGCGGAACTTCTGCACCATATCCGCCTCGCTCGAATAGTCGAGGTTGGTCTGGATGGTGCAAGTGCGTAGCATCATGTCGAGGCCCATCGTGCCCACGCGCGGCATGTGCCGCAGCATGATGTCATAGCGGCCCTTGGGCATGATCGGCAGGACTTCGCGGGTCTTGTCGGGCCACAGCCCCATGCCGAGATAGGCAAGCCCCAGCTTGTCGCCGATCGCTTTGACTTGCGCAAGGTGACGGCCGGTTTCGGCGCAAGTCTGGTGCAGGTTTTCGAGCGGCGCGCCCGACAGTTCGAGCTGGCCAGCGGGCTCAAGGCTCACCGCCCCGTCCGGGCCGCCCATCGCGATCACGTTGGGGCCGGTGTCGCTGTCCTCTTCGATTGTGGTCCAGCCATACTCTTGCAGCGCAAGCAGCAGATCGCGGATTCCGCCGGGTTCGCTGTAGGACGGCGCAGCATGGTCGGCGGTCCGGTAGACGAACTTCTCGTGCTCGGTGCCGATCCGCCAGGCTTCGCGCGGCTTTTCGCCTTTCGCCATCGGCTCGACCAACTGGTCGCGGCTCTCGATGACAGGATCGTTGCGATTCGAAACTTCTCTTGTGCTCATGCGGGTTTCGTTAGTGCGCCGCGCGGCCCTGCGCCAGCCGAAAACGAGGGAGCGGTTTCACTTGCCGAGTGCTGATCCGCCCCAGTCGCCCTGCGTGCCCATCCACAGCCCGGTGCCGGCAATCGCCGCGGTTTCGGCGCGCAGCACGCGCGGGCCAAGCGTGATCGCGATGGTGGCTGGATGCGCGCGGATCATCGTGCGCTCGGCATCGTCAAACCCGCCTTCAGGGCCGACGAGTAGTGCGGCGGGGCCGTATTCCATCGCAAAGGCGGTGGCGGCAGGCACGCCGCCCAGCTCGTCGGCAAAAAAAAGCTGCCGTCCGTCCGGCCAATCGCGCAGCAGCGCGGCAAGCGGTGCGAGCTCGGCCAACATGGGCAGCGCAGTGCGTGCGCATTGCTCGGCCGCCTCGGTCATGATCGTGCGCGCGCGCTCGGGGTTGAGCTTGTCCGCCACGCAGCGGCGGGTGAGTACCGGGACAAGCGCCGCCACGCCAAGCTCGGTCGCCTTCTCGATCACGAGATCGAACGCCGCCTTCTTGGTCAGCGCGGCACAAAGCCAGAAATCGGGCACCCCTTCGCGCGGGCGCAGCCGCTGCACGACGGTGAGAACCACATCGCGCTTGCCCGCCTCATCCACCCGCGCGAGCCATTCGCCGGTCTCGTCATCGCACAGGATTACGCCGTCGCCTGCCGCCACGCGCATCACCTTGCCGAGATAATGCGCCTGCCCGCCCTCAAGCGGCACGGACGCGCCCTCGGTCAGCGGACCGGGAACGAACAGGCGAGGAGCCGACTTTGACGGCCAGGCGGTGGTGGCGGGCAGGTGTGCAGGGGGCATGGAGCGCGCTCTAGCCGATTGGGTGCGCGAGGGCTATGCCAAGTCTATGACTGCGCCCCCCGATATCGTCCCTGACAGCCAGTATCGCGGCATGCTCTCTATGCTCCCGCCTTTCGCACGCGATCTGGCGCTGCTGGCGCGGTTTGACCGGCCGATCGGGTGGTGGCTGCTGTTCTGGCCTTGCGCGTGGGGGGTGTTCCTCGCCGGAGGGACGGCACGCTGGGGCATAGTCGCGTGGATGCTGCTTGGTGCAATCGCGATGCGCGGTGCGGGCTGTGTCTACAACGATATCGTCGATGCCGATCTCGATGCGCGCGTGGCGCGCACCGCCATGCGCCCGGTGGCGAGCGGGGCGGTTTCGAAGAAGGCGGCTTGGGTCTGGCTGCTCGCACTCTGCGGCGTGGGGCTGATCGTGCTGCTGCAACTGCGCTGGGAAGCGCAAGCGGTGGCGCTCGGCAGTCTCGGGCTGGTCGCGGCCTATCCCTTTATGAAGCGGATTACCGGCTGGCCGCAGGCGTGGCTGGGGCTGGTCTTCACATGGGGCGCGCCGGTGGGGTGGATCGAGGTCAATGGGTTGGCCCGGCCACCTTCACTCGGACTAGCCCCATTGGCCGCGCTCTATGCCGGGTGCTGGGCTTGGTGCATGGCCTATGACACGATCTACGCGCTGCAGGACCGGGAGGACGATGCCATGGTCGGCATCGGCTCCTCCGCGCTCTCGTTCGGCACGCATGTGCGCGCCGGGGTGATCGGGCTCTACGCCATGGCGCTGGCTTGCTGGGCCAGCGCGGTGTGGTTGGTGCGGCCCGATGCATTGGCGCTGCTAGCGCTGCTGCCGGTGGGCGCGCATTTCGCCTGGCAGGCGCTGACGCTAGACACAGCAGACGGCAGCAGCGCGCTCGCGCGGTTCCGTTCAAACCGATTCGCGGGCGCTCTTATGGCCGCGGCGTGCTTCGTGGTGGGCGCGGCTGCTCAGGGATAGCTCACCAGCTCCCACTCGATGCCGTCCCAGTCGAAGATATAGAACCGGCGGCCCGGTTCGTAATCTCCGTGGTTGAACGGCTTGAGCCCGGCCTCGATCACGATCCGCTCGGCGGCGTCCAGATCATTGACGACAATGCCGATATGGTTGAGCGGCTGGCCCTTCGAGAAGGGGCCGGGCAGCGGGCTTTCGCCTTGATACAGCCCTATATAGTCGCTGTCCGAACCCAGATGGATAGTCCAGCCGCCCAGCGCGGAAGGCCCACGCCAGCGCTCGTGCCAGCCGCACAGGCGGGTGAGAAGATCGGCGGTACGATCTGGATCGCTGACCCGGATATTGACGTGTTCAAGGCGCGCGGCAGCTGTGGAAGCGGACATGTAAAATCTCCTTCACCTGTCTGGAAAAATGACGCGCTTAGGATTATGCAACCTCAAGCCCACTTGAGATCAAGTGAAAAGTGCGGAGTCGCAGCGTGTTGGCCAAGGTTTTAAAGAAGCGCACTGATCTGGTGCCGATCGGTGTGGTCGCGCAGCGCACCGGGCTCGCCGTCTCGGCGATCCGCTATTACGAGGAGCGCGGGCTGATCACGTCGGTGCGCACCGGGGGCAACCAGCGCCGTTTCCTGCGTTCGGACATTCGCCGGCTGAGCTTCGTTCTCATCGCGCAGCGGCTCGGCCTTGGCCTTGCCGAGATCGAGCGCGAGCTTGCCTCGCTGCCGCACGGCCGCATGCCCACCGTGCTTGATTGGCAGCGCATCAGCCGCTCCATGCGCGGTGAGATCGACAGCCGCATCCAGCTCCTCACCCGCACGCGCAACAAGTTGGATGAATGCATCGGCTGCGGCTGCCTCAGCCTCGACCGCTGCGCGCTCTACAACAAGGAAGACCGCGCCAGCGCCGCCGGGCCGGGGCCGCGGTTTGTGCTGGATTAGCTAAACCGGCCCCGCCAGCAAGCTCTCCGCCCCGCCCAGATCCACGCTCACCAGCCGCGAAACCCCGCGCTCCACCATCGTCACGCCGAACAGGCGGTGTATGCGGCTCATCGTCACGGCGTTGTGCGTCACGATCAGGTAGCGGGTGGTGGTCTCCGCCGCCATGGCGTCGAGCAGGTCGCAGAAGCGCTCGATATTGGCGTCGTCGAGCGGAGCATCGACTTCGTCGAGCACGCAGATCGGCGCGGGGTTGGTGAGAAACAGCGCAAAGATCAACGCGACGGCGGTGAGCGCCTGTTCGCCGCCTGATAGCAAGGTGAGCGATTGCAGGCGCTTGCCCGGTGGCTGTGCGAAGATCTCGAGCCCGGCCTCGAGCGGATCGTCGCTGTCGATCAGCGCGAGATGCGCCTCGCCGCCTCCGAACAGCCGCGCGAACAGGCGGCGGAAGTGGCCGTCGACCGCCTCGAACGCAGCGCGCAGCCGCTCGCGCCCCTCGCGGTTGAGCGCGCCGATCGAGCCGCGCAACCTGTGCACCGCCTCGGTCAGCTCGGCCTGCTCTGCGGCGAGGGCCGCATGCTGGGCTTCAGCCTCGTCCAGTTCGGTTGCGGCGACGAGGTTGACCGGGCCGAGCCGCTCGCGCTCGGCGATCAGGCGGTCGTGCGCGGCGGACTCGTCGGGCGCGCTGGCGACTTCGGCGCTGGCGAAACCGAGGCGTTCGGGCAGGAGCGGAGGCGGGCATTGGAAGCGCTCGCCCGCGATACCGGCCATTTCCTGGCGCCGCTGGTCCTCGTTTTCGGCGCGGGCGGCCAGCGCGGCGCGGGTCTCGCGCGCGCTGGCCAGTGCCTCGGTGGTGGCGGCGAGCGCGGTTTCAGCGCTGCGGGCGGTCACCTCGCTGCGGGCGAGTGCGTTTTCGGCTTCGGCAAGCGCTTCGGCAAGCCGTACGCGCGCGGCCTCGGCCTCTTCCAGATTGCGGGCCAGCGCCGGAGGGCGTGCGGCGAGCACGGCGCGTTCGCCGGCGAGATCCTCTGCCTGTCCTGCCATGGCGGCGAGGCGGCGCGCGGCATCGCCGGCGCGGGCCTGCCAACTGCGGATGTCGCCGCGCAAGCTGCTCAGGCGCTCCTTGCCAACCGCGAGTGCCTGCCCGTGGGCTGCAGCGGCAGCGAGCGCACTTTGGAACGCGGTGCGTGCCGAGTCGCTGCGGGTGCGGGCTGCATCGAGCGCGGCGCGGCCGGCAGCGGGATCCGGCAGTGCGGCCCGCTTGTGCTCGGCTTCGGTCAGGTCCGCCTCGGCAGCGGAGCGCTGGCTAACCAGATCGGCGGCGGCGCGGTCGATCTCGCCGCGCCGGGCAGCGATCCGGGCGCGCGCGGCTTCGGCCTGATCGAGCGCCCGGAGCGCGCTGCGTTCGGCATCAGCGGCGGCGGCAAGCGCGCGTTCGCTGGCGGTGAGGTCTGCTTGCACGCGCGCCAGATCGGCCTGCGCCGCGCTGCTGGCTGCCTCGGCGGCTGCGGCGGCGGCGCGTCGTTCGGGGAGCGCGGCTTCCAGTTCGCTCAAGCGGTTCTCGGCGGCGAGCACAGCGGCCTCGGCCCCGCCTTCGCCGCGCGCAACAAAGCCGTCCCAGCGGCGCAAGTGGCCTTTGCGGGTGACGAGCCATTCGCCTGGAGCCAGTGGCTGGCCGCTATCCGCCTCGGCCACGCGCACCAGCGCGAGGCGCGCGGCGAGTTCGGGAGGGCAGGCGGTGATGTGGTGGGCGAGCGAATCGGCGCAGGCGGCAGGCGCTTCGGCCCCCGTCCAGAATCGCCCTTCGGCACCGGCGGCGGGGGCACCGAGCGGGGCGGCGGCATCGCGGCCAAGTACGGCGGCGAGAGCCCGTTCGTAGCCCAGTGCGGCGCGTGTGCCGCTCAGCGCGCTTTGCCCCCGGCCGGCGCGCGCCGCAGCCTGATCGCGCGCGGCCTTGTCGCGCGTGAGCGCCGCGGCTTCGCGCTCGATTCCGACGAGATCGGCGCGCGCGGCGGCAAGGTCGGTGGCTGCTGCATCGCGTGCGGCACCGAGGGCCTCACGCTGCCGGGTGAGCTGGCGGCGCTGTTCGCCCGCTTCAGCCAGCGCGAGCGCTGCGGCGGCGCGGCGCGCCTCGGCTGCAGCGATTGCGTCCGCCGGATCGGGTTCGGCATCGAGCGTGCGCGCGGTGGCGGCGATCCGTGCCGCTTCGCCCTCCAGCCGGGCGTGGCGCTGCCGTGCCGCAGTGACGGCAGCTTCGGCGACGCGCCACTCCGCCTCGATCCCCGCCTGCTCGGCCACCATGCCGGCGAGCGCCAGTTCAGCGGCGCGGGCACCGTGTTCTGCGGCAGCCTCGGCAGCCTTCAGGCCTTGCGTCGCGCCGGATTGTTCGGCCAGCGCCGCTTCGGCCGCAGTTACATCAGCCTCGAGCCTGGCCAGCGCGGCTGCGGCATCGCGGGTCAGGCGGTCCGCATCGCTGCGTTCATCCTCGATTCGGCGGATCTGACGATCAATATCGGCGAGGCGCTGCTGCGCCGCTTCGGCCTGCGCGGTAAGTGCGGCGATGTGCTGGCCTTGCGCGGCGGCATCTTGCCGCCGGTCGAACAGCGCATCGCGCGCGGCGGACTGTGCGGCGGCGGCGCAGTGCTGGGCCTCTTGTGCCGCGCGCGCTGCTGCCTGCGCTTCGGCCACGGCCGCATCGGCGCGGCTGGCAGAAGCCCGCGCGGCTTCGGCAGCGCTCGCGGCATCGCGCCATCGTGCGAAAATGAGGCGCGCTTCGGCCGAGCGGATGCGCTCGCTCAGCGCCTTGTAGCGTTCCGCCGCGCGCGCCTGGCGGCGCAGCGCGCTGACCTGGCTGTCCAGCGAGTGCAGCAGGTCGTCGAGCCGTCCGAGGTTGGTCTCGGTCGCGCGCAGCTTGGCCTCGGCATCGCGCCGCCGCACATGGAGCCCGGCAATGCCCGCCGCCTCTTCCAGCATGGCGCGGCGCTCGGCCGGGCGCGCGGCGATCACGGCCGCGATGCGCCCCTGGCTGACGAGCGCGGGGCTGTG
>JBJXEK010000119.1:0-3797 GCA_046155055.1 Novosphingobium sp. | reverse complement strand
GCGCAGCAGCCGCTCTCCCGGGCTGATCCGCACGCGCGGCGTCTTGCAGGCTTCGGGCAGCGATTTGCGTTCGAGCGGCAGGTGGTCGGTGAGAAGGCGATCAAGCCACATGGGTTGTGCTCCGATAAGTGTTCATGAAATGTTCTATACGTGAGGTCAGCGCGGGGCGGGGATCGCGGCCATTGCGCAGATCGTCGACCAGTCGCGGATCGTGCGCGGCGAGGCGCCCGAACCGCGTGCGCGGCATGCTGTTGGCCGCGAGAAACCGTTCGACTTTTCTGATCAGCATGGCAGCGATTCTCCCGGGTATCACGAAAAAGGACTTTTCCTGTGTTGACGGATTATTCCTACAAGACTAGGAAAAATCCTTCGAATATGGAGGAACCCGATGGAATCCCGAATCGGAACAGAAATGTCGCCAGATCCGGCAAGCTATCCGGCCAGTGATCCTGCCCGTGATCCTGCGGGTGACCCGGCCCGGGCGCGTCTTATCGCTTTGGCAGCCGCGCGGGGCGTGAGCCTCGCGTCGCTCTCGGCGTTGATTGGTCGCAACGGCACCTATCTTCAGCAGTTTGTGCGCAAGGGCAGCCCGCGCAAACTGGAGGAAACCGACCGCCGCACCCTCGCCGAATTCTTCGGCGTGGACGAGGCGGAACTGGGTGCCCCGGCGCGCGAGACGATTCTGACCGTGGGGCTTGCATCAGGCGCAGGCGCAGGCGCAGGCAGCGCTCCGATTGCACGCAGCCCGCTCGACTGGGCCGATATCCCGCGGCTGCCGCTAGGCGCCTCGGCCGGGCCGGGCACGTTTGCCAGCGACGCGGCGCCGACCGACCGGCTGCGGTTTTCAGGGCGCTGGCTCCGGCAGCAGGGGCTCGATCCCGTCATGCTCAGCGTGATCGAGGTTGAGGGCGATTCAATGGATCCCACCTTGCGCGATGGCGACGAGATCCTTGTCGACCGCACAGTGCGCCCGCTGCGCGCGGGGCTCCATGTCATCCGGCTCGACGATGTGCTGCTGGTCAAACGGCTCGAGCCTGGCCCCGCCGGCATGCTGCGCGCAATCAGCGACAATCCCGCCTATCCCCGCATCGAGCGGCCGATGCGCGATGTGGCCATTGTCGGCCGCGTGGTGTGGAAGGGCGGGCGGATTTAGCCCCCCTTGCCTTCGAGCCAGCAAGCCGCCATCTCATCATCATGACCCAGCCAACGCTCCCGCCGATGCCAGCCCCGCCCATGAAAGTGGCGATCATCCCTGTCACCCCGCTGCAGCAGAACTGCACGCTGGTGTGGTGCACCAAGACCATGCGCGGCGCGTTCATCGATGCGGGCGGCGATATCGAGCGGCTCCGCGCGGCGATCGACAAGTCGGGTGTCATCATCGAAAAGCTGCTCGTGACGCACGGGCATATCGATCACTGCGGCATCACCGGCGTGCTGGCGGCCGAACTCGGCGTGCCCATCGAGGGCCCCCATGAGGCGGACCGGTTCTGGATTTCACGGCTCGACGAGGACGGCAAGCGCTGGGGCATCCGCGGCGAGGTGTTTGAGCCGACGCGCTGGCTGGAAGACGGCGATACGGTCACCGTGGGCGAGCTGGAACTAGATGTGGTCCATTGCCCCGGTCACACGCCGGGGCATGTTGTGTTCGTGCACCAGCCCTCGCGCTTCGCTATTGTGGGCGATGTGCTGTTTCAGGGCTCGATCGGCCGCACCGATTTTCCTATGGGCAACCACGCCGATCTGATCGCCTCGATCACCGAGAAGCTCTGGCCGCTTGGCAACGACATCCTGTTCGTTCCCGGCCACGGGCCCAACAGCACGTTCGGCCGGGAACGACAGACCAACAGTTTCGTCAGCGATTACAATCTGGCGCAGTAGCGTCTGGTGTCGCGCATCACAGCGCGGTCAGGATCGCCCAGATCGAGAGGCCAAGCAGCGTGAGCAGCGTTATCATCGTGCCGACCATGCGGCCTTTGGCAAATGTGCCGCCCTCCATGCCCAGCGCGTGCAGCACACGGCCGATCATATAGACCCCGGCCACTGCGGCAAGCGCGGTGCTGCCGCCCAGTGCTAGTTCGAGCGCAGCAATGAGCGCCAGCACGAACGGCGTATTCTCGACGAAGTTGGCTTGGGCGCGCATGCGGGCGATCAGAGTATCATTGCCGCCGTCACCCATCAGGATCTTCTCGGCAGTCCGGACCTGGCCGCAGCGAATGGCGAGCCAGGCGTTGATCAGAGCGGCCGCAGCCGCCGAACACAATGTGATGGGCAAGATCATATTCAGGCATTCCCCCTTGTTGTCGAACGGTCTCTAGCGGCCCGGCGCTTGCAAAGCACCCAAAAATCCGTATAGGCGCGCCTTCGCCTGCGATAGGCGATTCCAGCATGTTTAAAGACTGCTGCCGGGTTGCCATGCAAGGGTTGCCTGACAGGGGTTGTGCACCGGTC
This sequence comes from Novosphingobium sp., assembly GCA_046155055.1. Taxonomy (GTDB): domain Bacteria; phylum Pseudomonadota; class Alphaproteobacteria; order Sphingomonadales; family Sphingomonadaceae; genus Novosphingobium. The sequence continues at coordinate 1,349 of JBJXEK010000119.1, read as the reverse complement.
CGGTTTTTCCTATCGCGCTACCAATTCGCAGACTTCAAGATCAGGAACAGGTGCCGCAATGGCCGTCCCCAAAAGAAAGACCTCGCCATCACGCCGGGGCATGCGCCGCAGCCACGATGCGCTGAAGGTCGACGCCTTCCACGAATGCTCCAACTGTGGTGAGCTGAAGCGCCCGCATATGCTGTGCAGCGCCTGCGGGCACTACAACGGCCGCGAGATCATCGCCGTCGGCCTCTGATTCCGGCTGAGGGGAGGAAGGCCGGATCATGAGTTTGCCGCGTATCGCCGTCGACGCGATGGGCGGCGATGTGGGCGTGCGCGTCATGATCGAAGGCGCCGCGCTCGCGCGCCGCGAGCATGACCAATTCAAGTTCCTCCTTGTCGGCGATGAAGCGGCTATCAAGGCCGCGCTGGACGCGCATCCCAATCTGCGCGCCGCCTCGGAAATCCTCCACGCCCCCGATGTCGTCGCCGGCGATGAAAAGCCGACCCAGGCGCTGCGCCGGGCGCGCACCACATCGATGGGCCTTGCGATCGACGCGGTGAAGCGCGGCGAGGCCGGTGCCGCCGTCAGCGCGGGCAACACCGGGGCGCTCATGGCGATGGCCAAAGTGGCGCTACGCACGATGCCGGGCATCGACCGGCCTGCGCTTGCCGCGCTGCTGCCGACGCTTGGTGACCACGATCTGATCATGCTCGATCTGGGCGCAAACACCGAATGCGATGCGCGCAATCTGATGCAGTTCGCGATCATGGGTGCAGCCTATGCCCGCATCATCAATGGCCTGGCCGCGCCGCGCGTGCGCCTGCTCAACATCGGCACTGAAGAGACCAAGGGCACCGGCGACTTGCGTGAGGCGGCGGCCATGCTCAAGCAGGCGGGCGAGGCGCTGGCCTTCAGCTTCGACGGATTTACCGAGGCGGACAAGCTCTCGCGCGGCGATTTCGATGTCGTCGTCACCGATGGCTTCACTGGCAATATCGCGCTCAAGGCGATGGAAGGCGCGGCGCGCTTCGTGGCCGATCTGCTGCGCCGCAGTTTCTCCAGTTCGCTGCGCTCGAAATTCGGGTTTCTGATTTCGAAGCCCGCCACCGAACTGCTCAAGCATCATCTCGATCCCAACAATCATAACGGCGCGGTGTTCCTTGGTCTCAACGGTGTCGTCGTGAAAAGCCATGGCAACGCCTCGGCACTGGGCGTCGCCCATGCGGTTGCGGTCACTTCGCGCCTCCTCGAAGAGCGCCTGACCGAGCGGATCGCCGCTGATCTTGAACAGGCCGGCAGTGATGCTGTGCGCGGCACCAGCGCTGCTGCGCGCGCCCGCAGCGCGGCCGAAACGCCGGAGCAG
>JBJXEK010000118.1:0-9040 GCA_046155055.1 Novosphingobium sp. | reverse complement strand
GATCCAAATCGCTGACATTGATTCACATGCGTCGCGTGGTTGGTGAAGCCAGCCGCCCGTCACGCTGCCTTAGCGTTAATTATGGCAAGAAGCATTACACTTTTCCTGATTGAAACTATCAACACTAGTATTATGAACTGACGTATCGTCCACATTACCCGTTAGATAACCGCCAACGATGCCGCCAGGTTCTCCGCAAAGCTCAAAATCAATGGCTATTTCTCGACCTTCAACCGGCAGCAATACTGCAGTTGGCTAATTCAAGAGCCGACCCTCAGTACCATACACCAACGTATTTTCCGGTTGGATCAAGTATGCAGCGGTAGCCGACGACATAGTTATTATCGGGGCACTGAATGAACGTCTGACGCGGCTGAGTGCTTGAACCTCCTGAACATGATGTAGAGGGCTGAGCCGGAGTCGGCCCGTTTGGGTTGGTCATTGTCGAACCGGGCATGCTTCCGGGTAAACCGTAAGGCTGCACAGCCGTTCCCGAACAGCCCGACGAAGTATGCATGCCGGAACCGTCAAAGGTAGTGGTGCATCCAGCCCCCTCGCATGACACTATTTGGCCCGTATCGTCCGAGAAGGTGTGTGTGGTTGAAGAGCTTTGCCCGAAGCTGGGGGGGATATTGCTCAAAAGCATGAGCGCCAAAGTGAAGATGGCTGCTGCACCTTGCTGCCTCATTTCAGTTACTCCGGATTGGGATTTACCCCATTGAACGTGACAGCGAAAATTCAATCGACATTACCCAGATGGGCGTCAAAAAAGTCCGAATGAGGGCGAGATTGCAGCGTGAGCCGGTTTGACGCAACCGGATTTTGGTTCGGCGTCGGGTGAAGTGGATGGACGACACCACAATCAAGCAACACAGCCGCTCGACCTCCGCAAAATGTATGATTTTTATGGAGCCGGACACAACTTGCCCATCGGTTTCGAAACAGGGCTCAAAGCTTGCGGTCGGCATGGGACGGGTGCCAGGCATCGGAGCTCAGCGATGTTGGCAAATCGAATACGCTCGCCTCCGCACCGCAAACTATCCCCGTTATGGACGGCAGGCGCGGCGCACAATGCCCCAGCTGCGTGAATTGCAAGTGTGCTCATTCCGTAAACTCACCCGTATTTTTCGGATTCGATAAGCCCGACGCTGTGCACGCGATGGCACTGATTTGCATATCCGCGCGGTTTTCCTTTGATGGCGCGGTACACGGTGCTTCGGCCCACGCCGAACATTTCCCTAAGTTGGACGTAGGTCAGGCCGTCTGCGGCCGACTGGGCGATTGCCAGCCGCGACCAGTACAGAGGCATGCCTCGCTTGGGGCGAGCGAGGGCCATTTCCACTGCGGCTTGCATCGTGAAGCTGAACGGGGCTGCTGGGGTTGCACTGGTGGGATGTGTTTGGCGCGACCTTGCGATCAAGGGCCTCTACCGCCTGCTCAAAGAGCATGAATTCAAGGACTTGATGTCGGTCGAATACGACGCCTCACCCGATCAGCTCGCTTCGATGGCACGCACCCGGTACCACCTCGATACCGAACTGCGCCCGATCTATGATTGATCGAGAGGAGACCTTCGTGCTCGGCACGGAGGCGATTGCGCCGCCTCGTCTAGGAGAAGATCATGGCTCCGGGCACGAAGGGCTGCGGTCCTTGGGAATCAGCCGCTCGACCAAGGTCAGCACGGCGATTGGTACTGCGGGCGGTACGCTGTACCCTCAGCGCTAAAGGTTATGTAGCCGGCGGTGTTGCGGTTCTGTTTGATTGTGCCATCCGGGAAGTGTCCCGGCAACCTTGCACAAAACCCGCTTGCCAAGGCAGCCATTCCGACGGAGACATAGCTGCATGGTAACGAACACATTGCGCATTCCCCTGATCGGCCTGCTGTGTGCAATCAGCGTGGCTGCGACATCGCTTCGGGCCGGGCGCCCTGAGATTCCGGCCGCGATTCCAGCCGCGATTCCAGCCGATTTCCCGGCAGCCACGCATCCGGTCGCGGGCGACCAATGGCCGTATGTCGGCGGTGATCCGGCAGGAACGTGGTTTTCCTCGCTTACCGATATCAACGACAGCAATGCAGGCCAGCTCGGCTTTGCCTGGGCATATGACATGGGCACCGAGCGCGGGCAGGAAGCAACCCCGCTGGTGACGGGCGGGGTGATGTACACCTCGGGCGTGTGGGGCATCGTCTATGCGCTCGACGCCGTGACCGGGAAATTGCTGTGGCTGTTCGATCCTGGCGTAGACCCTGCCTCGGCGCGCAATGCCTGTTGCGATACGGTCAACCGCGGCGTCGCGGTGCGCGACGGGGTGGTGTTTGTCGCCAGCGAGGATGGGCGGCTGCACGCGCTCGATGCCAAGACCGGCGCGGAAAAATGGACCGCCGACACGATTATCAGCCGCACCAAGTATACTTATGCCTCGACCGGCGCCGTGCTGCTGACCAGCGATTCCGTGGTGATCGGCAATTCGGGCGCCGATCTCGGCGATGGATCGACCCGCGGTTATATCTCGGCGTGGGACATCAAGACCGGCGCATTCAAATGGCGCTTTTTCACGGTGCCCCCCGCGCCTGGCCAGCCGTTTGAACACCCCGAACTGGAAATGGCCGCAAAATCCTGGGGGCCGAACCACGATGGCCGCTATGAGAACGGCGGCACGGTGTGGGACGGCCTCTCGTATGATGCCGAGACCGACCAGATCGTGTTCGGTACCGCCAATGCTTCGCCTTACGCGCGTGCCAAGAGCGCCGCTGAGCGTCACGACGACCTGTTCAACGCCTCAATCGTCGCGGTCAATGCGCATACTGGCCGGATGAACTGGTATTATCAGGAAACCCCCGGCGACGCCTGGGATTATGACGCCACGCAGAAGTTCGTTTTCGCCAATCTGCCGGTCGGCGTTGATGGCGTCGGTGGCGAAACCCGCCGAGTGGTGATGCAGGCATCAAAGAACGGGTTTTACTACACGCTCGATCTGAAGAGCGGCAAACTGCTGGCTGCCGATCCCTTCTCCTACGTCAACTGGGCCAAGGGCGTGGACCTTGCCACCGGCCGGCCGCAATTCACCGAAATTGCCGATTATTCCGCAAAGCCCAAGAACGTCTATCCGTCCTGGGCCGGAGCCCACACGTGGAACCCGATGTCGTTCAGCCCGAAAACGGGCCTCGTCTATATCCCCACTGTCGATATGCCCAATGTCATGGTCAACCTGGCCGTCAACAAGGGCGCGCTCGAGCATCTTGAAGGCTTTTTCAACGCCAACGGCATCATTCCCGACGATACGTATGACGAACCAACGCTGACGCACCTGTTCGGTCCGGTGCCGAGCAAGGCCGAATTGCAGAAGGAGCGCGGCAAAACCAATCTGGTGCGTGAAGTGCTCAAGGCCTGGGACCCGGTGGCGCGCAAGGTGGTGTGGGAACATGTCACCTCGGACGTCAATCGCGGCTATGACGGCGGCGTGCTGTCAACTGCGGGTAATATCGTGGTGCAAGGGCGCGGGGACGGCACCTTGCGCGTGTACAACGCTGCCACCGGTGCGCAGCTGGCCTCGATCCAGACCGGCTCGCACATCATGGCAGCGCCCATGACGTACCGCATCGGCGGGGTGCAATACATCGCGGTGCAAGTGGGTTATGGCGGGGTCGGCATCAGCTATCCATTGCCGCCAGTGGACATTGCCTATCGCAACCAGAACACCAACCGCATTCTGGTGTTCAAGCTGGGCGGCGGGCCGGTGCCGCAGCCCGATCTGCGGCCCGATCCGCTGACCTATCCCGCACCGCCGGCACTTACGGCCGCGCTCACGCCTGCGCTCAGGGTCGCGATCAAGGCTGCCCCGGCAATGATCGCACGCGGCCAGGCCAAATTCACCGAATACTGTTCGCGCTGCCACATGTTCGGCCCCGGGGTTACCCCCGACTTGTCGCGCCTACCGCCCGAAATCCACGGCATGTTTGGCGAGATCGTGCTGAAAGGCGCGCTGGCTGGGGCAGGCATGGCACCGATGGGCGACGTGGTCAGCAAGTATGACGTCAATGCAATCCACGCCTATCTGATCGACCAGCAGCGGCAGGGCTACGAAGCTCAGCAGAAGAAGAAGACCATGAGCCACTGATCCCGGAGAACCCAAGCCAACGTGCCGCGCGAAGCAACGTTCGCGTAGACTGCGCCATGCGGTGATGATGATGTCGAATGAGAGCCAGCATGGCGCGTTCTCTGCCGCCACGGACGCTGCTCTCGCGATCAAGCTGCAGGCTTGCTTCTCCATGCAACCACTGTCAGGTGGCGGGATGTTGCCTTACACTCGCGCCATGGTCGCCGCTTCAGCCCACGCATTCATCTTCGGCAAGAAGGTGGCGGGCGTTCATGATCATGCGACTGGGCAAGATTTGCAGATCGCGGTCGAAGTTCGTGGAGACCGGATGCAAGGCTTCGATGGCGATCGATCGGCAAAGTTCACCGGCACGCTTCCTGAGCTGTACGATGCTGGCGACGATGCGTTTGTTTCCCTCGAAATCGACGGCATGACGGCCCGTGGGTATGACCGAGGCTCGTCGAGCCACTACTCGCTTACGGCAGATGGCCAGGTGGTCCAGCTTTACGATTACGCTGCAGAAGCGTGGTTCGCTTACAGTATCCAGACCCTCTGAGGTTGGCTGCCCTACCTTGCGTGCGCCTCGCTTGATCCGGGCGCAGCGAACGGCCAGTGTGAACGCATTGCATCAAACGGTGAGGCCACAATGGCAACGCGTATGGTATCCAGAGCAGCCCTGATTGCTGCATTCCTTGCGCTGCCCGCTTCAGCGGCGCCTGTGCCCATCGCCATGAGCGAGATGGAAACACCCGCTCCGATCGTTCCGCCAATCTTGTCTGCGCGCGAAAGGGCCGAGACCGAAAACCGCATTCTGGCAGCGCGGCTCGATACGATCATTCCCGCGATCATGCGCGAGGAGGGCATTGATCTGTGGCTGCTGGTGGCACGCGAGTATTTCGAGGAGCCCGTTGTCGCTTCGATGCTGGATGCCGAAAACATGCACGCGCGGCGCCGGACGATCCTGATTTTCCATGATCCGGGCGGCGGCAAGCCGGTCGAGCGGCTCACGGTCAGCCGCTATGGGCTTGGCGGCCTGTTCGCGCCCGCCTGGGATCCGGCCAAGCAGCCCGATCAATGGCAGGCGGCCGCCGATATCATCGCAGCGCGAAATCCCGCAAAAATTGCGGTCAACACCTCCGATCTCTCGCAGTTCGCTGACGGTATGACCGTAAGCCAGTACGACAAGTTCACAGCCGCCTTGCCTGCGGCGTTGCGTTCGCGGATTGTCAGCGGCGAAGGACTCGCGATCCGTTGGCTCGAGACGCGCACTCCAGCGGAGATGGAGCTTTACCCGGCCATTGAGCGCACCGCCCATGCCGTGATCGGCGAAGCCTTCTCGCGCAAGGTCATCTCGCCCGGCGTGACGACAGCCGAGCAGGTGCAGTGGTGGTATCGCGACCGGTTGCTACAGCTTGGTCTCGACGCCTGGTTCCATCCCTCGATCGCGATCCAGCGTCAGGGCGTGAAGGGTATGCTTGAAGGGGCCGAAGTGATCCGGCCCGGCGATCTGCTCTGGACCGATTTCGGGATCACGTACCTCCGGCTCAACACCGATACGCAGCACCTTGCCTACGTTTTGAAGCCAGGTGAGACCGATGCGCCGACGGGCCTCAGGCAGGGACTGGCAAACAGCAACCGGGTGCAGGATATCCTCACGCGTCAATTCGCGGTCGGCCGAAGCGGCAACGATGTGCTTGGGGCGGCGCGGGCGGAGGCCAAGGCATCACGCCTCGATCCGTCGATCTATTCGCATCCGATCGGCCTGCATGGTCATGGCGCGGGCCCCTCCATCGGCTTTTGGGACAACCAGAACGCCGATCCACGCGGCAGCGGGCCGATCCATGCCAACACGGCGTGGTCAATCGAACTGACCTCCTATGCGCCCGTGCCCGAATGGGGAGGCCAGCGGGTCGATTTCCGCACGGAGGAGAACGCCTTCTTCGATGGCAAGACCATGCGCTGGATCGACGGACGCCAGACCAGCCTCACATTGATTCCATCCGGGCCTTGAACCTGCTTTCCTTCGACCGGTAACGCAGGGCCGTTGGGGTTTTGATTCCAACGCGGCACTACAGCCTACGTCAGCAATTTCGCCAGTTTACGCGCCATGTGTGAAGCTGGAGGGGTGGCGGTGCGCCGCAGTGCTGCGCGCGCGGGAGGGAATCGATGCCTGTCACAGCCCGCCAGATCGTGCTGGCTCGCCGGCCCGAAGGCGCATCGCAGCTAGAGGACTTCGCCTTGCAAACCGCCGTGCTCGATACGCCGGCGGCGGGCGAGGTGCTGGTGCGCAATCTTTGGCTCTCGCTCGATCCCTACATGCGGCTCTCCATGAGCGATCAGGGCGGTCTGCACGGGACGGTTCCGCTTGGCGCGCCCCTGCCCGGCGGGGCGGTAGGCGAAGTGATCGCCAGTGCCAGCGCAGACCTGCCGGTGGGCAGCCATGTCTTGTCGATGGCGCATGGCTGGCGCGATCACTATCTCGCGCAGGCGTCGCTGCTCCAGCCGCTTAGCGCCCAGGCTGGGCCGATCCAGCGCCACCTCGGGCTCTATGGCCTCACGGGAATCACCGCTTGGGGCGGTATCCACGGGGTGCTGAAGCCGCAGCCGGGCGAAACACTATTCGTTGGCGCTGCTGCCGGAGCAGTCGGCTCGGTTGCGGTGCAATTGGCAAAGCGTGCCGGAGCGCAGGTGATCGCCTCTGCCGGATCTGAGGCAAAATGCGCATGGGTCACCAGCACACTGGGTGCGGATCACGCGATCAACTACCGCCGTGAGGATCTTGCAGCCCGCCTCGCCGACCTCGCGCCCGATGGGCTTGCCGCGGCGTTCGACAATGTCGGCGGCGAGCAGCTCGAGATCCTGATCGATGCCATGGCACCGCGCGGGCGCATCGCGCTGTGCGGGGCGATTGCGCTTTATGACGGCGAGAACTACCGCGCCGGCCCGCGCAACCTGTTCGCTGCCATCGAGAAGCATGTCAGCCTCACCGGCTTCAACGCGGGCTTCTATTTCCCGCAGGCAACGCGGATCATCGCCGATCTCGCCGCCGCCGAGGCGGAAGGCGCGCTGATCCATGAAGAGACGATCGTCGAAGGGTTGGAAGCCATGCCGCAGGGCTTTATCGACCTGCTGGCAGGGGCCAGTCGCGGCAAGATGCTGGTGAGGATATAGCGATGGATCTGGGAATTGCAGGCCGCAAGGTGCTGGTCAATGGCGGCAGTGCGGGCATGGGGCGCGGAGCCGCGCTGGCATTGGCGCGCGAGGGCGCCGAAGTGTTCATCTGTGCGCGCGGGGCCGCCAGGCTGGAGGCAACTTGCGCCGCCATCGCGGCCGAGACGGGTGCGAAAGTGCACGCGATCATCGCCGATCATGCAAGCGATACGGGCCGCGCGGCAGTGCTTGCCGCATGTCCCGATCCGGACATCTTCGTGGCCACGTGCGCCCCGCCGCCCTTCACCGGCGATTTCCGCGAGGTTTCGCGCGAGGACTTCGAACGCGCGGTGGCGACAGCGCTGCTCAGTCCGATCGACTATATCAAGGCGGTGACAGGGCCGATGGTGGCGCGGCGCTGGGGCCGGATTGTCAATATCAGCACTGGGGCGGCCAAGTATCCGGCCGCGATGCGCGTGCTTTCCGGCCCGCCGCGCGCCGCGCTCGCCAATTATTGCCACGCGATCTCGAAGGAGCTCGCGCGGTTCGACGTGACGGTCAACTCGGTGCTGCCGGGCATGCATCATACTCCTGGGATCGAAGACGTGCTCGGCCCGCGCGCCGAAGCCAATGGTCGCACGTATGACGATGAAGTCGCCGCCTTCGTCAAGGCTGTGCGCCTGCCCGCAGGGCGCTTCGGCGATGCCGAGGACCTGGGCGCGCTGGTGGCGATGTTCTGCAGCGCGCAGGCCAGCTACATGACCGGCCAGTCAGTGGTGGTCGATGGCGGGATCGGCACCTCTACCTTCTAAGCCGATGGGCGATAGCCGGCCCCGCGCACAAGCTTGCCCGGCCGCGCCCCGGTCGATTGGTCGAACCGCCGGATCACCTCGCCCGCAACAATGGTCGCATCATAACCGCTTGCGCGCTGGTGCAGGCGGCGTCCGCCCGCTGGCAGATCGCGCACCACTTCGGGCAGGTGCAGCTTGAGGCCATCAAGGTCGATCACGTTGAGATCGGCCCGCGCACCTTGCTTGAGCAGTCCGCGATCATGCAGCCCCACCGCGCGCGCCGCTTTCTGGCTCAGCATGTGTGCCGCCTCGGCAAGTTCCAGACGCAGCGGGCCATCGCCCTTCACGAACTGGGTGAGCAGATACGTCGAATAACTCGCATCGCAGATCGCCCCGTAGTGCGCACCGCCATCGCCAAGGCCGGGGACGCAATAGGGATGGCGCAGCATTTCGTGCGCGCTGTCGAGCGTGCCGTTTTCGTAATTGCCGAGCGCGGCCAGAAATAGCCCCCGGCCGTCCGTTGCCAGGATCCGCTCATAGGCGATCTCTTGCGGGGTGCATCCGCGCGCTTCGGCTTGCCCGGCCATGCTCATGTGCGCAGGCGGGGCATAATCGGGCGGATTGTCGAGCGGGAACAGCCAGCGCCAGTTGCGCGCGAGCGCGTTGAACGGGTGGCCGGGGGCGAAATCCTCGGTGAGCAGCGCAGCGCGCAAGGCCGGATCGCGCATCGCGGCAACCTGTTCGTCAATCGGAAGGTGGGCGATCTTCGCCCAGCTCGGGCACAACACGAACGGATGCACCGTCAGCTCCAGCCCCGCGACCAACCCGATCGGGCGCGGCATGACTTGCGCGTGGGCAACGCCGCCCGCCGCATTGGTTGCCTCGAGCTTTTCCAGCACCCGCCGCCAGCGCGGCGGCGCATCGTTGCCAGAGGCAAGCGTGAAGGTCGCCGGGCGGCCGCTGGCGGCAATCACCCGCTCGATCACGCGGTATTCCTTGTCCCA
>JBJXEK010000117.1:0-6758 GCA_046155055.1 Novosphingobium sp. | reverse complement strand
GTCTGACGCTGGCCGCCTCCCTGATCGTATCGATGCGACACCCGACGCGCTCGTCCCGGCGGGTGAAGGCGGCGGTTGCCATGGCGGCGCCGACCGGATGCGCGAAGCCGCGCGCACTGCGGGCAAGAGCGAAGTGCTCGATCGCTATGCGGCAGACTATCCGCTCGGGCCGCACGATCAGCCGCAATCGATGTGCCCCGCTTTCGGTTCTCTGCGCGTGGGTCTCAGGATGCGGCGCACCGCCAGCGTGCTCTCGGGCTCGGCCTGCTGCGTCTATGGGCTCACCTTCACCTCACACTTCTATGGCGCGCGGCGCACAGTCGGCTACGTGCCGTTCAATTCGGAATCGCTCGTTACCGGCAAGCTGTTCGAAGACATCAAGGAAGCGGTCGAAGGCCTTGCCGATCCCGAACACTACGATGCGATCGTGGTGACCAACTTGTGCGTGCCCACTGCAAGCGGCGTGCCGCTGCGGCTGCTGGGCAGGGAGATCAACGGCGTCCGCATCATCGGTATCGACGTGCCGGGCTTTGGCATTCCGACCCATGCCGAAGCCAAGGATGTGCTTGCCGGTGCCATGCTTTCCTATGCCCGCAGCGAGGTTGAAGCCGGGCCGGTCAGCGCTCCGCACGTCCGCTCTGACAAGCCCACGATCACGCTTCTGGGCGAAATGTTCCCGCTCGATCCGATGGGCATTGCCCAGATGCTCGAACCGATGGGTCTCGCTGCTGGCCCCGTCGTGCCGACGCGCGAATGGCGCGAGCTTTATGCCGCGCTCGATTGCGCGGCCGTCGCGGCGATCCACCCGTTCTACACCGCCAGCGTGCGCGAGTTCGAAGCTGCCGGCCGTACGGTCGTGGGTTCGGCCCCGGTCGGCCGCGACGGCACGGCCGCCTGGCTTGCCGCGATCGGCAACGCCTGCGGGATCAGTGCCGATGCTGTGGCTGCTGCCCAGAACAAGATCCTGCCCGCGATCACCGCGGCGCTCGCCGCGCGTCCGATCAAGGGGCGGATCACGGTTAGCGGTTACGAAGGCTCGGAACTGCTGGTCGCCCGCCTGCTGATCGAAAGCGGCGCGGATGTGCCTTATGTCGGCACCGCCTGCCCGCGCACCGTCTGGTCCGACCCCGATCGTGATTGGCTTCAGGCCCGGGGCGTGCGCGTGCAGTATCGCGCCAGCCTTGAGCAGGACATCGCGGCGGTCGACGAATTCCGCCCCGATCTCGCCATCGGCACCACGCCAGTGGTGCAGCATGCCAAGCAGCTCGCAATTCCGTCGCTCTACTTCACCAACCTCATCTCGGCGCGGCCGCTGATGGGTCCGGCTGGCGCCGGCAGCCTGGCGATGGTGGTCAACGCTGCGATCGGCGGCAAGGACCGGATGAGCCGCATGACTGCGTTCTTCGATGGTGTGGGCACCGGGCACGCCGCCGGTATCTGGGAAGGTACCCCGCAAGACCGGCCGAGCTTCAAGAAGAAGTACGCCGCGCTCAACGAAGCGGCGCGCAAGGCAGCAGAGGCTGTGGGCTCATGACTTTGATCCTCGATCATGACCGCGCGGGCGGCTATTGGGGCGCGGTCTACGTGTTCACTGCGGTCAAGGGGCTGCAGGTGATCATCGACGGTCCGGTCGGATGCGAGAATCTGCCCGTAACATCCGTGCTCCACTACACCGATGGCCTGCCCCCGCATGAGTTACCCATCGTGGTAACCGGCCTTGGTGAAGAAGAGCTGGGCAAGACCGGGACCGAAGCGGCCATGCGCCGCGCCTGGAAAACGCTTGATCCGGAACTTCCGGCGGTCGTGGTCACCGGCTCGATTGCCGAGATGATCGGCGGCGGTGTCACGCCTGGCGGCACCAACATCAAGCGCTTCCTGCCGCGCACGATCGACGAGGATCAATGGCAATCGGCGGACCGCGCGCTGAGCTGGCTGTGGACCGAGTTCGGCCCCAAGGCCATGCCCGCCCCCCGTGCGCGCAAAGAGGGCGAAAAACCCAAGGTCAATATCATCGGCCCAGCCTACGGCATGTTCAACATGGCCTCCGACCTTGCCGAGATCCGCCGCATGATCGAAGGCATCGGCGCCGAGGTCAACGTCGTGTTCCCGCTCGGCTGCCACCTTGCCGATATCCGCCGGCTCGCCGATGCGGAGGTGAACATCTGCCTTTACCGCGAGTTCGGTCGCAATCTGTGCGAACTGCTTGAGCGGCCCTACTTTCAGGCGCCGGTCGGTCTCACCTCGACCACCCGGTTCCTCGAAGCGGTGGGCGAGGCGCTGGGGCTCGATCCGCAGCCGTTCATCGCGCGCGAAAAGCACACCACAATCAAGCCGCTTTGGGATATCTGGCGCTCGGTCACGCAGGATTTCTTCGGCACCGCCAGCTTCGGCATCGTTGCAAACGAAACGTATGCGCGCGGTATCCGGCACTTCCTTGAGGAAGATATGGGCCTGCCATGCGCCTTTGCGTTCTCGCGCAGCGCCGGGGTGAAGCCGAAGAACGAAGACGTGCGCGCGGCGATCCATGCCGCTGCGCCGATGTTCGTATTCGGCAGCTACAACGAACGGATGTACCTCGCTGAATGCGGCGCGCGCAGCATCTATATTCCCGCCAGCTTCCCCGGAGCTGCGATCCGCCGCCATATCGGCACGCCTTTCATGGGCTATTCGGGGGCGACCTACCTCATCCAGGAAGTGTGCAACGCGCTGTTCGATGCGCTCTTCCATATCCTGCCGCTGTCGACCCAGCTCGACGCGGTGCCTGCAACCCCTTCCCGCCTTCACCGCGAACTGCCGTGGAGCGACGAAGCCAAGGCTCGGCTCGAAGCGCTTGTCGAAGCGCAACCTGTGCTGATCCGCATCTCCTTTGCCAAGCGCCTGCGCGACGCTGCCGAACAGGCAGCGCGCCGCGAGGGCGAAAGCACGGTCAGCGCCGACAGGCTGGCCGATGCGCTGCTCGGCGCCTCTGCGCCATGACCGGCGCGCACCCCCATACCCGCAGCGCGGGCAACCTGACGCCCCGCAATGCGGGCACCACAATTCTTCCGGTTTTGACCGGGGGGATACCACCGGGGAGCGACGTTCGCTTCTCGCTTTGCACGTTAATACTGGAGATGGAGCTATGAGCAATCCAACGACTGGCGATGACCGCCTTGGAGTTCAGACTTACCTGACACCTGAAGAAGCCAAAGAGTTCCACAAGTTGTGGACTGCCGGATTCGTTGCCTTCGTCGGAACGGCGGTTGTTGCACACGTTCTGGTGTGGATGTGGGCCCCTTGGCTCTGAGCTGAACTGAACTGAAGTCCGCGGGTCGTTCCGGCCGTTTGGCCAACCCGCTATACTAAACTCCTGCGCCAATTGTGCGCTTTCACAAGGATAGAGACCATGTGGAGAATCTGGCTTATTGTCGATCCGCGTCGGGCCCTGGTGGCCATGGCAGTGTTCCTGTTTACGCTGGCCATCATCATTCACTTCATTTTGCTGAGCACGCCGCGCTACAACTGGCTCGACGGGCATCACATCGAAGGTGTGACGAACAAGGCCCCTGCAGCGGCAGGAACCTGACCAATCGCAAAGTGCGAGGCGGCAGCCCCCATCGGCCTGCCGCCTCCAGCCGTTTATCTATCATAACTTAAGCCCGCCAGGCTTGGGCGGGGGAGGGAAGAGCTATGGCGCTCCTCAGTTTCGAGCGAAAGTATCGCGTGCGTGGCGGCACGTTGATCGGCGGGGACCTTTTTGATTTCTGGGTCGGCCCGTTTTATGTCGGCTTCTTCGGGGTAGTGACTGCGATCTTTGCCACGATCGGCACTGCCATGATCTTTTATTGTGCGTCACTGGGGCCCACGTGGAACCCGTGGCTGATCTCGATCGCACCGCCCGATCTGAAATACGGGCTTGCGTTTGCACCCCTGCGCGAAGGCGGCTTCTGGCAAGTCATCACGGCTTGCGCGCTTGTCTCGTTCGCGTCGTGGGGTCTGCGCGAAGTGGAAATCTGCCGCAAGCTTGGCATGGGTTACCATGTTCCGTTTGCGTTTGGCGTTGCCATCTTCGCGTATACATCGCTGGTGGTGATCCGGCCGGTGCTGCTCGGTGCATGGCACTTCGGCTTCCCTTATGGCATTTTCAGCCATCTCGATTGGGTGTCGAACACCGGCTACCAGTACCTGCACTTCCATTACAATCCGGCACATATGCTGGCGGTGACGTTCTTCTTCACCACCACCCTGGCGCTCGCATTGCATGGTTCGCTGGTGCTTTCGGCAGTCAATCCGCCCAAAGGCGGCACAGTCAAGACACCGGAATATGAAGACACCTTCTTCCGTGATCTCATCGGCTATTCGATCGGCACCCTGGGCATCCACCGCCTCGGCCTGTTGCTCGCACTGAACGCCGGTTTCTGGAGCGCCATCTGCATCATCATCAGTGGTCCGCTCTGGACCAAGGGATGGCCGGAATGGTGGAACTGGTGGCTCAACCTGCCGATCTGGTCGTGAAGGAGGACTAAGCGATGGCTAGCTATCAAAATATCTTCACCCAGGTTCAGCTCACGCATGCCCCCGAAATGGGCATTCCGATGAAACCTGGCAGTGACCCGCGCATCAATGCCACAGGGTTTAACCACTTGTTCGGCAGGTTCGGGCAGGCTCAACTCGGCCCGATCTACCTGGGCTGGTCGGGGCTTGCCTCGATCGTCTTCGGGCTTGTCGCGTTCGAGATCATCGGTCTCAACATGATGGCCTCGGTGAACTGGGATCCGATCCAGTTCGTCCGCCTGCTGCCTTGGCTCTCGCTCGAACCGCCGGGGCCGCAATATGGCTTCTCGCCGTTCGTGCCGCTGGCACAAGGCGGCTGGTGGATCATGGCCGGTGCCTTCCTTACCGCTTCGGTGCTGCTCTGGACGCTCAGGACCTACCGGCGTGCAGTGGCACTCGGAATGGGCACCCATGTCGCCTGGGCATTCCTCTCGGCGATCTGGCTGTTCCTCGTGCTCGGGTTCATCCGGCCCGCCTTAATGGGCAGCTGGTCAGAGGCGGTTCCGTTCGGCATTTTCCCGCATCTTGATTGGACGGCAGCGTTTTCGATCCGGTATGGAAACCTCTTCTACAACCCCTTCCATTGTCTCTCGATCGTGTTCCTTTATGGATCCACGCTTCTCTTCGCGATGCACGGCGCCACGATCCTTGCGGTCGGCCGGTATGGCGGTGAGCGCGAGATCGAGCAGATCACCGATCGCGGCACTGCATCGGAACGCGCCGCCCTGTTCTGGCGCTGGACGATGGGCTTCAACGCCACGATGGAATCGATTCACCGCTGGGCTTGGTGGTTTGCCGTGCTGACCACACTGACCGGAGGTATCGGCATCCTTCTCACCGGCACCGTTGTCGATAACTGGTACCTGTGGGCGCAGGAGCACCACTACGCGCCGGCTTACCCCGATACCGGGGTCGTTGATCCGGCTTTGGGGAGCAAGGGACAATGAGAAGCTCGATCCTGCGCCTCGGCGCGGTCCTAGCTGGTGCGGCGCTGCTCAGCGCCTGCCAGCTGGGCCCCAAATCCGCCCAGCAATACGGCTATCGCGGCACCGGCATGGACCAGATCACCCTGGCCTCGGCCAAGAAGACGGTCGATCCGATCAATGTCGTACCGCCGCCGCCGTATGACCCGCCGCCGCCGGGCGGCAAGCCAGCCCGCGAAGCCTACCAGAACGTGCAGGTTCTGGGAGACGTCTCGGAGGATCAGTTCAGCTACACGATGGCCGCAATCACGCAGTGGATCGCACCTGAACAGGGCTGCAACTACTGCCACAATCCAGCCAACATGGCTTCGGACGAGATCTACACCAAGGTTGTGGCCCGGCGAATGTTGCAGATGACGCGCAACATCAACACCAACTGGACCAAGCATGTGAAGCAGACCGGCGTCACCTGCTACACCTGCCACCGCGGTCAGGCGATCCCGTCTGAGAACTGGGCGCTGCCCGCAGCTGGCAACCCCAATACCATCATTGGCAATCGTCATGGCCAGAATTCACCTCTGACCTCGACCGCCTACTCGTCATTGCCAAACGCAGCGATGGCAAAATACCTGATTGGTCCCGGAGCACCGGCAATCCGCGTCAACTCCTTGGGAAGTCACCCCACTGCCGCAAACAAGACTTCGGTCATGGAAGCGGAAAGCACCTACGGCATAATGATGCACACATCGAGCGCACTCGGTGTTAACTGCACGTTCTGCCATAATGCAGACTCTTTGCAGTCATGGAATCGCAGCACACCAAAGCGAGCCCTCGCCTGGTATGGCATCCAGATGGTGAAGGACGTCAACGGCAACTACATCACCCCGCTCGCGAGTGTCTTCCCGAAGCACCGCCTCGGGCCGATGGGTGACCCGCTGAAGGTCAACTGCACGACCTGCCACCGCGGCATCAACAAGCCGCTGGGCGGCGTCTCGATGGTCAAGGACTATCCGGCACTGCGCCCCACCGGGCCGATGGTCACCGCGGCAGCCGCTCCGGCCGCAGTTGCTCCGGCAGCTGCACCGACCAAGATGCCTTAAGAACACCCCCGCGCGCGCAACCCGCGCGGAGCACCTGAACCCCTGCGATCCTACCCGGATCGCGGGGGTTTTCTTTTGGGCGACTACACCGCCCGACGTGCTGCCAGGGTGACAGCGCGGCGCGATTTAGAACAGCGGGAAATACCAGGTAGGGATGACTGGGATTGGTGGGAAGCGGACAGGCGGCTTGCGACTAAGTTCG
>JBJXEK010000116.1:0-2829 GCA_046155055.1 Novosphingobium sp. | reverse complement strand
CGGATCGCCGGGTAAGGCGCGGAGTGTCGATCATGGGCGCATTCAACCTGCTCGAAGCCCGAATGGCAAGTCGCTGAGCAATCCACCGTAGCAGGAACACACGTGGTTGCGCACGCAGGGCAGGCGGCTAGACTGGGCAAAACCCTACCGGAGAGCAGCCTGATGATCGCCCGTTCCATCCTGACGTCAGCGCTCGCGGCAGGCCCCCTCGCGGCAGGCCCCCTCGCTCAAGTCCCCGAAGCTCAAGCCCCAAAGCTCAAGCCCCAAAGCTCAAGCCATCGCCTTCTTGTAGATGCTGGTCTTGGGTTTTTCGAACATCTGCATCACCATTGGCTCGAAGAATTCCAGCGGCAGCGTGTCATAATTCGGGTCGAAGGCCGGGCAGTCGTACTTGTCGATGAACTCCATCGTGGCAGCATAGTGCTCGTGCCCTTCGAACTGATCGCGCATGTTGCGGTCCAGCCCGAGGAAGTGGAAAAAGTTGTAGCCTTGGAAGATGCCGTGGTGCTGCACGATCCACAGCAGTTCGTCGCTCACGAACGGCTTGAGGATGGCCGCAGCGATATCGGGATGGTTGTAGGCCCCCAGCACGTCGCCGATATCGTGCAGCAGCGCCATCACGACATAGTCTTCGTCGCGGCCATCGCGGTGTGCGCGCGTCGCGGTTTGCAAGCAATGGGTCAGCCGGTCGACCGCGAAGCCGCCGCAATCGCCTTCCAGCAAGCGCAGATGTTCGAGCACCCGTGCACCGCCGCTGCGCGAATGCGGCTTGAGGTGGGTCATGATGATATCCCAATCGGCTTGCGTGCCTTCGGTCATCGTGTGGAACTGCGCGGTTTCTTCAAGCACAGAGTCTCTCCTGGAATTTTTTTATCGGCACAGAGTACCGCGCTTCTGCGAATGGTAAAGCCCCGATGCACTGCTTGCCGACTGCCCTCTTGGACCGGTTCAGCTGCGCACCAGCCGCCCGGGCCGCGCGCCGGTGTCCGTGTCGTTCTCGCGGGTCATCACGCCGTTGCAGAAGGTGGCGCGGTAGCCGCGCACCGGCTGCATCAGGCGGGTGCCGCCGGCGGGCAGATCGTGGTGGGCTACGTGGGGCGAGACTTTGAGCGCGGCGTAGTCGATCACGTTGATATCGGCGCGCTTGCCCACCGCGAGCAGGCCGCGATCATGGAAACCATAGAGCGCGGCGTTGCGCGCGGTCTGCTTGTGGACGAGGAACTCGATCGGCAAGGTGGGCCCGGTCTGGCGGTCGCGCGTCCAGTAGCTGAGCTGGGTAGTGGGCATCGTGGCGTCGCAGATCAGCGTGACATGCGCGCCCGCATCGCTCAGCCCGGTGACGGTATCGGGATGGCGCAGCATTTCCTCGAGCACGGCGAGGCTGGCGGGCTGATCTTCGCGCGTGAGCGCGGCGAAGCAGCGGCCTTCGTCCTCCAGCATGGTATCGTAGAGATAATCGAGGGGCGGCTGGCCCGCGAGGCTGGCGAGATGCGCGATCGAAGCGGTTCTGCCGGCTTCCAGATTGATCGGATCGGTGAGCGGATAGAGGCTTGCCGTTCCGCGACGAAACAGCCCGTAGACGTTTTGCATCGAGCCGGGTGCTTCATGCGGCACATCCCGTTCGGAGAGGATCTGCCGCTTCATCTCGGGATCGCGCATGGCTTTCACCCGCTCGGCCAGCGGCAGTGGGGCGAGCTTGGCGATGTAGGTCGGGCGGCGCATGAAGGCGTGATACGAACTGAGGCCGTGGAGATAGCCGATGATCCGCGAAGGCACTTGCGGGAACAGGTGCGCGCCGTTCTCATTCGCGGCGCGGCACTTGGCCAGCAGATGCCGCCATAGCGCCGGATCATAATCGCGCGTTTCGACCAGCGTGAACGTGACCGGACGGCCGCTTTCCTCCGAGATGCGGCGCAGCAGATCGACCTCTTCCTCCGGCGCGCTGCGTTCGCCGCCGAGCGCTTCCAGCTTGCCGACGGTGCCAGCCGGAATGGCCTCGACCACGCCTTTGCCGAGCGCCTTCATGCGGCGCGCGATGGCGAGCAGTTCCTCGTCTGGCGCGAACGTGCCCGGCACCGGTTCACCCCACAGCGCGCGGTGACCGATGGTACGCGAGGTGGAGAAGCCGACTGCACCTGCCGCGATGGCCTCCTCGACGAGGCTTGCCATCGTCTCGATCTCCTCAGGCGTTGCGTCCTGATTGGTGCGTCCGCGGTCGCCCATCGCGTAGTAGCGCACCGCGCCGTGGGCGATCTGGGCGGCGACATCGAGCGCGTATTCGCGGCCGGCGATGTAGTCCATGTACTCGGCAAAGCTTTCCCACCGGCCCCACTCGATGCCTTCGTAGAGCGCGGTGCCGGGGATGTCCTCGACCCCCTCCATCAGCTCGATCAGCGCCTTTTCCTGGCCTGGGCGGACGGGCGCAAAGCCAACGCCGCAATTGCCCATGACGACCGTGGTCACGCCGTTGTCCGAAGAGGGCGCGAGCGCATCGTCCCAGCTGACCTGGCCATCGTAGTGCGTGTGGATATCGACCCAGCCGGGCGTGACGAGCGCGCCCTCGGCTTCGATCACGCGGCGGGCCGGGCCTGTGATCGATGGGCCGATCTCGCGGATCAGACCATCGGCAAACGCGATGTCGCCCACATAAGGCGCGGCGCCGGAGCCATCGACGATGGTGCCCCCGCGGATAATGACATCGTGCATCCTGCGCTCCCGTGCGGTTGTTCAAACCCTCTCGTGGATACGCCAATCGGGCGGGCTGTGCGCCCAGCAAAATGGGCAGGGAACGCGAGCCTAGCGCACCACTTCGCCGCTCTTCATCACATG
>JBJXEK010000115.1:0-6015 GCA_046155055.1 Novosphingobium sp. | reverse complement strand
CAAGATGGCGCGGGGAAGGGGGGAACACGACTAACCCGGCATAGTCTGCGCGCGCCGCTATCGTGGCATCCAGCGCAGCAGGGGTGGTGAGGCCGCAGATCTTGATAAGGGGGGCGGGCATGGGGGGCGGATAGGGGGTGCTGGGGCGTGGGTCAAATGCGGGGTGGGCAAGCCCCGCCCCTCCCGTTTGCGGGAGGGGCGGGGGTGGGCCTCTTACTGCCCGAGTTCGAAGGTCACCGTCACGTTTGCGCCGATCTGCAGTTCTCCGGCAGAAATCGGGCTGGGGGCGCTGGCCATCATCTTCTCGGCGCGGGCATACATGATCTGCGGCTGCGGGCTGTAGCCACCGCCTTCGCTGATGGTGAGGATGCGGCGCACGGTCATACCCGCTGCCTTGGCATAGAGATCGGCGCGGGCGCGGGCTTTCTTCATGGCGTCGATGCGCGCTTCGTCGCTGGCCACATCGGCATTGTCGAGCTGAAACGAAGGGCCGCTGACCTGATTTGCCCCGGCGCTGACCAGGGTGTCGATGGTCTTGCCGTAATTGCCGATCTTGCGCTGGCGCACTTCGACCTGGTTGGTCGCCTGATAGCCGGTGATCACCGGCTCGCCGGTCACGTTGCCGTTCGCGTCGGCGCGCGGCTGGCCATAGACCGGGTTGACCGAGAGATTGCTGGTCTGGATGTCGCGGTCGGCGATGCCGGACTGCTTGAGGGCGTCAATCACCGCGTTCATGCGTGCTGCGTTTTCGGTGAGCGCGGCCGACGCGGTCTTGGCCTGCGTGGTCACGCCTGCGTTGAACACGGCGAGATCGGGCGTGCGGGTCGAGCGGCCATCGGCGCTGACCGTGAGCACAGCGTTACCGGCGGCGACGACCGGGCCCGGAGAGACGGCCTGCGCCGAAGCGCCAGATGCGCCAGCCACGGCAAGCGAGGCGGCCATGAGCAGGGAAGCGGTGGTATTGGTCATCGGTGGTCCTTTCGTGAACATGGCGCTCATGTGGCCAAAGCGAGCTTTCGCTGGGCTGAACTGATTGCCGCGCTGTTACGGCGGTTTTAACCGGAAGCGGCTATTTCTGTTCCCTGGTTTCTATAGGCATGCGCATAGAACCGGGGGTAGTCCATGATTTCATTGCGGGTGATTGCGGGAAAGGCCGCACTTTTCATCAGCTTGCTGACGCTTTCGGGATGTGGCAAGCCCGACGTCTATGCCGTAAGTCTGACCGAGGCCTACAAACGGCTCGATTCAGCGGAGATCGAGCCCTCAGGCAATGGTGTGTTCTATACGCTGGACACCTCCGTGAGCGGCAATTCTGCCGATGAGGTGACCTGGGCAGCCGGCGGTGCCATGGCGGCGCATTCGTGCACGATGCGCCTCAAGAAAGTCGACGATACACACACCCACGTCACGGTCGATTGCAAGGGCGAATCGCCCAGCAGTGGGGCCGCGGCGGGCATGGAGCACACCATGATCCGGGGCCGGGTGATCGAGATGGTCGATGCGACGCTCACCGGGCGCAAGTTCGATCCATCCCTTGCGAACGGCGTTACCGCCGCACGCTGGCCGGGTGACGGGGTTGATGGAAGCTATGCGGGCGCGGTCAGTGCCGCGATCACGATGGATGCGGACATGCGCAAGGAACAGCGCGACGCCGAGGCCATTGCGAGGGAGCGGGAAGCGCAGCTGATCGCCGAGCGGCCTGACGTGGCGCAGGGCCAGTCGGCCGAAGGTACTTCACCAGACCCTTGAGCCGCCATACGGCTCAGCCAATCGCGCGCGCCAGCACGACCATCAGATAGGGCACATCCATCGGCAGCGGGAACGGGCGGATCTCGCCGGTGCGGACATAACCGCGCCGTTCATACCACGCGATGAGATCACCGCGCGCATCGACCACGGTCAGTTCCATCGTGTGCGCACCGAAATCGCTGGCCGCAAGTGCCTCGATCCGCGCAATCAGGTCGCGGCCGAGCCCGGCGGCCTGCCGCAGCGGATCGACGCAAAGCATGCCCATATAGGCCGTTCCCCCGCCCAGATCGGTGGCGGTGACTGTGCCAACAAGCCCGCCCTCGCGCTCGGCCAGCAACACGCGCTTGTCTGGCGCGGCAACGGCGGCGGCGATTTCGGCTTCCGATGTGCGGTCGCCTTCTAGAAGGTCGGCCTCGTGGGTCCAGCCTTGGCGGGCGCTATCACCCCGGTAGCCGCTTTCGATCAGCGCGCGGATGGTGGGCACGTCAGCGGGCCCGGCGATGCGGTATGTCGTCATGAGGCAGGGTCTCAGAGCGTGGCTTCGATGGCGCGGGCGGCGGCGACCGGGTCTTCGGCACGGCTGATCGGGCGCCCGATCACCAGCACGCTGGCGCCGTCATCGCGCGCGGCGCGCGGGGTGACGATGCGCTTCTGATCGGCGGTCTGGCCACTATCAGGGCGCAGGCCGGGCACGACGAAAAAGCCGTGCTTCCATCGCTTGTGAATCGCACCGACTTCGTGGCCCGAGCAGACGATCCCGTCGAGCCCGGCTTCCTGCGCCAGATCGGCAAGGCGCAAGGCCTGATCGTGCGCGCTGCCGGGCACGCCCACCGCGCCGAGATCATTGTCATCGAGGCTGGTGAGCACAGTGACGGCAACGACCTTGCAATGCTCGCCGGCCGCAGCCTTGGCATCTTCCATCATCGCCCGCCCGCCCGCGGCGTGGATTGTCACGATCGCAGGCTCGAGCACATGAATTGACTGCATCGCGGCCGCGACGGTGTTCGGAATGTCATGGAACTTGAGATCGAGGAAGATCGGCAAGCCAAGCTTGGCGACCTCATGCACCCCGTGGTGACCGTGCGCGCAAAAGAACTCGAGGCCCAGTTTTACGCCGCCGATATGGCCGCGCACCCTTGTGGCAAGCGCAATCGCGGCATCGAGCCGGGGCAGATCGAGTGCAAGATAGACAGGATTGCTCATGGGGTATCGGATGCTCTTCTGGCGGCAGCATCAAGCTGCGTGGAACTGAGGGAAGGCGTGTTGGCAAACGAGTTTTCGAGCGCGGTTATCCGGCGCTGCAGCCGCCAGAGCACCGCGCGATGCACCAGCCACATCGGCACGAAGCCCAGCAGAAACGCACCGATTACCAGCGCGGGCAGCTTGGTATCAAGCACCAGCCCCTGCCAGATATGCAGCTCGACCGGCTGCCAGTTCACCGCGGCAAAGGCGGCCAGCGCGGCCACCAGCACCAGCCAAAGGATCGAGCGCAGCACCTTCATCGGCGGTAATCTCCAATCCCCTCCAGGAACACCATGCTAGGACCGTTTGCCAGCAATGGCCAGAGCCGGCACGTCAATGCCGGTCCTTTCAGGCGCCGAACACCCGTGCGAAGATCGTGTCGACCGCCTTGAAGTGGTAATCGAGGTTAAACTTGTCCTCAAGTTCCTTGGCGCTCATCACCGCGCTCACTTCGGGATCGGCCTTGAGCAATTCGAGCAGCGAGAGCTGCCCGTCGCTCTGCCACACCTACATCGCGTTCTTCTGCACGAGCCGGTAGGCATCGTCGCGTGTCAGCCCCGCTTGCGTGAGGGCCAGCAACACGCGCTGCGAGTGGACGAGGCCGCCCATGCGGTCGAGGTTCTTCTGCATCCGCTCGGGATAAATCAGCAGCTTGTCGATCACACCGGTCAGCCGCGCGAGCGCGAAATCGAGCGTGATCGTTGCGTCTGGCCCGATATAGCGCTCAACTGAAGAGTGTGAGATATCGCGCTCATGCCACAGCGCGACGTTTTCCATCGCGGGGGTGACGGCGGAGCGCACCATGCGGGCAAGGCCTGTAAGGTTCTCGGTGAGCACCGGGTTGCGCTTGTGCGGCATCGCCGATGAGCCCTTCTGCCCAGGCGAAAAGTATTCCTCCACCTCCAGCACTTCGGTGCGCTGCAAGTGGCGCACTTCGGTGGCGAGCCGCTCGATCGAGCTGGCGATCACGCCCAAAGTCGCAAAAAACATCGCGTGGCGGTCGCGCGGGATCACTTGCGTCGAAACCGGCTCGGCGGCAAGGCCGAGCTTTTCAGCGACGTATTCTTCCACCTCGGGATGGATATTGGCGAAGGTGCCGACCGCACCGGAGATGGCGCAGGTGGCGATTTCGGCGCGCGCCGCGATGAGCCGTGCGCGGCCCCGTGCGAACTCGGCATAAGCCTGCGTCAGCTTGAGCCCGAAGGTGGTCGGTTCGGCATGGATGCCGTGGCTGCGGCCGATGGTCGGGGTGTGGCGATGCTCGAACGCGCGGCGGCGGATCGCCTCTAGCAGTGCATCGATATCGGCAAGGAGGATATCGGCAGCCTGCGTCATCTGCACCGACAGGGCCGTGTCGAGCACATCCGAGCTGGTCATGCCCTGATGCATGAAGCGCGCTTCGGGCCCGACCTGCTGCGCGACCCAATCGAGGAACGCAATCACGTCATGCTTGGTAACCGCCTCGATGGCGTCGATCGCGGCGACGTCGATCTTCGGGTCCGTGGCCCACCAGTCCCACAGCGCCTTCGCTGCAGACGGCGGCACGACGCCGATTTCGCCCAGCTTCTGCGTGGCATGCGCTTCGATCTCGAACCAGATGCGAAAGCGCGCCTCCGGCTCCCAGATCGCGGTCATCGCAGGGCGGGCATAACGGGGGACCATGGGCGACTCCGGTGATTGGGTGTGCCGGTGCCGCTAGGGGCCAGTGGGGCGCAAGGCAAGGGGTGGAAGGCAATGGGGCGGCAGGCAAGAGGTGGGCGCTCAGGCTGCGGCGACGCCGATCTCGGTCTCGCCGGTGGTGGTGCCTTCGGCATCGAAGCGGCGTTCAAGGATGCGGCCGTGGCCCTCGGCATCGATCATGAGCACGGTCGAGCAGCGCGTGCCATAGAGCGGATGCCGGATGAACACGGAGGAGAAGCGCGGTTCGGGGCCCTTTCCAGTGTCACGGGCGCCGGGCAGTTCGGTTTCGTCGCGCATCGCGGCGAGGAGGGGCGCGGGATCGGCCTTGTCCGCGTTCAGCCAAGCGCCGAGCGCGGCTTCCAAGGCGCGGGTCTTGGCCCAGGGCTCATCGTGCGGACTATTGGAAAGACCGTGGATGCCCGGTGCCAGCGTGCGGCGTAGCGGCTGGGGGTGGTTGGAAAGATGCCATGCGGCATTGCTATCGGCATGGAACAGATTGAACGGGTTCATGGCTTCGGGCGCTTCGGGTTCGCGTCCCGCGAGCCAATCGGTGACCAGCGCCCCGCGCGAGGTGAGGTGCGGCTGCGGATAGCCCTCCGCGCGCAAGTTGGTGACCAGCGCGAAGCGGCCGTTTCCGGCAACGCCGAGCCAGGTGCCGCCCGCTTGCAAATCGCGCCCGGCGATTGTCCCGTTTTCCCACTGTGCCAGCGGCGCCGTGGGGCGTTCGTGGAACTCGTCGCGATTGCCGATCACAACCAGCCGCCAACGCGGGTGCGCGCGAAATGCGATTGCGGCGACGCACATTGGATCAGTCCTCCACCGCCTCAGCTTTACGGCCCGGATCTAAGATATGTCCATGCCGAAGCCGCTCGCATTCCGGCAGCGTTTAAGGCTGTGGCCGTTGCCCGCGCTCAGCCCAGCAGCGGCAGCAGTTTCACCAGCAGAAACTGGGAAATCAAAATCCCCAGCGCCACGCGCGGCACGACAGATTTGCCGTTGATGATCGAGATAAAGCTGAACACGACCGCCAGCGACACGAGCTCGTCGAGCGTTTCGAACGGACGGAAGACCGAGTAGAGCACCGACGCCAGCGCGGTGATCAGCGAGATCGTCCCGCAGCGATCGTGGGGATCGAATCTCTGGACAGCCTCGTCACTCGGTTCGGTCGGCATCTTGGCCTTTGGATACATTCCAGGTTCTCGCTGCAAACTCGGCGTTGGCCATATGTGTTAAACGCGAAGCGTAGCGTGATCGCCGTGCCGTATCAACGGCCTATTGCCGTCCCCCTAGTGCTGTCCCACTTTGAGCATCGCGCGCGGTGCCGCGAGACCGGCGGCATTGCGG
>JBJXEK010000114.1:0-4858 GCA_046155055.1 Novosphingobium sp. | reverse complement strand
GCCGAACAGCTCGACAGCCGCAACCGGCCCTGCAATTTCGTCGAACTGATGCCGCGCCTGCTCGAGCAGTAGGGCGAGCCTGCCCCTACCTGAAACCGGCACGGGTTTCGCCAGCTTGTCACCTTCGCTTGCTCCATACAGCTATGGTTCATCTGAGGCAGGCCTTTTTAGGCGGCTGAAACCAGACTGGTTTGTTGCGCAATCGGGGGACGTGATGTTGATGTTAGTGCCACGCTATATGCGGTTTTTGTTGGTGATCGTCTGTGCGGGGTACGCCATGCCGGTGTTGGCCCAGACTGCGGCCGATTCGACCGGGCGCGGCCCTTACACCGTCGATAATGTCGAGTACAAGCTCCCCGCAAAGCGCGATGTGCTGATCGCGCCGTTCACCGTCACCAAGCTGTGGGCCCGGATTTATCGCCCCACAAACGCGGAGGGCCCGCGCCCGCTGATCGTGATGCTCCACGGCAACCATTCGACCTGCGGCCGGTTCGACCCGGCCGTACCCGGCCGGATCGACGACGATTCGAGTTATACCGATACGGGCAAATGTCCTGACGGCTATGTCGTTGTGCCCAGCCACGACGGGTACGCTTATATGGCCAACCAGCTAGCTTCCTGGGGCTACTACGTGGTCTCGATCAATGCCAACCGCGGGGTCAACGCGGCCGCTGGCGAAGACGATGACTACGGACTCAATCTGCGGCGCGGGCGGTTGATCCTGCGGCATTTGGTGGAACTCGACCGCTGGAACACCACCAACAGCGGTGCCAAGATTCTGGGATACAGCCTGCGCGGCAAGCTCGATTTCAAGCAGATCGGCCTGTTCGGTCATTCACGCGGCGGCGAAGGCGTACGCGCAGCGCTAAACCAGTACCGCGATCTCGGCAGCATCTGGCCGAGCCAGTTCCGCAACAAGCCCAAGATCCGTGCCGTGTTTGAACTGGCTCCGGTCGACGGGCAGACGAACCGCGTGCTCAATGCCGATGGCGTTGCATGGAACGTGCTTTTGGCCACCTGTGACGGCGATGTCTCGGATTTGCAGGGCCAGCGAGTTTACGACCGTATGGTCACGGCGCGCGCCGAAAAGCAGCCAACCGCCAAATCGATATTCGCGGTCGAGGGCACCAATCACAATTTCTACAACACGGAATGGCAGCAATCGGATTCGCCGGGGTGTTACAGCAGTGATCCCAAGCAGCCGGTTGTGTTCGATCCCAACGCAGCCGGTTCCGAGGCACAGCGGACCACCGCGCTGTATCCGGTCACCGCGTTCTTCCGCGCCCATCTCGGGACCGATCCGGCTTCTGTTTTCGGGCAATTGTTCAACCCCGCATTCCGCCTTCCGGCCAAGCTGACCAAAGTGACGATGTTCCGCCGCACCTTCGCCGATAACGCAGCGCGCAAGGGCAGCATCACCCTTGATGATTTCGTGCGGCCCATTGGCAGCGGCGAAAAGGGGATCGGCAACGAGGCCAGCGGGCTCACGCACTTCGTTCAGGACATCCTGTTCGAGCATGATCCGGTAGCGCAATTCGGCGTGCTCGGGTGGGACACCACCACGAAAAACGGCAAGGGCGGCGTACCGTTTTATCAGGCAAGCGCCGCCGTGCCCGGCAACGGCATCGCGATCAATGCCTTCAATACGCTCGAGTTCCGGATCGGACTCGCGTGCAAAGAGGATACATATGTTTGCGAAGCAGATCCCGCGCTCAATCCTTCGGGGACAACCGATTTCAGCATTGCGCTGGTTTCTCCGGACGGCTTCATGACCCAGGCAGTGCCGCTTTCGCGCTATGCCAAACCATTGCCACCGGTGGGCCTATCCTACGGCCAGATCATCATTGATGGGCCGCGCGCCGCGATCCTTGCGGGGAACGAATCGCTACCAATCGAGCCTGGCCAGGCCCACCCAGTACTGCAATCAGTGCGGATCCCGCTTGCCGATTTCGCGCTGCCCAAAGGCACTGCAGTGCGCGGTGTGCGCCTGACCTTCAACCGGGCGGCCAAGGGCGCAATCTATCTCGGAAACGTGCGGATTTCGCGCGTGCTGGCCCCCGTGGACGAACAGGACCCGTTCCCGATCCCCTTCCCCATCACGGCCTCGGATGCGACCGCGCCTGCAACAACCGCGTTGCTCGAGCCACGCGCGCCAAGCGCCCGGCTGATCAGCGGCGGGCAGATCACCGGCATCTTGCGCGAGATGCGGCGGGTCGCGCCGGCGGCCCAGACGATCGCCGGTGCCAGACTGGCCAGAGCGCCAGCCTCGCCCGCCAAGCGTGCGGTCGTCACGATGACCATCGCGGTGCCTCAGTCACTGGTGGTCGGCGGGGCGCTGATGACCCTGCGGATCGGCGATGAAGCGTTCCGCCTTGGCGAGGTCGTCTCCGTGCCAAAGCTGGGCCAGAGGGCCGCGCGTTTCACGCTCACGCCAGAGGCTTTCGATGCACTGGAGAATGGCGCGGCGATGACCCTCGAGAATGGCGCCCAGCGCTTTGACCTCGGCACGCTCGATAAGGCGCTGCTGCGCTGAGGATCTGACAGGATGGGCTGTTGGGGGTTGGCAGGAGATTTCGTTCCTGCTATGTTCCCTTCATGTCCATCCTCGATTCGCGCATCAACGGCCGCGGGGCCCAATCCGCGAATGTGCCGACGCGCTTCGGGTTAGCCACGCGCGAAGCCGATGGCGACTGGCGCGATGCTGCAACGGAAGTCGACGGACCT
Source organism: Novosphingobium sp. (assembly GCA_046155055.1). GTDB lineage: Bacteria > Pseudomonadota > Alphaproteobacteria > Sphingomonadales > Sphingomonadaceae > Novosphingobium. The sequence continues at coordinate 2,134 of JBJXEK010000114.1, read as the reverse complement.
GGACCGAAACTGCGCACGAGCGTGACCGAGGAAATTCCCAAGTCTGTCCTCTCCTACAACCGCTCGCCCGACATACCCTTCGATCGTTCACTCAATCCCTATCGCGGCTGCGAGCATGGCTGCATCTATTGCTATGCGCGGCCAACCCACGCCTGGCACGATCTCTCGCCCGGACTTGATTTCGAGACGAAGTTATTTGCCAAACCATCAGCGCCCGCGCTGTTGCGCAAGGCCTTTGCCGAGCGCGGTTATGTGCCGCAGCCGCTGGCGCTGGGCACCAACACAGACCCTTACCAACCAATCGAGGCGCGCTACCGGATTACCCGGGCGGTGCTGGCGCTGTGCCTGGAAGTGGGGCACCCCGTCACGATCACCACCAAATCGGCGCGGGTGCTCGATGACCTTGATGTGCTGACCAAATTGGCACGGCGGAATCTGGTGGCTGTTTCCATTTCCGTTACCAGCCTCGATCCCCGGCTTTCCGGCCTCCTTGAGCCGCGCGCATCAGCTCCCGCCAAGCGACTTTCAGCGTTGGAGGCGCTCGCCAAAGCCGGTGTGCACGCGCACGTCTCGGTCTCGCCGATCATTCCAGCCATAACCGACAGCTTTATCGAGGCGATCCTCTCCGAAGCGGGCGCGCGCGGTGTCTCATCGGCCAGTTGGATCATGCTGCGCCTGCCGCATGAGGTGGCTCCGCTGTTCCGCGAATGGCTTGCAGTCCACTTTCCCGACCGCGCGGCCAAGGTCATGGGCATCGTGCAATCGGTGCGCGAGGGGAAGGACAACGACGCGCGCTTCTTCAGCCGGATGAAACCCACCGGCGTCTGGGCCGATCTGGTGCGCACGCGCTTTCGCCTGGGGCTGAAGCGCGCAGGGATTGCGCAGGCAAGGCCGGCGCTCGATTGCAGCCAGTTTCGCCCGCCAAGCCGCGATGGGCAATTGGCGCTGTTCTAGACGCGTTTGCGGCCGAAGCCGCTGCTCGGCGGCCTTGGCGGCACGCTGCGCAGCGCAGGGTCAGGCGGCGGGACGGTGTGCGCTTCTGGCTTCGGCGAAGGCATCGTTCGCCGTTCGCGCGGCTTCGCCTCTTGCTGCGCTGCCATTGTTCGTCCGGTCTTCTCGGCCATCTCTTCCACCACACCGAACAGCCATTTAAGCTGCTTTGGCGCAAGCACGGCGATAAACAGCCCCATCACTATCAACGAAAACACAAGCACGTCTGGCGGGCCTGAATCTCTGTCGGCGCTCGCAACTTCTGCGATGTGGGAATCGGCTGGCGCACTGCTTGACCAGGGGTTGGGGCGCTGCGATCGGGCTGGTTTGGATGTATACGAGAATGTGCCGTCGCATTTGCCGTCAGGATAGGACGGCCCCTCGCACGTCGGGCCGGTCATTTTGACCATCTCGAACACTTGCGCCATCTTGACCGGGCTGAAGGTGTTCACGAACTTGGCGGGGTCACTGTCTGCCGGCCAATGGAACACGAGCAGAAACGCGGACACTGCCACCACCGGGATCAGCATTTTCGGGGTAAGGCCGAGCGCATTGCGCTGATCCGACGCGCGCCATTCGAACCAGGCAAAGCAGGCCTCGTTCCACCGGCGATAGGCGGGTGGATCGGTGAACCGCATCAGGTTCAGCGCTAGCGTCGGCGTGGGCGGCTGGCTGAGCGGCCGGCCTTCCTCGTCGAAGGGATACTCGTGGGCCATCACGGATTTGGGGCGAACGCCGAAGCGCGGCCGCGCTTTCAGGGCGCCGCGTGTGTCCTTCCGCAAGCGGCCAGGTGTCAACAAATCACGGCCCAGCGCAGTGATCGCGGCGATCCGGTCTGCAATCGGCGGGTGTGTGCCGCCGTCGTGATCCGACGGGCCATCGAACAACAGCGCCTCGATCCGGCGGCTGCCTTCGAAGCGGCCGTGTCCGCCGATCTTCTCCAGCGCGCCGACAAGCGCTTCGGGGAAGTGCGTCATGCGCACTGCCTCGCCATCCGCAATATGGTCGCGGCTGAGTTTGATGTCGCGCCGCGCGGCGAAGGCCATGCGCATCGCAAGCATCGTCGCGGCGCTGCCGGCGATCAGGATCGGGAGAAACGGGGGCAGGAACAGCGGGAGGAGCATCTGGCGCCAGTCTTCGATCC
>JBJXEK010000113.1:0-15800 GCA_046155055.1 Novosphingobium sp. | reverse complement strand
CCACGGCGAGCCCGGTCGTGGGATCGTAGGCAATGCCGCCCCAGTTCGTGCCGCCGAGGAAGCTGGGATGGAGTAGCGAACCCTTGATGCTGGGGGGCGTAAACAGACCTTCGTTGCGCAGCTTGCCCAGCTTTGTCCGGCAGGCGGCGGTGTCAAAGCCCAACAGGCCCCAGGCATCGGATGTACGCAGTGCCTGCGAGGTAACGGGCCCTGGCAGCACCGGCATGGGCTGGGTGAGGGCGGCCTGCTCGCCCGGCATGTCGCTGCGCGGGACGGGGCGCTCTTTGACCGGGAACAGGGGCTGGCCGGTCTGGCGATCGAGCACGAACACATTGCCGGTCTTGGTGCCTTGGATCACCGCCTCGGTCGGACGGCCGTGATGATCGATCGTGGCGAGCGTTGGCGCGGCGGGCAGATCATAGTCCCACAGATCGTGGTGCACCGTCTGATAGGACCACATCTTGCGCCCGGTGCGCATGTCTAGTGCGACCACCGCGTTGGCATCGGGAATCCGGTCCAGGCGGTTGATGCCAAACGTGTCCCAACTGGCGCTGCCGGTCGGCAGGAACAGCCAGCCGCGCTTCGCATCGACCGAGAGCGGCGCCCAGGCATTGGCCGAGCCGGTCACAACCGAAATGTCGTCCGGGATCGGATTCCAGGTCCAAAGCTCCCGGCCTGTGATGATATCGAAGGCGCGCACGATCCCGTCGAGCGAGTTGCGGTACATGTTGTCCTGCACCGCTGTGCCAAGCGCGACGACATTGCCCCAGACCGCCGGCGGCGAGGTATTGGCCGGCTTGCCTTCGCCCTTGTAATCGAGCGCGGCCAGATCGATGCGCCCGCCTGCGCCGAAGCCTGTGCATACGCGGCCGGTATCGGCATCGATCACATGGAGCACGGCATTCTGCGCGGCATAGAGGATGCGCTTGCCGCAAATCTGCCCGCGCGCCTCTGCCGTCTCCGCCTGCCAGTAGGCTACGCCGCGGCAATAGTTCTCATGGTACATATTGCCGGTGCGGGGCTTGTGCGGATCGAAGGACCAGACTTCACGTCCGGTCGCGGGATCGAGCGCGACTGCCCGCCCATAGGGCGTGCAGCCATAGAGCCGGGCATTGGCGTAGATCGGCGTCATTTCGCCGACTGTTGCATCGACCGTTTCGGTGCCCGTCGAAATTTCGCCCGAATGCCAGGTCCACGCCGTGCGCAGGCGGTTCACGGTTTTCAGGTTTATCTGGTCGAGTGCGGAGTACTTGGTGGCAGAAGCTTGGCCGCCGTAGCTGGGCCAATCTGCCGCATCGGCCTCGGTGGCGGCCACTTCCGGGCGTGCGTGTACAGGCGCCCGATTGGGGGCTTGCTGGCAACCCGATGCAGCTGCCACCAAAAGAAAGATCGCCAACCTGTTGCGCATCCGCTCAATCCTGCGGACGCTTGAAGACCTGTTGGCCGCCAATCCAGGTTTCGAGCACGTGGGTCTCGTGGATGGCGGTTACCGGGATGGCAAAGGGATCACGGTCGACTACGATGAAATCGGCAAGCTTGCCGCGTTCGAGCGAGCCGGCCTTGTCTCCCATCCCCATGCGGCGCGCCGCATCGATGGTGAACATCGTCAAGGCCTGGGGCAGGGTGATCGCCTCCTTGAGGCCATAACTGCGCGCGCCGCCGCCCGGGTTGCGGCGGGTCACGGCGGTCTCGATCCCGATCCAGGGGTTTGGCGAGGGCACCACCGCCCAATCCGAGCCGGCAATGACCAGCGCGCCTGCCTCGAAGCCTTCGCGGATCGGCCAGACGCGGTCGATACGCCGGCTACCGACCGCAGCGGTGATGTCGTCGTTGATTGGCTGCGGGTCCCACAGATAGGGCGAATATTCGACCGCCGTATTGAGCGCCTTGAAGCGCGGCATGTCGGCAGGATCGACAAAGGTGGAATGGCCCACCTGGTGGATCGGTCCGCCCTTGCCGTTGGCCCCCCGCGCGGCGGCGATGGCATCGAGTGCCGCGCGCACCGCCCGGTCTCCGGCCGCGTGGAACATGACTGTCACGCCCATCTTGTCCCACCGCGTGACGTTGACCGCCATCGCCGCCGGATCGAACAGGAGCAGACCCCTGGCGGGGGCGTTGGGCTGACCGGCCTGATAGTCTTCCAGCATTGCGCCGGTGTGGCTTTCGGTCGGCACGCCATCAGCGAAGACCTTGACGCACTCAGCGTTGAAGGTGGGCCGCGCGAACTGTTTGCGGTCTGCCAGAGTGCGTTCGAATTCCGGGTTGGGGCGGCCCGATTCCGAAAAGGCAATGCAGGCCTGCACGCGCTGCTTGAGAACGCCCTTGTCGGCAAGCGCCGCATAGACCTTGAGATCGTCGCGGTAAGCCATGGCCTCGACATAGCCGACGACCCCGAACCCGGCGAGCATGGTGATATGCTTCGTCAACTGCCGCTCGGTTTCGGCGAGCGGCTGCGGCGGAACCTTGACCGTGATGAGCCGGCCAGCGGTCTCGCGCAGCACCCCGGTGGGTTTGCCTGCGCTGTCGCGCTCGATGATGCCGCCTTCCGGGTTGGGGGTGGCGCTTGTGATCCCCGCTGAAGCCAGCGCGCGCGAATTGGCCCAGACGCTGTGCCCGCTGACATCGAACAGCATGACCGGATTGTCTGGCGAGACCGCATCGAGCGTGGCCGCGGTGATCGGCGTGCCGGCCAGCAGCGAGGACTGCCACTGGCCGCCGCTCACCCATTCGCCGGGCACTGCTGCCTTGACGCAGGCCGCGACCAGTTCGAGCAGCCGCTGCGGCCCTGCGTCCTGCGGGATGCGACAGCGCCCCTCGTCGCCTTTGGCCTGCAGCACCGGGTGCACGTGCATGTCATAGAGACCGGGCAGGATGGTTCGCCCACCAAGGTCCACCACCGTGGCCGCCCTGCGCGGCCAAGCCCGGGCCTGTGCCCGCGTGCCGATGCGCACGATCCGATCGCCCCGCACTTCCATGGCGCTGCGCCAGCCTTGCGGCGTGTAGATGTGCCCATTGATGAAGCGCAGCGGCGGCTTTTCCGCAGCTTGCGCGGCATGGGGCACCGCATAGGCGATCAGTGCAAGGCCGGTAGCGGAAAGGACGCGGCGAAGGCTGCAGCGCATCAACTTCATCTCGGCATTCTCCCCGTGCCCGGTTGCACCGCCCGCCCTTGGGGCAGGTCGGCGCGCGCGGCCTCGTTCAGTAGCGGTAGGACGCGGTCACGCCAAAGGTGCGCGGCCGCAGGGTCTCCCGGCGAAAGAACTCGAACGGGTTCGACGACCGCTCACGCCGGGTCCATGTCGACTTGTCGAGGATGTTGTTGACGAACAGCGAGACGTCGAAATTACCCGGCTTCACGCCCAGCCGCGCAGACCAGAACGCGACCGCGGGCGGCTGCCTTAGTGCGGTGTCGATCGCGCCGTTGGCCGGATTGAGGTAGGGCGGCAGCGAGGTCTGCTTCGAGCGGTAGTCGAAGTCCGAACGGATGTAGCCGCCCTTTTCGCGGAACGCGTCGAAGTCGTACTGCGCGTGCAGCGATGCGGTCCACGGCGCGCCGAGCACGTGATCGCCTTTGCTGACGAAGGGAGCCGAAGCGGTCGGACCGCCGAAGACGGTGTCGAGAAACTTGGCGTTGACATAGCCAACTTCGGCCTGGAGCGTCAGGCGGCCCGTTGGGCGGACCTCGATTTGAAGGTCGAAGCCGCGGCTGCGCGCCTTGCCAAGGTTGGAGGTGAACTGGAAACCGCAGCTATTTAGCGCGACCGCCTGCTGGATATCGCTCCAGTCGATCTGGTAGACACTGGCCTGCACGCTGCCCAGCCCGCCGAAGCGGCTCTTTACGCCAAGCTCGTAGCTCCAGACCGAGTCCGACTTGAAGTTGGTCGGGCGGCCGTTCGGATAACCGATCCCCGCCAGCTCCGGCCCGCAGAAGGTGCCGACCTGCGGGTTATAGCCGCCGACGCGAAAGCCGCGCGAGGCCGAGGCATACATCAGCGTGTCCGGCGTGACCTGGAAATTGAGCCCGAACTTGGGCGTTATCGGGTTCTCGCTCTGGCGGCCGCGGTCATCGACGAGTGGTCCGACGACGAAGCCTTGGGCGACCGACCGGATCGAAAAGACGGTGTGGCTGTAGCGCAGGCCGGCCAGTACCGAGATCCGGTCCGTAATCTTGTAGGTGACCTGTCCGAACAGCGCCGCCTGTTCGTCGGTCGAAAGGGCGTTCTGATCATAGACCGAGAAGCCAGGAACCGGAGCAGGCCCGCCAAACAGGTAGACCGGCAGGTAGGGGTCGGTGACCTTCTGCAGCGAGGTCTGCTCCGCATGGGAGTAAAACCCGCCAAGCACCCAGGTGAGCGGGCTTGCGGTGTTGTTCGACTGCAAGCGGAGCTCACCGGTCCAGTTTTTCTGCGCGACAAGGAAGTCCGAAGGTGCCTTCTGGTCGGGAAAGAATGGCAGACGGTTGACCCCGGTGAACAGCGTCTGGTCGAAGTTGGTGTAGTCCTGCACGAAGTTCTGTCGGCGGTCGAAGTAAGAACCGACCGCGATCACGTCGATGCCGCCGAGCCCGACGCTGACGTTGAGCGAGGCGAGCGTGAAGCGGTCCTTGCTCGTTTCGGCGATCTGATTGGCATTCACAAAAACGTGATTGCTGTAGTCCGAATACTTCTCCCAGCTTTCGCCGCTGTCTCCCGCCTCGACATTCTGGTAGAACACCGCCGGGGTGATTTTGACGTTTTCGAGCGGCTGCCATGTCAGTGCGGCGCGCGCGACAAAGCTGTCAGACTTGTTCGCGTTCTTCTCGACCACCTTGCCTGTGAACGAACTGATCCGGTCCACATAACCGCCGTCGCGCCGGTAATAGCCGCTTGCGACCAGACCGAGCTTGCCTTCAACCAGCGGTCCGCTGAGCGAGACGCCGCCCTCGCCATTGGCCGCGCCATGCTGGGTCGAGCTGCCTTCCGCACGGGCATAGACCTTGAGCGTGTCGAGCCCGGGCTGCTGCGTGATAAAGCGCACTGTGCCGCCTTCCGAACCCGCACCAAAAAGCGTGCCTTGCGGCCCGCGCAGCACCTCGACACGGTCGAGATCGAACACCACGGGATAGGCATTGCCGCCGCCGTATCCCAATTGGCGGATCTGGATCGGCACGTCGTCGATATAGATGCCGGTGGTCGCCGCGCCGACCGAGGAGTTCACGCCGCGGATAGCGATGTTGGTCGTGGTGTTCGATTTCTCGAAGCTGACACCCGGGGTCTGGCGGATCACGTCGCTGAAGTTGCGGATGCCGCGGCTGTCGAGCGCCTCGCGTGAGAGCGCGCTGACGCTGATCGGAACCTTGTTGATGCTTTCGCTTTTGCGCGTGGCTGTGACGATGATTTCGCTGCTTCTCTCGTTTTCCGGTATTGCCGTATCGGCCTGCGGCCCGGCGGCCTGTGCCATGGCTGTCTCGGCGACAAGCAGGACGGCAAGTGCCGTGCTGCCAGCCAGAAGATTTGCGGTGCGCCTGATCATTGTCTGTGACTCCCCATTTGTGCCTGGCGTCGGCATTTTTGCCGCACGGTCTGTCTTGGGTGAGGCTATGGGTTGGGGCGGGATTGCCGTTGACCCAAACTTGCAATGTTCAGTCTGCGTGCCAGATTCTGCATATCTTGCGCGTTGCCCGGCTTGGTTGGCCACAAATGCCAAGGATTGCGCGCCGGGTTTTCCCTGATCGACTGAACTGCTGGGGTGAAGGTCAGCACAATGCGATGGACGTATCATCCAGCGCCAGGCGCAGGAGTTCGTCCATCGCCTGGCGCGCTTGGTCTGCGTCGGACGCCTCTATGGCCAGGAATACGGCCAAATGCTCTGGCAAGGGATCGCGCGGAAGAGCTTGAAACCGCTGCTTGAAGCGTGTTGTCCAATCGACGGCCGCAGCGACCGAGCTGGACAATGACGCCAGCGCGTCGTTGTGAGTGGCTTCTAGCACCGCGCGATGAAATTGTTGATCGGCTGCCCGTCCCGCCTCCGTCGACAGGCCGTGGCGCTCCATGGCAACCAGAGATTTCCGCATGGCAGAAACCTGCTCGGGGGTCCGGCGCTGGGCTGCGAGCGATGCCGCTGCAGGTTCGATAATCCCGCGCAGTTCGAACAGGCTCTGCACAAAGGCGGGATCTGGTTCGCCAGAAAACGTCCATGCCAGAACATCGGGGTCAAGCAGGTTCCAGCGGGCGCGGGGCGTCACATGCGTACCGGCGCGGGGGCGACTTTCCAGCAATCCCTTGGCCACGAGAATGCGGATGGCCTCGCGGTAGGGCGTGCGCGATACGCCGAGCGCCAGCGACTGCTCGATTTCGCCTTCAAAGCTGTCGCCCGGCTGATACTGCCCGCCCAGTATCGCCGTACCCAGAGTGCGGGCAATCGTCTGATGAATGCGTTCGGCCTTGCCCATCTTCCGAACCCCCGATCTGTGCCGTCAATCAAAGAAAGCGTCGGTAGAGCGCGACCTGCCGCGAAGAAAGGCGTCAGCCACGATCTGAAGCGGTGTGAGATCGACATCGCTCTGCCCCGTGCGGACGAGATCGACGAAACGGCGGTAGAGGCCGGAATATTCGGCCTCCGGGCCGATCATTTGCGTCGCCCCGTCGATCGTCACCTGATTGCCGCCATGCGACAGGATGAGCGTTCCGCCGCTGCTTTCGATCACGATATCCCAGATCTGCGGTCCGGTCTGGCGGAAATCGAAATCAGCCATGATCGGCACTTCGTTTGCCGCTGCCATTAGCAGCTTTGCGGCGATCGGAGCCTGCTTGTTGCTGGGCGTTTCGAGCTCGGCATCGATCAGGCGCACTGGCGCGCCAATCACTTCGGTCAGGATCGAAAGCGCGTTGATCCCCGGGTCGAACACGCCGAAGCCGCCGGGCTCCCAGATCCAGTCCTGTCCGGGATGCCAGTGGCGGACGTCTTCCTTCCAGGTGATCGTGAAGCGCTCGGCAGTATGCGCGGCGACCCACGCCTTTGCGGTCGCCACACCTGCGGCATACCGCGAGTGCCAGCTTGCAAAGAGCGTCCTGCGCTGCAGCCGGCCCAGCGCAGCAAGCGCCTGCGCTTCGGACACCGTTGCACCGGGTGGCTTTTCGAGAAAAACGTGCTTGCCCGCCGCCAGTGCCATTTGCGCCGCCGCATAGCGGGCCTCGGGCGGCTGGCAGAGCACCACTGCATCCAGATCGGGTTCGCCTGCCAGCATCGCTGCGAGGTCGGGATAGTTGTTCACCCCATCCGCTCTGGCGTTGCGACTGGCGACAGCGACCAGATCGATACCATCAGTTGCAGCGATGGCGGGAAGATGCTGGTCCCGCGCAATCTTGCCGAGCCCGACCAACCCGAGGCGGATGCTCGTCACAGGACGCGGACCTTGATTGGGCTGGAGGCATTTTCGCGCACAAGCGGATTGCGCAAGGGCAGCGTGAAGGCGTCGGCTTCAATCTCGAACACGTCGGCGTCCTGCGTGGCTACGCCGTCGCTGAACGACAAGGTCGCGGTGCCGAAGAAATGGACGTGCACATCGCCCGCTGCGGCCCCCTTGTGCATCTTGTCGCGCCCTTCGGCCGAGCCAAGGTGCGTCAGGCCCGTGCCCGACACGAGCAGGTGGGCGGGATCAGCATGGTCGAGCGGCAGACCGGTTTCGCGCATCGCGGGCTCGATCAGGCTATCGCCGACGGTCTCGATCGCGCTCGCGGCCTCGACTGCGCGGAACACGGTGTCGCGGCGCATATCGCGCGCGCCGATCAGGATGGAACCGTTAAATGTCACGCAGGACCTCCGGATCAGTGGTTGTCGCGCGGCAGACCGCGGGTCTGGGCGATGCGCTGGAACGTCTCGGCGCCCTCGAGGATCGCGCCGGTTTCGAGCTGGCCGACCGCCGCGCGCTGGATGGCCTGCCACGGGGTCTGCGAGGACGGAAAGGGGTAGCCGCCCTTCGCTTCGAGCACCGCCCGGCGTGCCGCCAGTTCGTCCGCGCCGATAAGCACATCGACCGTGCCGCGCTTGAGATCGATGCGGACGCGGTCGCCTGAAACCAGCAGCGCCAGTCCGCCGCCCGCCGCGGCCTCGGGCGAGGCGTTGAGGATCGAGGGGCTGCCCGAGGTGCCCGACTGCCGCCCGTCGCCAAGGCACGGCAAGGCTGCGATGCCCTCGCGCAGCAGATAGGCCGGCGCCCGCATGTTCACGACTTCGGCGGCACCCGGATAGCCTATCGGGCCAGCGCCGCGCATCACGAGCAGGGTCGCAGAGTCGATGGCAAGCGCGGGATCGTCGATCCGGGCGTGGTAGTCCTCCGGCCCGTCGAACACGACGACCGGTCCCTCGAACGCCTCGGGATCATCGGAATTACTGAGATAGCGCGCGCGGAATTCGCTCGAGATCACGCTGGTCTTCATGATCGCGCTGTCGAACAAGTTGCCCGACAGGATGAGGAACCCGGCGTCGGTAAGCAGCGGCGAAGTGAAAGGCCGGATGACCTTTTCGTCCTCGATTGCCACGCCCCGGCAATTCTCGCCGATGGTGCGGCCATTGGCAGTCATGGCCTGCTCGCGGATCAGCCCTTGTTCGATGAGCTGGCTGGTGACTGCAGGCACGCCGCCCGCGTGATAATAGTCCTCGCCCAGATACTCGCCCGCCGGCTGCAGATTGACGAGCAGCGGCACCTTGTGGCCGTGCTCCTGCCAGTCGCGCAGTGTGAGCTCGACGCCCATGTGGCGCGCGATCGCCGCCAGATGGATCGGTGCGTTGGTTGATCCGCCGATGGCCGAATTGACGACAACGGCGTTGAGGAAGGCGTCGCGTGTCATGATGTCCGAAGGCTTCAGGTCCTCGTTGACCATTCCGACGATGCGCAGACCGGTGCGATAGGCATTCTCCTGCCGGTCGCGATAGGGTGCCGGAATTGCGGCCGAACCGGGCAGCGACATGCCGAGCGCTTCGCACAGCGAATTCATCGTCGTCGCGGTGCCCATCGTGTTGCAATAGCCGGTCGATGGCGCAGAGCTGGCAACCAGCTTGATGAACCCGGCGTCGTCAATTTCGCCGCGGCTCAACATCTCGCGCGCTTTCCAGACGATCGTGCCGCTGCCGGTGCGTTCGCCTTTGTGCCAGCCGTTGAGCATGGGGCCCACCGAGAGCGCGATGGCGGGCAGGTTCACCGTGGCCGCCGCCATGAGGCAGGCAGGCGTGGTCTTGTCGCAGCCGATCGTCAGGACAACGCCGTCCAAAGGATAGCCGTACAGCACTTCGACAAGGCCAAGATAGGCAAGGTTGCGGTCGAGTCCGGCGGTCGGACGCTTGCCGGTCTCCTGAATGGGATGGACGGGAAATTCGAGCGGAATGCCGCCGGCCTCGCGAATGCCTTCGCGCACTCGTTCGGCGAGCACGAGATGGTGGCGGTTGCACGGGCTGAGATCCGATCCGGTCTGCGCAATGCCGATGATCGGACGGCCCGAGCGCAGCTCCTCCAAGCTGATGCCGAAGTTCAGGTAGCGCTCCAAATAAAGCGCGGTCATGTCGATATTGTCTGGATTGTCGAACCAGGCAGCGGAGCGGCGTTTGGACATCATTTGCTCACGGAAAAGCGATAGATCATTGCATGGCGATAGGGCTTGCCCGGATCGACCCGCACCGAACCGAACCGGGGCTGGTTGGGCGTGTCGGGAAACTTCTGAACCTCAAGCGCGATGCCATCGCCCATCCGGTAAAGATGGCCCGCTTTGCCGATCACCGTGCCGTCAAGGAAATTGCCAGTGTAGACTTGCAGGCCGGGCTCGGTCGTCAGAACCTCGAGAACGCGCCCGGAGGCCGGATCTTCAAGGCACGCGGCGAGCTCCGGCGTGGTTGTCTGACCCTTGTCGAGCGCGAAATTGTGATCATAGCCGCGCCCGATCACGATCTGCGGGTCGGTCCCGTCGCGCAAGCCTTCGGCCAACACGCGGCCTTTTCGGAAATCGAAGACGCTGCCGGTCACCTCGCGCAGCTCGCCGGTCGGGATCAGGCCCGCATCCACCGGCGTGAACCGCGACGCCGGGATCGTGAGGCGCTGGGCCATAGCGCCCTGCGGCGCGCCGTCGCCGGCCAGATTGAACAGCGCATGGTTGGTCATGTTCACGACGGTCGGCCTGTCGGTCGTCGCCTCGAACACGATGCCCAGATCGCCGTGTTCGTTGAGCGAGTAAGTGACCGTGACATCGAGCGCACCGGGATAGCCCATGTCGCCATCCGGGCTGTGGTGGGTGAGGACAACCGACGCCACCGGACCGCTGACCAGCCTTGCTACCGTCCAGTTGGCCCGGTCGAACCCCTTGTCGCCGCCATGCAGCGAATTGGCACCGTTGTTTTTCGGGACGGTGTAGACGAGCCCGTCCAGCGTGAAGCGGCCGCCCGCGATGCGGTTGGCGACGCGCCCGACGGTGACTCCGAAATAGGTGTGTGCGGCCTCATACTCGGCAGCGGTGGCATGGCCGAGCACGACGTCGGCCTTCTGGCCTCGGCGGTCGGGCGCGACGAGCGACTGGAGCGTCGCGCCATAGGTCAGGATGCGCGCCGAGATGCCTCTGCCGTTGGCGAGCGTGATCGCCTCGACCCTCGTGCCGTCCTTCAGCGTGCCTGCATCGCTGCGCTCTGCCGTGGCGGCGTGCGCGGATGCAGTGCCGGCCAACAGAATGCCGAGCGCCAAAGCCTTTCGTTGCGTTTTTCGCGCCATGATCGTCCCGCCTCCCGTTCGTCTTGACCCGCCCCTTTTGCCTTTATACTCATACAAATACAATACCAATCGGGCTTCGAGGCTGGTGATGGCGCGGCTGTTCGTAACCACGCTGTTTTTCATCTGGGCTTTCGTTGCCAACCAGATCGCCGTGACTCTGGTAGGCCGAGCCATCGCGCCACTGCCACGCGCGCGGCAGCGGGGCGATGATCTGCTCAGGATCGAGCGGCTCAGGAAACGCGGTGATCGCGGCGAGTTGCGGCGCTGCTCCGGCCCAGTTTTCGAGCGCCGCTTGCAGCGTGGCGAAGGGCGCAGGCGCACAGGCGCTGCCGTCGGGCGATCCAACCACGAGCCGGCCGTCGGGTGTTCCATCGTGAAGCGTTGCGACACGCATGTACAATTCTCCCTGCTCGTGTGGGCCTTAGTGGCCTTCGCTCGGGGCGACAACGTTTTGGGATGAATGGGAATCCATCCACGCCATGAGCTGGTTCGCGCGCAGCCGCGTTGCACAGGGCGCATGTCTTGCCGTGCATTTGGCTTGACCCGGCGTGCTGTGCAGACAAGTTGCGGTGCAGCCGGGTGATGGCGGGGAGAGACTATGCCAACGGTGCGTGATGCGACCTTTGCCCTGCTCGAAGCGCATGGGATGACCACGATCTTCGGCAATCCCGGATCAACCGAACTGCCGATGTTCCGCGATCTGCCCGCCGGTTTCCGATATGTGCTGGGGCTTCAGGAATCTGTTGTCATGGCGATGGCCGACGGGTTCGCGCAGGCCACGCGCAATGCGGCACTGGTCAATCTCCACAGTTCTGCCGGGACAGGCCATGCGCTTGGCAATCTGTTCACGGCCTTCAAGAACCAGACCCCGCTGGTCGTGACCGCCGGGCAGCAGGCCCGCTCGATCCTGCCCTACGAGCCGTTCCTGTTCGCGCAGCAGGCCACTGAGTTCCCCCGGCCGTTCGTTAAGTGGGCGTGCGAGCCCGCACGGGCCGAGGATGTGCCCGCCGCAATCGCGCGTGCCTACCACGTGGCGATGGAACCGCCGTTTGGCCCGACGTTTGTCTCGGTGCCGATCGACGATTGGGACCGTCCGTGCAATCCGATTGCCCCGCGCCGCGTCTTTGCGCGCAACCCTGGCGATCCTGCGGCGCTGGCCGAGGCGGCAGAAGCGCTAGCGGGTGCACGCAATCCCGTGATCGTTGTTGGCGCAGGCGCGGCGCGCGACGAGGCCTGGGATGAACTCATCGCGCTGGCGGAGCGGCACAGTGCGGGCGTGTGGGTCGCCCCGATGGCCTCGCGCAACAGCTTTCCCGAGCAACACCCGCTGTTCCGCGGCTTCCTGACAGCGGCGCGCGAAGCGATCGTCCAGAGCCTTGAAGGCCATGACTTCATCCTCGTGCTGGGCGGACCGATGTCACTCTATCATGTCGAGGGGCATGGTCCGCATGCGCCTGAGGGGGCTGCCGTGTGGGCCATCGGCGATAACCCTGCGCACGCCGCGTGGTCGCCTTCAGGTCAGGCGATCGTGGCCGATTGCCGGCTCGCCTGCCGGGCCTTGCTGCAAGGCCCGGCACCGGTGCGGCGCAGTCCGCCACCGCCGCGCGCGGCAAGCCCGCTGCTCGACGGGTTGGTCCTGTCGGACCGCTATCTGATGCAGCAGATCGCCAGCCTGCGCCCTGCGGGTTCGGTCGTCGTCGAAGAGGCACCGTCGAGCCGCGGGCCGATGCACGACCATCTGCCGATCCTCGAGCGCGACACGTTCTACACCACGGCGAGCGGCGGGTTGGGCTATGCCATGCCCGCATCGGTCGGCATCGCGCTGGCCCGGCCGGCGGACAAGATCATCGCGGTGCTGGGCGATGGATCGAGCATGTACGCGATCCAAGCGCTTCACGCGGCGGCGCTGCTGGGCACGCCGGTGAGCTTCATCATTGTCAACAACGGCCGCTACGAAGCGCTGCACAGCTTTGGCCGGATCTTCGGCATGCAGGATCTGCCGGGCACACAGCTGCCGCATCTCGATTTCTGTGCGCTGGCCGCAGGGCAGGGCGTGCGCGCCGTCCGGGTCGCGCATGCAGCCGATCTTGACGCGGCGCTACGCCATTCTTTCGCGGCCGACTATCCGACACTGGTCGACGTCTGCGTGGAAGGATAGCCCTGCGGGGAGGCAGGCTACCCCGCGTCCCTCGGCTCTATTCGTATTTAGTCGCAGGCTGCTGGACCGGTCCGAAAGGCCGCGGCATGCCTTGCCCCCGCAGCGAAATCTTCTACCACGTCTTTGTCCGTAGCTTCCGCGATTCCGACGGGGACAGGATCGGCAACCTTGAGGGCCTGCGTCAGAGCCTCGACACGATCAAGCGGCTTTGCGTCACGATCATTCTGCTCACTCCGGTGCAGCCTTCTGCGTTCTATCACCACTGTTTCGCGACCGATTTCGATGGTGTCGGGCCCGCATGCAGCGGGTCTCAAGGTCTATATGGACCTCGAGTTCCAATACGTTTCGGATGATCATCCGTGGCTGAAAAGGGCGCGGCACGATCCCGCCTTGACCATGCGCGACTGGCTGTACTGGAATGAGGATCCTGCCAAGCGGGCGGCCGCTGCGAAACGCGGCCGAACCGCCCATCGCTTCAGCGAGGCCCCGCAGATCAAGGCGGCGACGCAGCTTGAGGCCCTCGTCCTTTCCGCGGTGCCTTCCCGCTATCGCCGCCGCACTTAATCGCAGGCGACTTCTCGCAGCACGACGGTGAGGTGGACTTTCAGCGGTACCACCGGATCGGCATTGGCAAGGCCGCGCGCAATGCCGAGCGGGGCATGCCAGTAGTCACCGGCCGAAACGGGGATGCTGTCCTCGCCCAGGGTTGCGAGGCCCTGACCGGAGATCACATAGTAGAACTCGTCATAGGCTCCGATGCCGTTGCGATCGTCGTCATGATGGGTGTGCGCGCCCTCGGCGGCGCCGGGCGGGATCTCGAGGATCAGAAACCGGGCGGGCGCTGCCTGCCCGGCAAAGCGGAAATGCCGCACGGTCACGCTGCCGGGGCCGCCGCGCATCGCTGCGACCACTTCGCGTTCGTCCCGTTCGTTTTCCGCCAGCATGCGCTTTGTCATCAGTCCTGTTTCCGTCAGCCTATCTGGGCGAAGGCAGCAAAGAACCATGCACCGAGGCCGTCAAGCCTGATCAGGTTGTCAGACAGCGCCGCCATGCGCCCGGTGTTGCGCCGGTCGTCCGGCGAAAAGCCGCGGTGAACTGCGGCATGGGGGCGCGCTCAATGGCCAAGGTTCACAGTTACCGTCATCGAAGTGCCGATTGCGAGAGGATTGGCGCGCAGTTCGGCGGGATCGAGGCGGATGCGCACGGGGATGCGTTGCACGACCTTTATCCGGTTGCCCGTTGCGTTCTGTGCCGGGATCAGTGCGAAAGCCGAGCCAGTGCCTGCCCCCCGGCCGATCACTCTGCCGTAAAACGGCACACTGCCGCCGTAGGTATCCGAGGTCAGCTTGGCCGTCTGGCCTGGTTTGATTGTGCGCAACTGTGCTTCCTTGAAGTTGGCATCGACGTAGAGATGCTCGACCGGAACCACGGTCATCAGCGTAGCACCCGCCGCAACCCGTTGCCCGACCTGCACTTGCCGCCGCGCGATCACCCCGGCGAATGGCGCGCGCAGGAGGGCGCGTGAGGCGTCGACCCGGGCCTGATCGCGCTTGGCCCGCGCCGCGGCAACGTCGGGGTTGTCCGCCGCCGCTGTGCCGCTGGTGAGCGCCCGGTTGGCCGCAAGCGAGGCCTGCGCGGCAGTCTGGTTCGCATGAGCCTGCGCGAGTGCGGCGCGGGTCGAGGCGAGGTTCGCTTTGGCCTTCGCTTCGGCATTGCGCGCGGCCGTCACATCCTCGCCCGCCTCCGCGCCGCGATCGATACGAGTGGCGCGGTGCGCGGGATCAGACTGCCCCTTCAGAGGCGCCGAGCGCGCCTGCCGCACCTGTGTTTCAGCCCAAGTCACATCGGCGATGCGGGCAGCGATCTGGGCTTCGAACAATCTGTTTGAGGCATCATAGCCGCGCACCCGGCGGATCGCGCGGTCGAGCGCAGCCTCGGCTCGATCCAGCTGGTTGCGCGCGCCGGGATCATCGAGCACGACGAGCACGTCGCCCGCCTTCACGGCGTCGGTATCGCTCTTGAGCACTGCACGCACCGGCGCGGAGATCAGCGGGGTGATCTGAGCGGTATCGCCGCCAACATGAGCATCGTCGGTCGTCAGTTGGCCCGAGCCGATCAGCAGCCACCACAATGCACAGGCAATTGCACAGAGCACTATGGCCACGCCGGCAACGGCCAGCATGCGGCGGCGGGTCGAGGCCGGTTGCGGATCGGCGGGGGCTGTCTCGGTCATGTCAAGCGGGCCTCTGCGGCAAGCGCGGGGACGGCGCAATAGCCTCCGCCCAGCGCACGGACTGGATCGATCACAGCGGTCAGGCTGCGCGCTGAGGGCGGAGCCTCGCGATTGGTCCATCCGCCTTGTCAGTTATCGCGCGGTCTATCCGGTTGGTGGGGCCTGCGCCTGCAGGCCAAGGCACTGATCGACTGCAGGGTCGATCCGTTCTCGCGCCGTGCCCAAGCCGGGCAATGCTTTTAGAGCGCACCCAGCTGCATGAAGAAGTCCCAGCGCTCGGCCCGCATTTCCTCGGCGTCCATATTGGCGAGATCGTCAAGCTCGGTGCGCAGCGCCATCGCAAGGCGCTTGATCGTTTCGGCATGGTTTCGGTGCGCGCCGCCGGTCGGTTCATAGACGATGCGGTGGATCACGCCGAGCTGCAGCAGGTCGGCGGCGGTCATCTTCATTGCCTCGGCCGCATCAGGCGCGCGGTCTGCGCCCCGCCACAAAATCGATGCACAGCCTTCGGGCGAGATCACGGAATAGACCGCGTGCTCCAGCATCAGCACGCGGTTGGCTGAAGCCAGCGCAACCGCGCCGCCCGAGCCGCCTTCGCCCACGATCACGGCGATCAGCGGCACGCCGAGCGAGAGGCATTTTTCGGTGCTGCGCGCGATGGCCTCGGCCTGCCCGCGCGC